>JACPQR010000015.1 GCA_016190375.1 Deltaproteobacteria bacterium
GAAGCGGTAGATGGTGTCGAAGCCGCCGCCGGCCGCCAGCCCAACGAGCAGCTTGAGCGTCTTGCCGCGGTAGAAGTCGGCCACCGCCTGCTCGTTGTAGCTCGGCTTCGCGACCGTCGCGCCGGCTGCGGCGGCCGGTGAGGGCGACGGCGACGGCGACGGTGACGGCGACGGTGACGAGGATGGCGACGGGGACGCGGACGGCGACGTGGACGTGGACGCGGACGCGGACGGGGATTCCGACTGGGACGGGGGATTCGACGGCGGCAGACCCGACGGGGGCGGCTACGACGGCGGATACGACGGCGGCGGATACGACGGCGGCGGCTACGACGGCGGATACGACGGCGGATATGACGGCGGCGGATATGACGGCGGCGGATCCGATGGCGGCGAGGACGGCGGACAACTCGTCGCCGGGGGCGGCGGCGCGCACTGCAGCTCGCTGGAGCAATGCGACGACGGTCTGGACTGCACCATCGATACCTGCGGCCGCGAGGGGCGGTGCCGGCACGTGTCCGGCTGTTCGCAGGGACAAGCTTGCACGCGGCAGGGCTGTGCCTGCGACCGGGCCGGGGTCCGCTGCCTCGACCAGCGATCGGAGCCGCTCCTGCGAGGCGACGTCGACTCGGACGGCGACGTCGACGTGAGCGATGCCGAGGAGTGCGAAGTCCGCGTCGACGGTAGCGTCGACTGCTGCACGCAGTACGCATTCGATTTCGAGGCGGATCTGAATCAGGCCCACGCCGACTGCGACGCGATCCTCGCCTGCACGATGGACGGGGATCCCCGCTGCGTCCAGCAGTAGCTGCGCGAACCGCCCGTCCGGCGCTTCACTCGCCAGGCAAGCAGGCGCCACCCTGAATCGTGCCACCCGCGGCCGTCAGCCGGTAGCGCGAGCCGGCCGGACAGGCGGTCTCGGCGAGCGCCACCGCGCCGCAGCGCTTCGGGCCGCTCTCCTCGGCGAGGCAGACATTGCCCGATGGGTCGCCGCAATCCGAAGGCGCGGCGCACTCCTGCCCGATCGAGGCCGCGCTCGCGTAGGGGTGGAGCTGGGGATTGCCGTCGACGCCCATCACTCCGTAGAAGACCGAGCGGTAGCTGTTGAGCCATTCGTAGTTGAGATCCGAGACGATCCGGTAGAAGTCGACCGGCTGGTGATTTCTCTGCGCGTCGACCCGGATGAGGTTCCGGACGATCCCCATGGTGCCCCGCCCGTACGAGAAGTTCACGGTCGTGATCACGTCGAGGTCGTCCTCGCTCTTCTCGGGGCTCGCGTAGAGCATGTCCGCGTACTGGGAGTACGTCTGGCACCCCTGCGCGATCGCGAGCTGCTGCTTGCCGGTGAAGGGCGCCTCGGCGAGCTCCCAGTAGTTGACGGTCGCGACGCGCTCGGCGTCCAGGTAGAAGCCGAAGTACGGCCCCGCGTGGCCGTTGTAGAAGAACACGTCGCGGGTCGTCAGCTCCTCGAGCGCCAGGTCGTGCTGCTTCTGCCGGTCGCCCACGAACATCTCGCTGTTGAAGATCCGCACCTCCATCCTGACGTCGCGTCCCCCGGCCCGCGCCTCGAGGACCGCGGGGCCGCTCGTCGCGCCCAGGTCCTCGAAGCTCGGTGCCGGCATGTTGAAGCCGAGCTCCTCGAGCGTGTCCCATGCCTCGCGGGACTCCCGGAGATCGGAGCGGGCCTTGTTGTAGTCGTGGCCGTACAGGAGAGTGATGTCGTAGACGCCGTCGGCGACGAAGTCGGCGTAATGAGGGTACGCGTTGGCCGGGACCGGCAGCGGCCGGACCTCGCAGCGCACGGTCTCGATCTCGCCCTGGTAGGTCGAGGGATCGAACTTGCGGATCTCGCCGCGCGGCACGTTCGCGGGATCGATCGTCGCCCCCAGCGGCATCTGCAGGTCGAAGGTCTGACCCTCCACGCCCACGAGCTTGGAGAGGAAGTCCCGCGGTCCGGCGACGTCGATGGTGAACCGCACCGAGTACCCCTGCGTGGCGTCGCCGATCACCTCGAGAGCCTCGACCGAGTAGTTGCGCACCATCGCGTGGAAGCCACCGTAGGACTCGTTCCGGAAGAAGACCTCGTCCTCGGTGATCTCGCCGTCGCCGTTGATGTCGATGCCGCGGAACTTGTCCGTGAGGAAGGTCGTGAGGTACAGGCCCACCGCCGTCAGACGGCGGCTGACGCGGTCGCCCCGGATGACCTCGTCGGCGTACTCCTCGGCCGTCAAGGTCACCGGGATCGTGCCCGAGACCTCGAGCTCGGCCGCCACGTTCGAGTAGTAGTTGTCGGCCTTCCCCGGTGGCACCACCTCCAGGTCGTCGGGGTCGCCCTCCGGCGAGGAAGCGCAGGCGGCGATGGCGGCAAGGACGGCGGCGACGGCGGACGAGGGTACACGCATGCGTGGGCTCCTTCGAGCGAACCAGTTCGGAGCTGCAATGGGCGTGCCCTCCGCCCGACACGAGCTCCTTCGGGATTCGCCCGGGAGAGACGGCTGCAGTTGCGGCCAGGCTGGTTCCAAACGTCTCCAATCCCGAGCACGCGCTTCCCGAACGCGCGGTGCGCCGGTACACTCCGCCGCCATGGCGCGAGGGCTGGTCGTGGTGTTCCTTGGGCTCGCGGGGTGTCCCGACCTCGGAGCTCCCGTGGTCTCTGCAGACCCAGGGACGATCTCGGGTGCGATCTCCTACACCGCAGTCTCCAGCCGGCCGCTCGTGGTCGAGGCTTGGGACTCGATGCCGCCGGTGGGCGCACCGCTCTCGACGACGACGATCGCGAGCCCCACCTTCCCGCAGCCCTACGTCCTCTCGGGCGTGCCGGCCGGCGCCGTGTTCCTGACCGCGCGGCTGGGCGACCAGGCGGGGCAGCCCGGCGTGCTCGGGAGCTACCCCAGCATCGTCGAGGTGTCGGCCGTCGACCTCCAGGACGGCGGCGGGCTGCGCGGAGCTGACTTCGCGCTCGCCGACGAGGGCGATCGCCCCGGCGGTCCCGTGGTCCAGGCCGAGACTCGCGCGATCTCCGGCAGGGTGGGCTTCGCCGGCGTGGTTCGTCCCGGCGACGCGCTCCGCGGAGCGCTCTACGCCAGCTACCCGCCGCGGGGCGCGCCGGCCGACTTCCAGATCCTGAACGCCCTCCAGCCGGTGTTCCCCCACGAGTACCGGTTCACCGGCGTGCGCGACGGCAACTACTTCACGGTCTTCTACCTCGATCGCGGCGGCGACTCGCCCTTCGGTCCCGGCTACGGGGACGTGATCGCGTGGGCCACGGATCCCCGGGGAAGCCCGGTACCGACGACGATCGCCCTCGGCGCGAGCCGCTCGGGAGTGGATCTGCAGATTCCCGCGCAGTGAGCGGATGGAGGTCTACGGTGGAACGATCGATCCTGCACGTCTTCTTCGAGACCGCCGCCGCCAGGGGCGATGGCGACGCCCTTCGCTACAAGGACCGGGGGCTGTGGAAGGCCGTCTCCTGGCGTGACTACGCGCGCAGGGTTCGGCTCGTCGCGCGCGGGCTCGTGAAGCTCGGGCTCCAGAAGGGCGGCGCCGTCGCGATCACCGGGAACAACTGCCCCGAGTGGCTGATCGCGGACCTGGCGACGATGGCGGCGGGCGGTGTGCCGGCGCCGATCTACACGACGGTCACGGCCGAACAGGCCGCGTACATCGTGGGCCACAGCGAGGCGACGATCTTCATCGCCGACACGATCGACCAGGTGAGGAAGATCAAGACCAAGGCGGCGGAGCTCCCGAAGCTGGCTCACTTCATCGTGATGAGGCCGGTGACGAACGGGGAAGGGGAGGGTGTCATCGACCTCGGGGCCCTCGAGAAGCTGGGCGAGGGCGTGGACGAGAAGGATCTCGAGGCCCGCCTGGAGTTGCTCGAGCCCACCGGCCTCGCCACCCTCATCTACACGTCCGGTACGACCGGACCGCCCAAGGGCGTGATGCTGTCGCACAGGAACCTCGTGTTCACGGCCCGGGCGGCGAGTGACTCCATGGGCGTGGAGGGCGCCGAGGTCTTCGCCTCGTACCTGCCGCTCAGCCACATCGCCGAGCAGATGATCTCGATCCACCTCGCGGTCACTACTGGATCGACAGCGTGGTTCGTCGAGAGCCTCGACAAGCTCGGCGACAACCTGCGGGAGATCCACCCGACGGTGTTCGTCGGCGTCCCGCGTGTATGGGAGAAGATCCAGGCGAAGATGATGGAGGCGGGAGCCGCGGCGCCCCCGCTTCGCAAGAAGATCGTGGCATGGGCGAAGGGCGTGGGGATCGAGGCCGCGCGTGGTCGCATGGAGGGCCGCGAGCCCGGCCTCGGCTACAAGATCGCAGACAAGCTCGTCTACTCCAAGGTCCGCGATCGGCTCGGTCTCGAGCGTTGCCGGCTCTGCGTGACGAGCGCCGCTCCCATCGCGCGCGCGACGCTCGAGTTCTTCCATTCCCTCGGCCTGCCGATCTACGAGGTCTACGGGATGAGCGAGTGCACCGGGCCAGCCACGACCTCGATGCCGAAGGCCTTCCGCATCGGCAAGGTCGGCAAGGTCATGCCGGGCACCGAGCTGAAGATCGCCGAGGACGGCGAGGTCTGCATGCGCGGCGACCACGTCTTCCTCGGTTACTACAAGGACGAGGCCTCGACCCGCGAGGCGCTCGACGCCGAGGGCTGGCTGCACTCCGGCGACGTCGGGCAGATCGACTCGCAGGGCTTCCTGCAGATCACCGACCGCAAGAAGGACCTCATCATCACGGCCGGCGGCAAGAACGTGGCCCCGCAGAACCTCGAGGCCTTGCTCAAGGGCATCGCCGGGATCGGCCAGACGGTGGTCCTCGGCGACCGGATGAAGTACCTCGCGGCGCTCCTCACGATCGATCCCGAGGCGGCGGCGCGCGTGGCGGCAGAGTGCGGTGCGCGTGGGTCGACCCCCGCGGATCTCGCCACGGACCCCGCGTTCGCGGCCCACGTACAGAAGGGCGTCGACGCGGTCAACTCCCAGCTCGCGAAGTACGAGACCATCAAGAGGTGGAAGCTCCTGCCCGGCGAGTTCACCATCGACGGCGGCGAGCTCACACCCACGATGAAGATCAAACGCAAGGTGATCCGCGACAAGTACGCGACCGAGATCGCCGCGCTCTTCCCGCCCGACGCGGCGGAAGCGATCTCGGCCTAGCACCACCGTCGTGCGGCTCGCCTCGATCGTTCTCCTCGGCCTCGCGGCGTGCGCCGACTGCGGCGACGGTGCGAAGCCTCGGTTGGACGCTGGAGGCGACGGCGGGATCGACGCCGCGCCCGATTCGCCCGCGCGCTGGGCCGGGGGACGCGTGGGCGTGGTGGTGGTCGACCAGGGAGGTGCGCCCGTCGAGGGTGCCACCGTGCTGACCGGCGGAAGTCTCGAGTGGGAGACGACCGGCGCCGACGGGAGCGCGAGCGTCGAGGTCGGCGACGACGGCGTCACGGACCGCTGGGTGATCGCCGCAAAGCGCGGATGGCGCAACTCCGGCGCGGACCTCGACGAGTACGCCGCCCCCGCGGGGCCAGTGACGATCGAGCTATCCGGCCTGCCGGACAGCGACAATCCGGCTTACGTCTTCGCGGAGGGCGGGACGAGCGAGTCGCCGAACACCTCGCAGTGCGGGCACTGCCACCGCACGATCGCCGACCAGTGGAACCAGTCGAGGCACCACGGTGCGCTCCAGAACCCTCGTACCCGGGACCTGTACAACGGCTCGGCCATCCTCGCTCCCGACGAGGCGGCCTGCCAGTTGCTCGGTGGCCGCTGGCTGGAGTCGCGGCTCGCCGGCGCCGACGAGGGCACCGAGGAGCGCTGCTACGTGGACCGGGGCGTCCTGCCGGACCTCAACGACGGTTGCGGAGGACCGGAGGAGCTCCCTTGCGACCATCGGGACATTCCGGACGAGGCGCTCGCGAACCTCGGTCGTTGCGGCGACTGCCACGGCGCGGCCATCCCCGCCGCGCGTCCCGGCCGCGTCGACCTCAACGATGCGGTCGGCACCACGTTCACGGAGGGGATCTCGTGCGACCTCTGCCACAAGATCGGCGACGTCGTGATCGGCCCGGCCCCGGGGATCGACGGCGCGATCCGGCTCCTCCGGCCAGGCAAGCCCTCCGAGCGGGGGCCCACCGAGTACGAGCCGATCACCTTCGGCCCGTACCCGGACGTCTTGAACCCGCTCATGGGCGCGAGCTACCAGCCTCAGTTCCGGACGGGCGAGGTCTGCTCGGGCTGCCACGAGTACGCGCAGGATCCTCTTCGACCCGACGAGCAGGACCTCGTGGACCGTGAGCGCTGGCCGGACGGCATTCCCGTCCACACGACGTGGAGCGAGTGGGCCGCGAGCGATTACTCGCCCTCTGCCCCTTGCCCGGTCTGCCACATGCCGCCGATCGACGAGGACACCGCGATCGGCAACCTCTCGGACGGCAGCCTGGGACCCGGGCTCGCCGCGGGGTGGCTCAGGGCGCCCGGCGAGATTCGTTCCCACGGCTTCCTCGGCCCCGACACCATCGGCGCCGACGCCGCCTCGGTCGAGCTCTCGGTCACCGAAGCCGGCGGACTCGCGGAGGCGACCGTGACGGTCGCGAACCTCGGCGCGGGGCACGCGCTTCCGACGGGCGAGCCGCTGCGGCAGATCGCGGTCCTGCTGTCCGCGACGCTCGACGGAGATCCGATCGCCGCGGTCGGCGGGCGCGCGATCCCGGACGTCGGCGGATCGCTGCAAGAGGGCACCGTGGGCGCGGACGTGCTGATCGCCGCTCCCGACCAGCTCGTCTTCGCCGGTCGCTCGCTCGACGGCCTCGAAGGTCTGCGGGTCCGCGTCGTGCGGCCGACGGGCGAATGGGACGACTACGCTGGCCCGGGAGTCGGCTGGTTCACCGAGGTCTCGCGCACGCCCGAGGAGAAGAACCTGCCCATCGAGGATCTCGTCGAGGACGTCGCCGTCGAGTCGGGTGCGGGCGACACCGTGACTCTCGAGCAGGGCACGAACGCAGAGCCCGGCGATCGCGTCTACCTCGTGACGGGCGAGGACGAGTGGGCAGGAGCCGCGGGGATCCTGTTCGCGAAGATCCTCGTCGACGCTGACGGCCTCCGCGGGGTCCCGCACTATCGTGCGGTCGGCGTCGCGAGCGACAACCGGATCGCCGCCGGCGCCGGCGCGACTTCGACACACCTCTTCCCGGCTCCGCTGGCGGGCGAGACCCTCGAGGTGACCGCGCGCCTCGTGTACCGCCGTGCGACCGAGCGCGTCGCGCGCGCCTACGGCTGGCCGCTCGACGACTTGGTGCTGAGCACCGTATCGCGCCGCCTCGAGCGCTGAGCGACCCGCTCGCCGGCGTCCCACCGGATCTCCTCGTGGCAACCAACGCAGAGCTGGTCGATCCGACCCGCGGCGAGCGTGAGCGCCGGAAGGTCCCTCTTGCGTGCCTCGCGCCGCAGGACGGCCGCGCGTCCCTCCAGGATCTCCGCGACCAGCGTGAGGTGCTCGCCGCGCGTCATCTCCGCGTCCTCGCCCGGCGGATCCGGTGGCGGCTCGCGGCCCTCCTCGTGCTCGCCCGCCTCATCGTCTCCGTGCGGCTCGTGGTGGCTCGGGCGGGCGGCGCCTTCGAGGGTCCGCGGGCCCTCTTCCCCGATCCAGCGCGCGAGCCGTTCCATCCTGCCGGCCTCGGTGGCCACGACCTCGAAGTCCTCGGTGCGGGGTCTTTCGGCGATCATGCGTGCGACCCGCGTGTGGACCGCGGCCCACGACGCGCGAAGCTGCCCCATCGACTCGAGCAGGTCCGATGGTCGACCGACTCGCGTCGTCGGCGGCGCCAGGGCGCCGTCCGCAGCGGCCTTCACCGCCACGCCCGAGTGGAAGACGAGCACCTCGCCTCCGATCCAGCCGGTCGCGAGGACGACCACCGACGTCGCGATCGCCCATCCGAGCGTCCCGCGCCCGCTGAGCTGGGATCGAAACCGGAGCTTCAGCCGCAAGAGGGCGAAGCCGCCGAGCATGGCCGTCGAAAGAGCGCCAAGCGCAAGGTGCAGGTAGCGCCACAGGTCGAGCCCGCCGGGCCACTCGACGACCGCATTGGACACGAGGCCGAACGCGAAGGTGCCGAGCGTGATGGCTGCGGCGCTGACGGTGGCGACGTCTCCGGCAAAGGTCCACCGGTCGGACCGCCGCCACAGCCCCATCGCGTACGCGAGAACCATGATCGGCAAGGCGCCGAGCGTGAAGTGAACCAGCGCCGGATGAATCGTCACGAGCCGGATCGGTTCGAGCATCTCCTCGAGGGCAGCAACGCTCGTGCCTGCGCCCGGGGCGGATCTTTACTTGCGCGCCCTCGCGAGGGCCTTCGCCTCGATGAGCTCCGTGACCCGTGCCCAGGCTTCCCGCTCCTCGCTGGTGGCCCTCCAGAGCGTGAAGTGGCAGGTCGGGGCTCCCGAGGGAATCGTCGAGTCGAACCGGACCTCCCAGCCCTTCAGGCTGGAGCCGCCGGGTCGCTCGCCCGCCGCGTCGATCATCCCCTGGACGAGGTAGCGCTGCACGCGGCAGTCGAACGCGCCGTAGTGATCCTGGTGCGGGCACCAGACGATGTCGAAGCTCACCTTCGAGTCGTCCTCGATGCGCGGCTCCTCGATCGACGCGTAGGGGATGCGGTTGATCACGGTCGCATAGAACGACGCGACCTCCGCCTCGCTCGCCGACTCGGGCAGCGCCGCGCCCTCGAGGATCTGCCGGCCCACGTCCCGACCGATGCGCCGCAACGCCTCCCCGACGACGCGCTGTCCCTCCGCTCCCCAGCGCTCCTCGACCGACCGCAGGATCTCGACGACCGCCATCGCCTGCATCGTCCCCCACTGCCAGAGCACGGCGGGGTCGAAGTCGGGACGAGAGAGCACGTCGCGGCGGAGCCGCTCCAGACCCTTCGCGTAGGGTTGCTGAAACCGGAACTCCGCCCACGCCGGCTCGTCCCGGTCTTCCCAGTGAGGCTTCGGTCGTCGGTCGTCGTCCATCCGGTGAGCGTACGCTTGACCACGCAGGAAAGGGGCGCTAGAAGCCCTCAATCGAGTTCGGGGCTGTAGCTCAGCTGGGAGAGCGCATGACTGGCAGTCATGAGGCCGAGGGTTCGACTCCCTTCAGCTCCACTTAGCGCGGAGGCGCGAGTGAATCCGCCTTCGCTCCCGTACTGCGCGCGCTGGTGCGATCACGGCGCCCCGGAGTGCCGCGCTCGTGAGCTTCCCCTCTTCTCGTTCCGCCTTCTACCTCGGCTCCACTACCTGGCGCGGCCAAGGCCTGCCTCGGCGAGGGCGCGGCCGAGCAGCGAGCTGGCGAGCGAACCGCCGATCGCGTAGCGGATCCCGAGCCGCACCAGCGTGGACACGGCCTCGAGGGTGACGACGATCGGCTCCGCGAGTCGCTCGTCAGCCACCCTGCTCCCCAGGGTCCCAGCCGAAGGCGCGAACCATCGTCTCCGGGTCGAAGCGCAATGCCGCGAGGCGCAGGGCGAGCTCGCGAGGCCCTGCCTGCGGGTGTTCCTCGCGGAGTCTTGCCAACGCGAGCTGTCGCGCCGCGCGAGTCAGCTCGTGGACCCGCCGGAGCTTCTGCGAGGGGCTCATCCCCCGGTAGGCCTCCAGGAGCATCTGTTCGACTTCGGGGCGCGTGTCCACGCCGCCAGTCTACCACCCGCTCGCCCAGCCCGTGGCTTCGGCCTGAGCTGCCCCGGTCCTGTCCACGCACGTGACCAATGCCTGGAGTCGGATGGCACCCACACCGGACCACCCGGCAATATCCGCGGGGAAACACGCGCCACTGCTGGGCCGGGACCGTGGCAGTGGGCTTGCACCACGGGCGGCCATGGTCGCCCTTCGATGGCTGCTCATGTCCCTCGCGGTCGCGGTCGGGTGCGATGGGAGCATCGGCTTCGTCCCGGCGCCCGGCGCGACCGACGGACTGCCGCCGGGCGCCGGCGATGGGAGCGAGGCCGGCGAAGGCGCGCCGGCCGGGCCGGCGCCCGTGGTGCGGATCGAGTCGCCCGCGCGCGGCGCGTTCCTCGACGCCGCATCGACATCGGGCATCGAGGTGACGGGAACGGTCGTCGAAGGACGAGCGGTCGAGGTCAGGGTGAACGGTGCGCTCGCCGACCTAGCGGCGGACGGGACCTTCCGCTTCGTGGACGCTGAGCCGAAGTTCGGAGTGCACCATCTGCGCGTCGAGGCCGAGGACGCCTCCGGTCGCGTCGGATCGGGAGGGCTGTCCGTCCTGTACGGCACGTTCGAGCCGGCGGAGACCAGGGTGCCGGACGCCCTCGTCGCGCGGGTCGGGCCGAGCGTGATCTCGGACATCGCGCTCTCGGTGCGCGACCTCGTCAGCGGCGTCGACCTCGAGGCGATGGTGAAGGCGCAGAACCCCGTGGCGTCGGACTGGTGGGGAACGCTCACCGTCGAGTCCCTCTCCCGGGGTCGCATCCGCGTCGAGCTCGATCCGACGACCGCGGGTCTGCGACTGGTCGTGGGGATCGCGAACGTCGACGTGGACCTGCACAACGATGCGCCGGGGCCGTGGAACCAGGACGGCTGGGCGCGCGCGGACGAGGCGATCCTGGACGGCATCGTCGACGTCTGGGCGACCGATGCCGGCGGAGTCGGCGCGCGGCTCGTCGAATCGTCGGTCGAGCTGGACGGCTTCGACTTCGATGTCGCCGGCATCGAGGGCGAGTCGCTGGTCAGAGGCATCGTAGGGGACCTGATTCGCGACAAGCTCGAACAGATGGTCCGCGAGCGCGTTCCGCCGCTCATCGAGGACACCCTCTCGGCGCTCGACCTGTCGCGCCAGATCGAGGTCCGCGGGGCCATGCTCGACCTCGACGTCGGCCTCGGCGCCGTGGAGGTGGACTCGACGGGGCTCGAGCTCAGGGCCGACGCGTCCCTGACGGCCGACGAGAACGCAGTCGTTCCCCGCGCTCCAGGGACGCTCAGGACTCCCAGCGAGGCGCCCGCGCTCGGCTCCGATCGCCTGGTCGCTTCCTTCGCCGACGACATGCTCGACCAGGTGCTCTCGGCCGCGTGGAGCGCCGGCATGCTGGATCTCGAGGTCCCCGTCTCCAGCGGCTCGGGTCCGGTCACGGTCAGCCTCCTGACGCTGATCCTGCCCGCGCTCTCGGGCCTCGCGCCCGACGACGCTCCCGTGATCGCGACGACCGATCCGCTGCTTCCACCGATTGTCACGCTGGACGCCGAGAGCGCGACGCTCTCGATCGGCGAGCTTCACGTCATCCTCGAGGCCGACACCGACGCCGGCCGCGTCCCGCTCGTCACCGTCGCGCTGAAGATCGACGCCGGCCTGGCCGCCTCGTTCGACGACGGCCAGGTCACGCTGTCGCTCCTGGGCCTGTGGTTCGATGCCGATCCGGTCGACTCCCCGGCCGGCTTCCCCGAGGGACGCGAGCTCGAGGACCTGCTCCAGAGCGTGGTCGACATGATGGCGCCCGATCTCGAGGGCACCCTGACCTCGGTGTCGCTGCCGGCGCTCGCCGGGATCCGGCTGGCCGCGTGCGACGCCGCGGCGGACGGCGCGGCGGCCGATTACCTCACGATCGCCTGCGACACCGAGCACGAGTAACCGGCGAACGCGATATCATGGGCCGTGATCGGAAGAGCTCGCCGGCTCGCGCTGTGGCCCGGTCGCGCGGGTCTTCTGGTCGTCGCGGTCTGCGCGTCGTGCGAGGATCCTCCCGTCAGGAGCGATGGCGAGGACACGCTCGATCGATGCTCCGACGGCCTCGACAACGACCTCGACGGCCTCGTCGACTGCGAGGATCCGCGCTGCGGCGTCTTCGCGCGCTGCTCGGCGGACGGTGATGCGGATTCGGATTCGGACGGCGATTCGGACAGCGACGCCGACGGCGACGGTGACTGCGACCCGGTCCTGGCCGCGCTCGAGATACCTGGCGAGGCGATGGGGGTCGCGATCCGGGGCGACTTCGCCTACGTCGCCTCGGGCGATGACGATGGGCTGGTCGTGGTGGACCTGAGCGTTGCGGCGGCGCCAGAGGTGCGAGGCGGAGCGGATACTCCAGGCCAGGCGTGGGCCGTCGCGCTGGCGACGTGGGGCGAGTACATCTTCGTGGCCGACGGGGCCTCCGGTCTCGTGGTCGTGAACGTGGGGGACGCCGAGGACCCGAACCTCGTCGGAGAGCCGGCCTCGACACAGGGCGATGCCCTCGCGATCTGCGTGGACGGAGAGCGGGCCTACGTCGCCGAGGGGATCACCGGAATCGAGATCTTCGACGTCTCCGACCCCGAGACGCCCGAGCCCCGCGGAATCCTGTCCAAGGGCTTCTACGCGCAGGACGTCGATGAGGCCGCGGATCTCGCCGTGGTCGCCGGAATCGCCAACATCATCCTCGCCGACGTGTCTTCGTCGAGCCAGCCGGAGAGGATAACGACCTTGGGACTGGTCGACGGCGTCAAGAACGTCGTTCTGGACGGCGGGCTTGCCTGGATCGCTAACGGTCAGGGCGGCCTCAAGGCGGTGAGCCTCGAAGACGAGCAGGCGCCCGGCGTCATCGGTGAGCTCGAAACAGACGGCCTGGCGATGGGCCTGGCCCGGTTCGGCGACCGGGCGCTCGTCTCGGTCGAGGGCGAGGGCCTGCTCGTCGTGGACGTCTCGCGCCCCGAGGCGCCGAGCCGCCGCGAGACCATCGAGGCCCCGTCGCCCGCGTGGCGCGTCGCGGTCTCCGAGACGCTGGCGGTAGCCACGTACGGGCAGAGCGGCATCCTGGTGATCGACCTGGGCTGTCTTCGCTGACCTGGCTCCCGGATCAGGGCGTATGCTCGCGCCCCGATGAAGCGGCCCAAGCCCAGCTACGTCGTCCGACCGGAGACCGCCGTCCTCACCCGCGGCTTCGATCCCAGGCTCTCGGTCGGCTCCGCGCGACCCGCGGTCTTCCGCTCGTCGACCTACGTCTTCTCGAGCCCCGAGTCGGCGGCGCGGGCGTTCGACATCGCGCTGGGACGTGCGCGGCCCGCGGTGGGGGAGAGCGTCGACCTCATCTACTCGCGTCTGTCGCATCCGAACGCGGAGATCCTCGAGGACCAGATCGTTCCCCTCGAGCAGGGCGCCTCGGCTGCCGCCGTCTTCAACTCGGGCATGGCCGCCATCTCGACACTCTTGCTCACGTTCTGCCCGCCGGGGACGGCGCTGGTGCACTCCACGCCGCTGTACGGGGGCACGCAGCTCCTGCTCAGGTCGCTCCTGGAGCCGCTCGGCGTGCGGACGATCGCGGTCGACGCCGGCGACACGGCCGGCCTCGCCGTGGCGATAGCGTCGACGGCGAAGCTGCGGCTCGTCTTCGTCGAGACGCCGGCGAACCCGACGCTGCGGATGACGGACATCCGCTCCGCGGTCGAGTCCGCCCGGCGGCATCCGGACGCCCCGCTCGTGGCCGTCGACAACACGTTCCTCGGGCCCTCCTTCCAGCACCCGCTCCAGCTCGGCGCCGACCTGGCGGTGTACTCCGCGACGAAGTACCTCGCGGGCTTCTCCGACATGCTGGCCGGCGTGGTCCTGGCGCGCGACGGGGGCCTGGTCGCGACCCTGCGCGGCATGCGGGCGGTGCTGGGCAACATCCTTCAGCCCGACGAGTGCTGGCTGCTCAACACGCGCCTCGTGACGGTGCCGCTCCGCATGAACCGGCAGAGCAAGAACGCGCAGCGGATCGCGGAGGCCATCGCGTCCCACCCGGCGGTCCGCCGCGTCCACTACCCCTCGCTCGAGACGGATCCCGAGCAGTGCCGCATCCGCGACGCGCAGTGCGACTACCCCGGCGGGATCGTGACGCTCGACCTGCACGGCGGCCGCCCCGCGGCGTTCACGTTCCTGCGCGGGCTCCGCATCGCCAAGAACGCGGTGAGCCTGGGCGGCGTCGAGAGCCTCGCGTGTCACCCGCGCACGACCACCCACTCCGAGATGACGCTCGAGGAGCTCGACCGCGCGGGCGTGACCGAGGGGATGGTGCGGCTGTCCGTCGGGATCGAGGACTGGCGTGACCTCTTGGCGGACGTCCGGGCGGCGCTCGACGCGATCGCACCGGCGGGTTGAAAGAACCGCCGGATCGCGCGAGCATCACTGGATCGACCGAAGCACGGGGGTCCGACATGACAGACGGCAAGACGAAGCTGCTCCTGGGGATCGCGATCGTGGCCGCGTGGCTGGCACCGCCCGAGGCTCGGGCGTGCGGAGGCTTCTTCTGCTCTCAGGTCCCGGTGGACCAGAGCGGCGAGCAGCTCCTGTTCAGCGTCGAGGACGACGGCACGATCGTCGCTCACGTGATGATCCGCTATCAGGGAGCCGCCGAGGACTTCGCCTGGGTCCTGCCGCTGTCGTCAGAGCCCGAGATCACCACGGGCCTCGCATCGATCTTCCCGACGCTGGCGAGCCTGACCGAGCCGAGCTTCTCCCTGAGGGCGGCCGACCCGGTCGGAGAGTGCACGGACTACTGGGGAAAAGGCCAGATAGAGCCGGACTCGGCCGACTCGGGCGGCTTCGCCGGCCTGGAAGGCGAGGGTGAGGTCGAGGTCCTGCAGCAGATGGACGTCGGCCCCTACGCCACGTCGGTGATCCGCTCGAGCGACGCGCAGGCCCTCCTCGACTGGCTGGAGGACAACGACTACGACATCCCCGACGAGGCGCTCCCGCTGATCCAGGCGTACGTCAACATCGATTACGTGTTCGTCGCCTTGAAGCTCCTCAAGGACCGGTCGGTCGGGGACATCACGCCGGTCGTCCTGCGATTCCCCGAGGCGGGTCCTTGCATCCCGCTCCGGCTCACGGCGATCGCCGCCACGCCCGACATGCCCGTCACGGCCTACATGCTCGCCCCGCATCGGGTGGTCTCGACGAACTTCCTCGACGTCGAGCTGAACCTCGCGGCCATCGACTGGTTCGACTACGGGAGCAACTACCGCGCGGTCGTCACCCGGGCCGTGGACGAGGCGACGGGCCTCGCGTTCGTCACCGAGTACGCCGGCTCGAGCGACGTCCTGCAGAACGCCTTCTACCGGGAGGGCCAGTTCGACTTCGACGCCCTCCGGGCCATCGAGGATCCCGCCGCCTTCGTACAGGAGCTGCTCGGCCAGGGCTTCCCGCGGGATTCGCAGATGCAGGGAATGCTCAGGCGGTTCATCCCGATGCCGCAAGAGCTGGCCGACGAGGGAGTGAGCGAGCGGGACTTCTACAACTGCCTCGAGTGTTATCGCGAGTGGCTCGACGAGGTCGACTTCGATCCGGGCGCGTTCGTCGACGCGCTGTGGGAGGAGATCGCCCAGCCGCTGCAGACGGTCCAGGAGATGGCGGAGCGCCAGCCGTACCTCACGCGACTGTTCACCACCATCTCGGCCGAGGAGATGATCGTGGACCCGATCTTCCGCGTGAACCCGGACCTGCCGGCCGTCTCGAACCGGCACCAAGCCGAGGTCCAGGCGATCTGTGAAGACGCCGGCGGCGAGCGGCGCTATCGACTCACGCTGCCGGACGGCACCGTCCTGGTCCTCGACCCGGGCGATCCCGGCTACCCCGGAACGCTCGAGCACGACTGGTCCGACACGGACGGAGACGGCGTCAACGACGATCCCGGCGAGGTCCCCGAGGGCATGCCGCCGGCGCGGCGTGCCAGTCAGCTCGGCGAGACGGGCGCGGGCGAGGTCGTGCTCGACTTCGGCGACGAGATCGACCAGGTCATCGACGACCGCTACTCGGGCGAAGTGACGGATGAGAGCGGGGCTCCCGCCGACGAGGCGGTCCCTCACACCGCGGCCGGCGGAGGTTGCTCGATCGTCGGAGCAGGCCTCGGCGCATGGCCGCTGCTGCTCGCCCTGATCGTCATCCTGCGGCGACGAGCCGTCTGAACGAGGACCGAGGCGCCGCGGCATGCACGTCCGGGTGTTGATCGTGGCGGCCTTGCTCGGTCCGGGCTGCGGGGACGACGGTGACTCCGTGTCACGCGACGCGGGCACGCGCGCCGACGCCGCGGGACCGGAAGAGAAGATCGACGCGGCGATCGTGCTCCTCCTTGACGCGGCTGTCGACGCCTCGTACGAGGACTGCCTCGGGCGGTGCACGGGCGACCTCGAGTGCTGCGACGACGCGTTCGGGATCGGGGTCCGAGGCTGCGTCGATCCGCTGCTCGACAAGGCCAACTGCGGCGGCTGCGGCGTCGCCTGTCGCGAGGACCAGGCGTGCCTGATGGGCGCCTGCGGATGCCCGGCCGGGGAGTGCGGCGGGCGGTGCGTCGACCTGGCGTGGGATCCGAACAACTGCGGGCGCTGCGGCAATGCGTGCCCCGCGGATCGGAAGTGCTTCATCGGGACCTGCCGGAGCTGCGAGGGGACCGGGGGCATGGTCTGCGGCGACGAGTGTCCCAGGGTGCTCGAAGACGAGGCGAACTGCGGCGGCTGCGGCGAGGCCTGCGGCGGCGGCGAGGCCTGCGTCGGCGGTGGCTGCGTCCCCGGGGAGTGCGAGTCCGAGTGCCCCGAGGACTGGGTGTGCTGCGACGACGCGTGGGGCTGGGGCTTCGCCGGATGCACGACGATCGAGTGGGACAAGGTGAACTGCGGGGCCTGCGGTACGGCGTGCGACGCCGTCGAGACCTGCGTCCGCGGGCTCTGCGTGCAGAATGACTGCGACGCCGAGTGCGGCTTCGGGCAGAGCTGCTGCGACTCGGCCTGGGGCGGCTTCGAGGCGAGCTGCACGACCGTCGAGTGGGACCCGACGAACTGCGGAACCTGCGGCACGACGTGCGAGGCGGACCAGGTCTGCACGGCCGGCGGCTGCCGCGCGCCGTAGCCGCCTACAGCTGGGCGCGGGCGGTCTTGGGGCGAGCCTCGATCCAGTCCTGAAGGCCGCGGATCGCGGAGAAGAAGCCGAACCTGTCGTACTCCTTGCGCGGGTCGGCGAGGACCGAGGGGGCCACGATGTCGTACAGCTCCTGCGCGCGGCGGCCCTGGTCGAGGTCCTCGAATAGCGTGACCATCTCCTCGAGGCGACCGGCGAAGTCGTCCCTGCAGTCCGGGTTCTCGAGGCACCGGCGGCCCATGATCGGCCGCGGTCCCCACAGCCCGTCGCCCCAGAAGTCGATGTCGCCCAGGAAGACCTGATCGAGGCCCGATGGGATGAACGTGAACAGGTCCGTCGAGGGGTCGTGGTAGATGCGGAAGTTGTTCGGGGCGTAGGTGTAGCCGTCCCAGTGGTTCAGGATCGACTCGATCGCGGAGAACGTCAGGAAGCGGTCGTAGTCCACGATCTCGCGGATCTCGTCGTACCAGGTCTCGTCCGGGGCGAAGTTGACGATGTCGATCAGCTCCGCGAGGTCGTCCGTGCCTTCCGGCGCCTCCTCGTTCGTGTCGAGGTCGAAGCACCACTCCGAGCCGTCCCAGAAATCGCCGCACGCTCCCTCGTACAGGTCGCCGCTCGCATCGTCGAACCACTGCTCGAGGAGCTCGGGCGTGTACGACTCCACGTTCGCGTACAGGCCCCACAGCTCGCCGTTGACCCAGACGTTCGCGCCGTTCGCGCGCGGCGCGGGGACGTCCGCGGCCCGGAAGTACTCGTAGCCGAGCGTCTGGTGCAGGCTCGTCTGGTCCTGCACGCCGTTGTTGAGCGTGAGGTTGCGCAGGCCGTGGAAGCGCTCCGCCTGCTCGCCGCAATCGTCGTGGTTGAACTTCACCTTGAATGCGGCCTTCCCATCGAGCCCGCGGAACGACCCGATGCTCCCCTTGAGCCGGATGCCTACGCAGTACTCCGTGTCCTCACCGTCCATGGCGAAGGTGCCCAGCACGTACTCGCGGGGTCCATCCAGTCGCTGAGTCGCCAGCGCGGTCCACGAGTCTCCGGGGATCGCGAGCCGGAAGGTCGGCACGCGCGAAGGATCGTACACGTCCCACGACTCGAGGTCGGTCCGGAAGGGCACGTCGTCCGACCAGTCCGAGGCTGCCCCCCGCGCATCGACGTGCCGCACGCGCGCGACGTAGGGGTCGTCCCAGCCGAGCCGGGCACGATCCGCGTGGCTGCCCTCGAACGTGCCCTGCGACAGCCTGGCCCGCAGGGGATCCGCGGGCGCCTCGATCCGGGCCGCCCACACGCGCTCGGTCGGCTCGCCGTCCTCGACGTCCCTGACCTCGACCTCCGTCGCCGCCCAGCCGTCGCCGTCGGGATCCGAGTAGCCCGCCACCATCAGATCGAGGTCGGCGACCTCGCGAACGATCGCCTCCGCCCGCGGCACGACCAGGCTCGGCCGATCGGGCGGCGCGTTCGTGACCGCGTCGTCGCTCGCATCGATGCCGGCATCCACATCTCCGCGCGGGCCGTCCTCGCCGCCACACGAGCCGGCGTTGAGCGCAAGGAGCACGATCGCGAGTGCTGCGCCCGAGAAATCGCCCGGCGGCGCGCCGCCGTGACGGATCGCGCGGTACCCCCTGGAAGGCCAATGATCGCGCGCGGTTGGCGACCTGGTGCGTGTCCCCTTCATCAGTAGTCCCAGCCGTCGCAGTCGAGGTCGTCGAACGGGCCGAGGTAGGCCCAGCGCGGACGGTCCTCGTCGGGCTCGTGGTACGCGATGTGGACGCCTCCCCATGCATCGACGCGAATGGCCGTCATTCCGTTGTTGGTAGAGTCGCCGACCAGGTTTTCGGATCGATCGTGCCAGGAGCCATCCCGTGTGTCCTTGATGGCATGATGCAGCAGGCCGTCCCCGTCGCCGCGGTAGCTGACGTGCATCGCGCCGCCCGCGTCGGTGGCGATTGCGCACGCCTCCGCGTCGGTCGGCCCGATGTCCTCGAACTGCCACTCGCCCCAGGCGGTCGGGAGCCAGACGTGCGCGAGACGCCCGATGTCGGACCACATGTCTCCGATTCTGACGACGTGAGCCAAGTGGATCTCGCCGTCCGGCAGGACCGCGATGGACGGGTACTCGCCGGCGCCTATCTCTTCCGTGAGGGTCGTCGAGATCCACTCGCCTGTCGCGTTCGTGGCGTAGCACAGGCCCGCGCAGGCGTAAGCGGCGTGCAGCACGCCATTCTCGTCGATGGCCAGCGAGCTCCAGAAGGCGCCCGCCAGGGCGTCCACGGGCTCGACGATCCATTCCTCCTGCTCGCTCATCGCCGCGAGGCTCAGCGAGGCGCCGTCGTCGAAGAGGATCCGCGGCAGACCCCCCGAGTCGACCACGATCGAGAGGCCGGAGGACGAGTAGGCAGCGAGCTCGACGGGGTCGACCGGCCATGCGCCGCCGATGGCCTTGGACTTGTACGCGAGCACGTCGTTCTCGTCGTTATAGGTCACGTGGACCATCCCGCCGGCGACGGCGATCGCGGCCTGCGCGGGGGTTGTGACCGCCGGATCGACGGTCTCGACTTCCCACTGCCCGGCGACGGTTCTGGTGGCGTAGCGGACCGACCGAAAGTCGATCTGCCCCTCCTGATAGGCCACGTGCGGTATCCCGTCCTCGTCGAGCGCGAGCGAGGTCCGAAAACCGGCGGGCGTGTCCTGGTCAATCACCTCGAACGTCCACGACGGTGGATCGTCGAGGGCCTCGGGATTTCGGTTCGCGTTCGCGTCGTCGCAGTCGCCGCTCCGTTCCACCCAGCCCTCGATCCCGCAGGACCGGGCAGGCTCGCCCGTGCCCCACCCGTCGCCGTCCACATCGTGCCAGAGCTCCTGCGGAACGACGCAGCCCGAGTCCGGCTGAGACACGCTGGCATCCGGCGACACGCCCGCGTCGGCTCCCGCGTCGAGGCGCGTACCGGCGTCGGGATCGGCGTCGCCATCGGCGTCGGCGTCCGTATCGGCGTCCGTATCGGCGTCGGCATCGGCGTCGGCGTCGGCGTCGGCGTCGGCGTCGGTGTCGCCATCGGTATCGCCATCGGCGTCGCCGTCGGTATCGCCGTCGGAATCCACGTCACCGTCGCCGTCGCCACACGGCGGGACGTCGCAGTCCGTGGGAGCCGCATCGAAGAAGCCGAGGAGCGAGCACGCTGGCGTCGCGAGGGTCAGCGTCGCGACGAGCGCGATTCGCGATCGAACGTTCACCGGCACGAGTATATGGGACAGAGCGGGCAGGCGTCAGCAGCGCCGACCGGCGGGCGATCGTGGACGGGACCTGCTAGATTCCGCCTCCCATGTCGACGCCCGTCGCCGAAGACAGAATCCTCATCCGCGGGGCGCGCGAGCACAACCTGCGGATACCGGAGCTGATCCTCCCGAAGAACCGGCTCGTGGTCTTCACCGGCGTCTCCGGCTCCGGCAAGAGCTCGCTGGCGTTCGACACGCTGTACGCGGAGGGGCAGCGCCGCTACGTCGAGTCGCTCTCGAGCTACGCGCGGCAGTTCCTCGGCCAGATGGAGAAGCCCAAGGTCGACCGCCTGAGCGGGCTGTCGCCCACGATCGCCATCGAGCAGAAGACCGCGTCGGCCAACCCCAGGTCGACCGTCGGGACGATCACGGAGATCTACGACTACCTTCGGGTGCTCTACGCGCGGGCAGGCGACCAGCACTGCCACCTCTGCGGCCGGCTCGTCGCCGCCCAGTCGCTCGACCAGATCGTCGAGAGCCTCGAAGCGCTGCCCGCCGGGACTCGCCTGCAGATCGCCGCGCCCATCGCCGAGAACCGGAAAGGAGAGTACAAGGACGTCCTCGCCGACCTGCGCCGCCGCGGTTTCGCGCGGCTCGTGATCGATGGCACCCCGGTCCGGCTCGACGACGGCGAGCCGACCCTGTCCAAGAAGCAGCGCCACACGATCGACCTCGTCGTCGACCGCGTGCAGATCGGCAAGACGGCGCGCTCCAGGCTCACCGACTCGATCGAGACGGCGCTGGCCGAAGGAAAAGGGGCGCTCAAGGCGCTCCGCGAGGACGACGCCGCCGCGAAGTCCCCGAAGGGGGGCGACGCCGCGAAGTCCCCGAAGGGGGGCGACGCCGCGCTCCGCTTCAGCCAGGAGCGAGCTTGCGCGAGCTGCGGCGTGGGGTTCCCGGAGCTGAGCCCGCAGTCGTTCTCCTTCAACACTCCCGTCGGGATGTGCGTCGACTGCAACGGCCTCGGCGTGCGTGCGGAGATGGACCCGGACCTCGTCGTACCGGACCCGACCCTCTCGATCCGGCAGGGCGCCATCGAGCCGTGGGCCACCGTTCTGTCCTCGGGGAGTAGCTGGACCTACAAGATCGTCCGCGCTCTGTCCGACGAGGTGGGCATCGACCTCGACAAGCCGTGGGCGAAGCTCACCCAGAGGGACAAGAGCATCATCCTCTACGGCACCGGTGTCTCGCGGGTGCGCGTGCGCTGGAACGGCCGGCACGGGTCGGGCTCGTTCGCCATGCGCTTCGAGGGCGTCCTGAACACGATGATGCGCCGCCTGCGCGAGACCCGCTCCGAGATGATGCGCGAGCACTACCGCAAGTACTTCAGCGAGAAGCCGTGCCGCGCTTGCGGGGGAGCGCGCCTGAGGCCCGAGTCGGGCGCGGTGCTCTTCGGCGGCCAGTCGATCGTGGACGTGACCAGGCTGACCGTCGCCGCCGCGCAGGAGTTCTTCGACTCGGTCCGTCTCGAGGGCGGCAAGGCGCTCGTCGCCGAGGAGGTGCTCAAGGAGGTCCACGCGCGCCTTGGGTTCCTCCTGTCCGTGGGCCTCGAGTACCTCACGCTCGATCGCCTCGGCCCGTCGCTCTCCGGCGGCGAGGCGCAGCGGATCCGGCTCGCCAGCCAGCTCGGCGCCGAGCTGTCGGGGGTCCTGTACGTCCTCGACGAGCCGTCGATCGGCCTGCACCAGCGCGACAACCTCCGGCTCATCGCCACGCTGCGCAAGCTCCGGGACCTCGGCAACACGGTCATCGTGGTCGAGCACGACCGCGAGACGATCGAGAGCGCGGATCACGTGGTCGACTTCGGCCCCGGCGCGGGCCGGCTGGGCGGCGAGGTCGTGTTCTCGGGGCCTCCCGCCGATCTCGCGGCCGGCTCGAGCCTCACGGGGGGCTACATCTCGGGGCGCGAGCGGATCCCCGTCCCCGCGAGGCGCCGCGAGGGCCGTGGCGAGGTCGCGGTGCTCGGCGCCGCGGAGCACAACCTGCGGCAGATCGACGCGCGCTTCCCCCTCGGCGTCCTCGTCGCCGTCACGGGCGTGTCGGGCGCCGGCAAGAGCTCGCTCGTCCGGGGAATCCTCTACCCGGCGCTGATGCGCAAGCTGCACGGCTCGCGAGACCCGGTCGGAACGCACCTGCGCATCGAGGGCGCCGAGCAGCTCGACAAGGTCATCCACATCGACCAGCAGCCGATCGGGAGGACGCCGCGCTCGAACCCAGCGACGTACACGAAGGCGTTCGACGTCATCCGGGACCTGTACGCGCAGACGCCCGACGCCCGAGCCGCCGGGTATGCGCCGGGACGCTTCAGCTTCAACGTCCGCGGCGGCCGGTGCGATGCCTGCGAGGGCGACGGCGTCAAGCGAGTCGAGATGCACTTCTTGCCCGACGTCTGGGTGAGCTGCGACACCTGCCGGGGCAAGCGCTACAACGAGGCGACGCTGCGGGTCCGCTACAAGGGCAAGACGATCGCGGACGTCCTCGAGACGAGCGTCGCCGACGCGCTCGAGCTGTTCGGGCCGCACCCGATCCTGCGCAGGATCCTGCAGACGCTCGTCGACGTCGGTCTCGACTACAGCGCGCTCGGCCAGAGCGCGCCGACGCTGTCGGGCGGCGAGGCGCAGCGGGTGAAGCTCTCGCGCGAGCTCGCCAAGCGCGCTACCGGCCGCACGCTCTACGTCCTCGACGAGCCCACGACCGGCCTTCACTTCGACGACATCCGCAAGCTCCTCGCGGTCCTGCACCGCCTCGTCGACGCCGGCAACACGGTCGTCGTCATCGAGCACAACCTCGACGTGATCCGCAACGCGGACCACGTCATCGACCTCGGGCCCGAGGGCGGCTCCGGCGGAGGCTCGATCGTCGCCCAGGGCACGCCGGAACAGGTCGCCCGCGTCGCGTCGAGTCACACCGGCCGATACTTGCGGGGGCTCGCGGAGGCCTCGACAGTAGCCGCTTCCCTACGTAGCCCGACTGCCGTATGGTCCCGCCGATGTCCATCAAGCGCGTGAAACAAGTCAGCCGTGGTCCCCGCGAGCGGGACTCGTCCTCGAGCCCGTGGTTCGCCTCCCAGAAGCAGCCAGAGCGCCAGTGGGCATGGGCCGAGGACGTCGCGACCAAGCCCGAGGAGTCGTTCGTGCCCTACGCCATGACGGCGACCTACGCGACGGGGGCGCTCTTGCTTCATTCGAAGTTCGGCAAGGGTGTCGTGACCGGCGTCGAGGGCCCGAACATCGACGTCCTCTTCGAGGAGGGCCCGAAGCGGCTCCGGCACGCGCCGGCTGCGGCGGCCGGAGCCCCTCCGGCGAGGTGACGAGCTCGAAGGAAGGGCTCGCGGAAGTCCTGCGTACAGGGGGACGACATGGGAAAGAACGACTACGTGCCGGCTCTTCTGGCTCTGGCCCTGGCCTCGCTCGGCTGCGCCACGAGCAAGAGCCCCCCGCCGGACGGTGACGGGGATTCGGACGCCGACGTCGACTCGGACGCCGACGCCGACGCGGACGGCGATTCGGACGGGGACGCGGACGCCGACGGCGACGCGGATGGCCCCTGCGGCGGGGCGGGCTCGCTGGAGGTACTCGTCACGGTTCCGGGAGCGAACCCCTTCGTCGAGCAGACGGTGCCCGCCGACGGCGTCGACGTGGCCCTCGACTGCGGCGCCACGAGGCTCGATGGGCGGACTGGCGCCGACGGCCGCGTGGTCTTCGACGGCCTCGATCTTCCAGGCTCGCCGGTCGACGTCACGGCCTTCCGCTCCGACACGGACGCGGTGACCTATCTGGGCGTCGACGGCTCCGAGGTCCCGCTCGAGATCGATCTGACGCCGCTCGAGCCGGGCGAGTATCTCGTGCTCACCGGCCTCGTCGAGGACACGGATCAGGACGCGCGTTCGATCGTCACCGTCTCCTCGGGCGGTGGCGGCGTCTTCGAGACGTCCTCGTATCGTGTCGGGCTGTATCCGCTGGACGAGGTTCGCCTGACCGGGCTCGAGTACCGGCCGGAGGACGACGGCACCGCGACGCCCCTGTCCTGGTTCGACACGACGTTCCCCGCCCCGGCCGACGACGACGAGGGGCCGGTCGTGGCGTTCGCGGAGGCCGCGTTCGAATCGGCCTCGATCGTGGTCACGGCCGACGATTCCAGACTCGCCCAGCGCGCGGTGCCTTCCGACGATCCCGAGCTCGATTTCTCCACGCGGTCGCTCGTCGGCGTGGGAGTCCTCGACGTGGACCCCGAGGCTCTGACGCGGAACATCGTCGGTCTGACGACCGGCGTCTCCACGGACGGCGAGGTCGATACCTGGGACGTGGCATGGCGCGCCCAGGCGATCACCCACACCGCTCAGACCGTCGTGCGCGTCGGCTCCGCGGACCTCCGCGTGGGCGCCGTCGCTGCGCGCCGCGTTCCGCCCGACGAGATCGGTCCCCTGGAGGTGCCCGAGCCGCCGGGCTTCGACACGATCCTGCCCGACGTCGAGGTCGTTCCCTCGACGGACGAGATCGCGATCCGCCGCCCCGATTGGGCCGTCAGGTTCTTCGTCACCCTCCAGCCGCGCGACGGCAGCTCGCCCCTGTACGGCGGCGGCACGCCCTACTGGATCGTGGTCGTCCCCGAGACCGGCACGAGCTTCCACCTGCCGCCCCCGCCCGCCGATTGCGGCTCCGGCGACCGCTGCCGCGGCCGCGACTACGCCGACGTCCTTCCCCCCGGCCAGCTCGACCTCATCGCCAGCGCGACCAACGGAGTCGACCTCGAGGACGGCTCGCTCCGCTGGTACGCCTTCGACGCCCGCTACCTCGCGCGCAGTCCGTAGCGGACAGGCCGCAGCCCGTGTACTACGCTTCGCGGACATGGTTCGGAGGCTCCTCGGGACCGGGGGTGTCGTCGCGCTGAGTCGCGTCGCGCTTGGTGCGCTCGTCCTTCTGGCCGTCGGCATGCCGCTCTGGGAGCGACTCGGCATCGGAGACGCCGTCCGGATCGCGTTCGGGCCCTACTGCCACCAGCGCGGGGATCGCTCGTTCGAGCTCCTGGGCGTGGTCCTGCCCATCTGCGCGCGCTGCACCGGCTTGTACGTCGGTGCGTTCGTCGCCTCGATCGCCCTGCCTCTCGTGAGGTCGCCGCGAACCTTGGTCCCGCTCTGGGTCCTGTTCGCGTCTGCGGCCCCGATGGCTATCGACCTCGGCCTCGAGCACCTGGTCGGTGCGGCCCCCAACGCCGCTGCTCGTCTCTCGACCGGCCTCGTCCTCGGGGCCGCCGCCGTCGCCTTCTTGCTGCCGGTGCTCGTTCGCGCCGGCGAGGAGATCCTGGCTCGATGCGAAACAAGGAATTCTACCTCCCGGGCGTGATCATCGCGGGGCTGGTCGGCGTCGTGTCGGCCCTCGCCGGAGCCTGCTGCTGCCTCTGCGGCGCGCTCACGGTCTTCTCGGGGCTGCTGGCGGTCCACCTGGTTCGCCGCAAGAGCGGCGGCCTGCCCATCGAGATCGGCGAGGGAGCCGTGATCGGCCTCCTGTCGGGCCTCGTCACGGCGCTCCTCTCGATCATCGTCAACCTGGTCGCCCGTCTCGCGATGGAGGGCTACGTCACACAGCTCCAGGCGCAGATGGGCGGCGATCAGATGAGGTCGCTCGAGCTGGGCAGCGGTGTGCTCGGGATCGTCATCAGCTCGCTGGTCGGCATCGTGATCCACGGCGGCTTCGGCGCCCTCGGCGGCACGCTCGCCGTTCCGCTCCTCAAGACCTCGGCGGCCGCCTCGGGCACCGCGCCGCCAACCATGTAGAGGGAGCCCACGATGCTGCACGGCGGACGGATAGTCGCTGAGGCTCTGCGCAAGGAGGGGACGCGGGCGCTCTTCACGCTCTGCGGAGGGCACATCCAGTCCATCTACGATGGCTGCATCGACGAGGGCATCCGGGTCGTCGACGTGCGGCACGAGCAGACCGCGGGGCACGCGGCCGACGGCTGGGCGCGCGTGACCGGCCAGGCGGGTGTCGCCGCCGTCACGGCTGGCCCCGGCGTGACCGACGCCCTGACCGCGGTCGCCAACGCGCGCCGAGCGGGCATCCCGATGATCCTGATCGGAGGCCAGGGCCCCCGGATCCTGCAGGACATGGGGTCGCTGCAGGACATGAACCACGTCGAGCTGATGCGCTCGATCACCAAGTGGAGCGTCTCGGTGCCCGAGACCCGCCGGCTCGCCGAGTACGTCGCTTCGGCCTTCCGCGTCGCCACGGCGGGCGTGCCCGGCCCGGTCTTCCTCGAGATGCCGCTCGACGTGCTGATGGGCATCGAGAGCGCGGCCAACGTGGTCCAGCCGGCCGCGTACCGAACCGAGAGCCGACCGGCCGGAGATCCCGCGGCGATCGAGAAGGCGGCCGAGCTCGTGGCCAAGGCCGAGCGGCCGGTCCTGATCGTCGGCGGGCAGCTCCGGTGGAGCCGCCGGCGCGAGGCGCTCGCCGAGCTGCTCTCGCGCGTCCCGATGCCAACGTTCCTGGGTGGAATGGCGCGAGCCGCGCTCGGCCCGGACCATCCGTGCGTCTTCGGCCGGGTCCGCTCCTGGGCGCTCGGCCACGCCGACCTGGTCGCGATCTTCGGAACGCCCTTCGACTTCCGGCTGGGCTACGGACGACCCCCGATGTGGCAGGCCTCGACCCAGATCATCCAGGTCGACCTGGACGGCGCCGAGATCGGAAGGAACCGCGGCGCGGACGTGGGGATCGTCGGCGACACCGGCCTCGTCCTCGATCAGCTCGCTCGCGCCTGCTCCCCGCGACGGGCGGGAGCCTGGCTCGAGGAGGTACGCGCCCAGGAGGACGCCAGGCGGGCGAAGATGAGCGCGGAGATGGAGTCGGACGCCTCGCCCCCGAACCCGTTGCGGCTCTGCGCCGAGCTCGATCGCTTCATCGAGGACGACACGATCGTGATCGGCGACGGAGGGGACTTCGTCGCCACCGCTGCCTACGTGCTCAGGATGCGCCCGCCGGGGATATGGATGGATCCCGGCCCGCTGGGGACCCTCGGCGTGGGCCCCGGCTACGCGATGGCCGCGAGGATCGCGCGGCCGGAGGCCCGCGTGGTGATCGTCTACGGCGACGGCTCGTTCGGCCTGCACGGGCTCGAGTGGGAGGCGCTCGTCCGCCAGAAGCTCCCCGTGGTCGGCGTGATCGGCAACGACGCGGCCTGGACGCAGATTCGCCGCGGACAGATCGAGATGTACGGCGAAGAGCGGGCAGTCGCGAGCGCCCTGGACCACACGCGCTACGACCGCGTGGTCGAGGCCGTCGGCGGCCACGGCGAGTACGTCGAGTCCGCCGATCAGATCCGTCCCGCCCTGGAGCGCGCCTTCTCCGCGGGCAAGCCCGCGCTCGTCAACGTCAAGCTCGGACGGAGCGACTTCCGCAAGGGCGCGATCAGCGTCTGAGGTCCGGTCGGCCGCTCGACGTCAGTGCCGGCGAGCCTTGCGCGTGCCGCCTGGTTTTCGGCCCCTCCCGCGATGGGCGAGCGGGCGCCGCTCGGCGGGCGCACCTGGCTTCTCGGCGCCGCGCCCGAGCTGCTCGAGGAGATCCGAGACCGTGACGATTCCCTCGAGCTTCCCGTCCTCGCGGACCACGAGACAACCGATCGACAGCCCCCGCATGCGATTCGCCGCCTGCCGGAGCGTGGTCCGGGGCGGGGCATCCACGACGTCAGGCGTCATCAGGTCCCGAACGCGCTTGCCTTGCCGGAGCTCGCTGCCCCGACCGCCGCCGAGGTCCCGGTCCGACAGGATGCCGACGAGGGCAGGGCCATCCGTGACGACCAGGTGATGGATGCCGCGCAGTCGCATCAGGTGCCATGCGCCGTCGGCCGGCGCGTCCGCCTCGATCGTCGCGACCTTCGTCTTCATCACGTCCTGCAGTCTCATGGCAGATGCTCCCGCGCCCGGCGCCCGACAACCACCTGGACGGTGCCAGTCCCATGCCACGGCGCCGTGATCCGAATTCCTCTCACGATCCTCGCGCAAAACCTGCGTGGTCCCGAACGCCACACGCCAGCCTTGCGTCTTGCAGGCAGCGAAGGCGCCCGGCAGGCCGGCACCGGGTTTGCTGAGCCCTGTCGAGGCGCAGAGGGGGTGTAAGAATGAAGCTCGCGATTCCTGGCTCGGTGAAGGCCGAGCACGACGACCTGCACCACGAGCTACGGCTCGCGACCGAGGTGGAGGGCCCGATCGGCGAGGCGGCTCGCAGGCTCGCCGGCCTCATGCACCCCCACTTCGCCCGGGAAGAGGACTACGCGCTTCCGCCGCTGGCGGCCCTCCTGCCGATCGCCCAGGACATGCAGCCTCCCGAGCCCGAGAAGGTCATCGCGATGACCGCCAAGCTCAAGGCCACGCTCTCGGTCATGTTCGCCGAGCACAGGGTGATCGCGGACGCGGCGCGCGCCCTAGCCGACGCAGCCAAGGAGGCGGGCCGCCCCGAGTACGTCGACTTCGCCCAGAGGATCCTGCTCCACGCGCGGATGGAGGAGGAGATCCTCTACCCCGCCGCGATCATCGCTGGCGAGATCCTGCGCAGGAAGTGAAGGGTGGTCACTCGCGCCTGCCGCGCGAATGGGGTATTACTGCCATGGGCTGTTAGCTCAGTTGGCAGAGCAGCGGACTTTTAATCCGTTGGTCGTGGGTTCGAGCCCCACACGGCCCACTATCGAGCGCGGACGGGGCTTCGCCCCCCCCCGCGGGCCCCCCCGCTTCCGAATGCTTGGTGCGCTCGCTCGCTACGGCGGAGTGAATCCGCCTTCGCTCCCTACTGCGCCACGCTCGGCGGAAGGTACGTCTCGGATTGGGATCCCGCGAGGTCACCGTGGCCAGGCTGTTCGGCCCCCATTCTCAGTCACCCGCGTAACGGACCAGCACCTCGACGTCGTCCTGGTAGGTGTCGCCGGCGGCGTCGGTCAGCTCCGCGCCCAGGACCCAGCGGTTGCCGTCGATCGAGAGGGGCTTCGTCGTGTTCAGGATGACGAGGTAGCCGAAGGCGGCCTTGTAGCCGTCACCTTCGTTCGCGAAGGCCGAGGCGGGGATCGCGACGCGCTCGGCGCCAGGGTACAGCCTGTCCTCGCAGTCGTCGACCGAGTGGAATCGGAACAGGACGTTCACGCCGGGCTCGAGCGACAGTCCGCGGACGAGTAAGCCGCCGAACACGTGGTAGCCGCCCTGCGGCCCGTGGATCAGCTCGACCGTGTCGTCGCCGGGCGTGATGCGCTCGAAGGAGAAGTGGCCCGAGCCCATCTCGAGCTCGCCGGGCAGGCAAGGATCGCCGACCAGGGCGCAGTCGACCGGCGTCGTGTCCGGCTCGGCGGGTGCGCCACAGCCTCCGTCGGCATCGCCGTCCGAGTCGGCGTCGGCGTCCGAGTCGGCGTCGCTGTCGGCGTCGCCGTCTGCAGGCGGGGACTCCTCGGAGCATGCGACGCCGCAGAGGAGCGCGAGCGCGATGGCTAGCCCCGGTCTGCCCGTCGCCGTCATCAGAAGCACAGCGAATTGCAGTTTCCTCTTCCCGTACGCAGGCAGGCGAGGCCGCCTCCGCCGGTCGAGGGGAAGAGCTCGGTCCACCTGCTCGTCGCGAGGTCGAGCCGCCACACGTCGTTGACGATCCCGCAGTCGGTCTTGCCGCCGAACAGGTAGGCGCTGCCGCTGTCCGGGTCGACCGCGAAGCCGCCGGCCGATCGGCGCTCGGGGGACGACATGTCGACCGTCGCGAAGTCCTCCGGGAAGTCGCAGAAGCCGTTGGACCCCGCGTCGAGCTCGTCGCCGACGATGACCTGAGACCACTCGGGATCGGCGCCGGACACGTCCGCTCGCCAGACGTCGTTGCGGTTGCCGAGCGCACCGTCGTCGTGACCTCCGAAGAGCACCAGGTCGGTCGCCCCCGGAACGCCGGCGAGCATCGCCGAGATCCGGGCGTCGGGATCGATGTCGGCTAGCGCGGACCAGGTGTCGGAGGCGAGGTCCAGCGTCCAGGCATCCCGGAGGAACGGGCCCAGGTACGCGTTCTCGTCGCCGCCCGACAGCACGATCATCGAGGCGCCGTCCGGTGTGATCGCGGCGGCGTGGAAGAGCCTCGCGTCCGGGGCGTCCTCGGCGGCGATCTCGGTCCACTCTCCATTCGCCGGGTCGAGCGCCCACGTGTCGTCCTGCGGCCGGAACGACGCGCCGTCCGTCGAGGTGTTTCCACCGAACAGCACGAGCCGGTCGCGCACGGCGTCGTAGACCAAGGTCGCGTTCACCCGCGCCGCCGGACCATCGCCGGTCTCCACCTGCGCCCACGTGTCAGTCGCCAGGTCGAAGGCCCAGACCTCGTCGTACTGCGTGTACGGGCCCGAGCTGCCGGCGCGGTAGCGGCCGCCGAAGATCACCATCCGCTGGCGCGCCGTGTCGAGCGCGGCGGACACCCGCGCCCTGGCGCTCGGCCCAGCCGCTTCGAGCCGGCGCCAGTTGCCGCAGTCCATCTCGTATGCCCACGTGGAGTCGTCGAACTCCGGCGCGGGGATGCAGCCGGACGGAGGGTTGACGTCGCCGCCGAAGACGACGAGCCGCTGCCGCGGGGCGTCGACCGCCATCGCGAAATCCGCGCGCGCCGGCGTCGCCTCGCCGGGGCGGTCCTCGCAGTCGGCGTCTCCGTCAGCGTCGCCGTCGGCATCGGCGTCCGAATCGCCATCTCCGTCGCCGTCGGCGTCGGCGTCGGCGTCGGCGTCGGCGTCCGAGTCCGCGTCCGAGTCGCCGTCAGCGTCGTCGTCGCCGCCGTCGTCGCCGCAGCCCGCGGCGCAGAGCAGCACCCAGAGAGCCACGAGAAGCCATCGAGAAGAAGAAGACTTCATGCGGGAACCGCCTTTCTGGGCCGAGACTACCACCGAAGCGGAGCGGTTTTTTGACGATCGGGGGCGTTCCCGCGTAGGGTCGGCGGATGATGTTCGTCGTGCGCGCGTGGCGCAAGCTGCCGGTGGGATCCCGGCGACTCCTCTCGACTCTCTTCAAGCTGGCGCTGACCGCGGGCGCCTTCTACCTCCTGCTGGCGCACGAGGTCAGGGACCCGTCCGGCGCGTGGATCACCACCTTCGAGGCCATCCGCCGCGAGCTCCCTTCGATCGACGTCGGCGTCTTCTGGCGCTTCTGCCTCCTGGCCGCGGCGATCAAGTTCGTCGGGATCTCCTGCTCGATCTGGCGGTGGCACACGCTGCTTCGGGGTCAGGGGATCCGTTTTCCGGTCTGGCACCTCGTCGGGACCTTCCTCATCGGGCGCTTCCTAGGGACCTTCCTTCCCTCCACGATCGGGCTCGACGGTTACAAGCTCTGGGACGCGGCGCGCTGGTCCAGGCGCGGAGTCGAGGCTGCCGCCGCGACGGCGGTCGAGAAGCCGCTGGGCCTCGTCGGAATCTTCCTGAGCTTCCTCGTGGCGGCGCCGTTCGGCGCGCACATCCTGGGCGCCAGGTCGTCGACCGTCCTCGCCATCACCGTCCCGCTCGCCGTCCTCGTGATCGCCGTGATGCTCACCTTGCTCCTGTATCCCGCGGCCGTGCAGTGGGCCGTTGCACGGATTCCCAGCGGCCGCTCGGACCGGGCCAAGGGCATCCTCGTGCGCGTGTCGGACGCCGCCGCCGCCTACCGCGGCAAGGTCCGCATGCTGTTCCTGGTCCTGGCGCAGTCGTTCAGCGTCCACTTCACCACGGCCGCGATGTACTTCTGCACGGCGCTGGCCGTCGGCGCCGCCGGGACCGTCACGTTCTGGGAGTCGACGTTCGCGTCGACGGTCCAGATCTTCGCGACCGTCGTCTTCCCCCTGACCGTCGGCGGCGAGGGGATCCGCGAGATCGTCCACGCATACATGCTCGAGGCCCAGATGGGCGCCCAGAAGGCGGTGCTCGCGGCCGCCCTGGGCTTCTGGTCCGCGGAGGCGCTCACGCTCTTCGGTGGCTTCTTCTGGCTCGCGCGCCGTCGTGGCTACCGCCCGAAGTTCGTCGAGGTCGGCGGTGCCATGCTCGACCTCGACGAACGGCCGAGCGACCGAACCGACGGGCCTGGCGTGTCCGCGGCGAACGAGCGGGTGGTGTCGGTTCCGAGCTAGGCGATGGAGCTCCTCGCTCAGGCCGGCTGGCGGGACGCCCTCGACGTCGGGCTCCTCGCGCTGATGCTGAGCTGGCTGTACGGGAGGCTCCGGCAGAGCCGGGCGCTCGGGATCGCGATGGGCCTCGCGTTCGTCGCGATCGTGGCCCTCGCGGCGCGCGAGACGGGCCTTCTGCTCACGGGCTGGGTGCTGCAAGGAACCCTCGCGATCGTCGCGCTCGGCGCCGTCACGATCTTCGCGCCGGAGATCCGCGAGGCCCTCTTGCGCGCCAACCCGCTGCGTGCGCTCGTCGGGCGCGGGCGGGACTCGAGCCACGCGGGTCTCGAGCGCTTCGCGCGGGCCGCGTTCGCCCTCGGCTCGGAGCGCATCGGCGCGCTCGTCGTCTTCGAGCGCCGCGAGGCGGTCGCGAGCCACGCGCAGGCGGGCATCCGCCTGGACGCGGAGGCCTCCGAGGAGCTCCTGGTCAGCCTCTTCCAGAAGACCGCGCCCACGCACGACGGCGCCGTCATAGTCAGGGCCGGCCGCGTCGAACGGGCGGGCGCCGTGCTTCCGCTGTCCGAGCGAGCCGATCTGCCGAGCGCCTACGGGACGCGGCACCGCGCGGCGCTCGGTCTCTCCGAGCTCTGCGACGCCCTCGTCCTCGTCGTCTCGGAGGAGCGCGGCGCCGTCTCGCTGGTCTCGCGTGGTCGGCTGACGACGCTCTCGGGTCCTGCCGCCCTCGCGAGCCGGCTGCGCGCCGAGCTCTCGGGCGGCGGTGATGCCCTGCCCGGCGCCCGCGCGAGCCTCCTGTCGGGATGGCAGGCGCGGCTCGTGATCCTCGTCCTCGTCGCGCTGGTGTGGATGGGGATGCGGTCGGGCGGCGTCTCCAGCATGTCCGTGATGGTGCCGCTCGAGCTCGGCGACCTCCCCGACGGGACCGAGCTCGTCGAGTTCCAGCCCGAGCGCGTTCGCGTGCAGGTCAGCGGCGCCGAGCGCGTGATGGAGGGGCTGGACCTCACCCAGATCCGCGTGCGAGCGGATGTCGGAGATCTGCCGCCCGGCACCCATTCGCAGCCGATCCCGATCGCCGCGGCGGTCCTGCCCACGGGCGTCCGGGCCGACTCGATCGAGCCGTCGACGGTCCGCTTCCTCGTGGATCGGGTCGAGACGCGGGAGCTTCCGGTCGTCGTCGTGATCCGTCGCGACGGCAAGCGGTTCGCGTCGCGCCGGCTGAGCTCCGAGCCCGCGGTCGTGCGTGTCGTCGGCGCCCTCTCGCGCCTCGCCGGGCTCGAGGCGGTGTACACGGAGACGATAGACGCGCCCGACCTCGCGCGCGGGACCGTGCGCGCCGCCCTCGAGCTGCCTGGCACGCTGCGCCTCGCCCCCGGCGAGCCCGAGCGGGTCACCGTGTCGGACCCGGCGCAGGGTGGCGAGCAGGCCCGGCTGGGACGCTGAGCCGAGACCGCCAGACCTCGGTTGCCGTTCACACTCGGCCCGAGTGGCCGTAGGATCACTCGGGGTTCCGAGTCGGCATGATGCGTGCTGCTCGGAGCTGACCGAGACAGGAGGGAAAGATGAAGAGCTTCTTCGGCATCGCGGTGACTTCGGCGCTGTTTCCCCTTGCGGTCGGGTGCCAGTCCGGCCCGACGGACGCGGACTACGACGATGTCGCTGCAAGCGTCGCGGCCCTGACGGCAAACGAGTCGGGCGGCGACGTGGGATCGATGGACGACAGCATCGCGGCGGCGCAGGGCGAGACGCCCGAGGGCCTCACGGCCAGCGGGAGCGGGTCGTTCCAGGGGGATCGACTGGGCCTCGAGTACGAGTACGCCGTGACGTGCCTCGACGAGGCCGGACAGACGATGGCGATCTGCGACTCGACCACGGACTCCGCGCGCCTGACGGTCGCCTGGAGCGGCGAGCTCACGCTGCCGCGCTACTCGGCCTCGGTCTCGCGAACCGGGGACTGGACCGTGACCGGTCTCGAGGACGAGACCGCTCAGTTCGACGGGGAGGGGACCTTCGATTTGCAGAGCGAGTTCCAGGCGCTGTTCACGGACGAGACGCGGACGGCCAACTTCTCGTGGGACGCCGAGTACGAGGCGATCCGATTCCGCGTCGCCGACGGCATGCCGATCAGCGGCGAGGCGCGGTTCGCCGTTCACCTCGAGCGCACCAGGGAGCGGGGCGGCAGATCGGTCGACGCCGAGTTCGACATCGACGGCGTACTGACCATCGACGGCAACGGCGGCGCCACCCTCGTCCTCGACGGCAGCCGGAGCTACCACGTCGACCTCGCGACCGGCGCGGTCGAGCAAGAGTGAGCGGCCGGCGGATCAGATCGACAGCACGCGCACAGAGGGGAAGAAAGTGCGGAGCCTCTCGAGGTCCCCGAGGTCGCCGGTGTAGACGACATCGCCCCGCAGGGCGGCGCTGGCCATCACGAAGGCATCGATCGTCGTCGCGGCCTTCACTTCGGCAAGGGCTTCGCCCGCGAGGCGGGCGATGGGCTCGGTGAGCGGCTCGACACGCACGGACAGACAGATCGCCTCTCGCACGTCGGATCGCCCCCTCCACCACTCGCCCACTACCGGGGCGGGGACCGTGATCGTCGTTCTCCGTTCGTGAGCGCGCCGGTAGACCTCCCACGCGCGCTGCCTTCGGCGCTCGAGCGCAACGAGCACCCCCGTGTCGAAGGTCACACCCTGGGCGCTCACGCCGCCGTCTTTCGCCCGTTCTTCCTGCGGGCCAGCGCCCAGCCCTCCTCGAGCTCTCGATCGATCTCATTGCGAGCACCGTCGGACGGCTCCGGGCCTCCATACCAGCGCCATGCTCGCTCGAAGGCCGCTTGCCGAATGGCGGCTTCGGTCATCTCGGTGATCAGCGCCGACACGTTGCCCTGGTGCCGCTCCCGCGCGAGCTCTTTCAGCTTGCGCTTGGTCTCCATGTCGAGCGAGACGCCGATGGTCTCGGTGGCGCCCGCCCGTCGCTTCCTCTTCGGTGTCATGCCTCCGAGTGTAGCAGGATACTCGGGCGCCGCATTCAGCGGACCGGGAACTCGGCCTTGAGGGCCAGCTTGATCTCGTCGTCGGTGCTTCCTTGCTGCATCAGGCTCTCTGCACGGAGAGCGATCGATTGACAGATCCCTCACGTGAAGCCGTGCATGTCCTTGAAGCAATCCTGGTTGGACTGATGCCCTTCGTGCTCGTCGCAACCGCAGGTGCAGAAGCCGCACTCGACGAGGTCGGGGCGCAGGTGGGCAAAGCGGTACGCGCGATAGGCCGCGTTGTCCTCCGCGCGCGCTTGAACGAATGCGTCCTGGACCTCCTCCTGCGTCCACTGGTCGTCGGAGAACACGGGGTCGTCGGGGTCGATGACCTGGCGATCCGGAAATGCGGTGCCGAGGCACTCGACGGTGGGGGCGGAGTCGAGCGCGGCGTCGAGCGCCCCGCCCCCGTCGATGGCCGCGGCCGCATCCCGCAGGGCGGCCGAGTCGCGTTCGGGGCCCGAGTCTTTCGAGGGCTGGTCCGTCCCGCCTTCGCAGGCTCCCATCGCCCCAATGGTCAGCGCTGCCGCCAGCGCCCGTACCACTCGTCCGTTCCACGCGTTCCACATGCGCCGACCATTGCACAACTCGCCGTCGGCGCGCGATGACAGTTGACGCTGTCGACGCCGTCGACGCTCGAAGTGGGCTTCTTCGGGTCCGCGGCCGCCCCGGGCGGCCGCGGACCCGGGCACGCCATCGCACGCAGGCCTCGGGGCCGCCCCAAGGCGGCCCCGAGGCACCCGAGCCCTCAGAACGTCACGTCCGCGGCCCGCCGCGGCTCGAGCTTGCAGTGCTCGTGGCTGTGGCGGAGCACGCCAACTAGCTCCGCGAAATCGTCGCCGACGCCGGGGAACGGATCGATGAGGAACATGCGATCATCGACTCGGAGCTCGCCGTCTACCACGAGCTCGTTCGTGGGCTCCAGGTCGTCCAGGCCCGGGACCGGCGCTGCGTCGGTGACCGACGCATCGACGATCCGCACGAGGACCGCTTCCAGCGCTTCGGCCTCGTCGCCGGAGAAGCCGTCCTCGTCGCCGATCGCGTCCGAGGTGGTCGACGTCGCCTCGGGCTCCTGGGCGCCCGTCACGATCGGCTCGCGCACGTATGACAGCTCCGCTTGCCCGTAGAACTCCATGTACTCGCCGGTGAGGGTGAGGACGTCGCCCTCGGAGGGGACGGTGATCCCGTCGGGGTTCGTGTCCGGCACGAAGGCGTAGATTCCCGAGTACGCGGGGTCGTTCGCGAACGCATCCTGCGCGTAGAAGCTCGTGCCTTCCACCGCCGTCACGAGCATGCCCTCGAGCCGCACGACAGTCCACTCGTCGACGAGGCCGCCTCTCACTTCCTGGATCGTCGAGTCCACGACGCACACCTCGACGTCGAAGTTGCGGCTGCACCCGAAGTCCGCGCAGTCGGTCCAGCCGTTCCCGTCGTTGTCGAGCCCGTCGTCGCACCGAGCGTCGCTGCTCTCGGCGTCGGCGTCGGCGTCGGCGTCCGTGTCCGAGTCCGCGTCCGTATCCGAGTCCGTATCCGAGTCCGTGTCCGTATCCGAATCCGTGTCCGAATCCGTGTCCGAGTCCGTGTCCGAGTCCGAATCCGTGTCCGAGTCCGTGTCCGAGTCCGAGTCCGAATCCGTGTCCGAGTCCGAGTCCGCATCCGTGTCCGCATCCGAGTCGGTATCGGAGTCCGCGTCGGCATCGCCGTCGGCGTCGGAGTCCGCGTCGGAGTCCGCGTCGTCGTCGCCGACCCTGCTGCCGGAGCGGGCGCAACCGGCGACGAAGACGGGGGCGAGAAGCAGGAGCAGAAGCGATCGGTTCATCACAGCCTCGCGATCCTGTCGAAGTAGTGCAGGAAGGCCAGGATCCCGCGCGAGGCCTGGCCCCAGTCGAAGAACTCGTTGGGCGCGTGGTAGCCGTGCTCGGGCAGGCTCAGCCCCATGAGCACGACCGGGCAGCGAAGGTGGCGCTGCATCGTGACGACCGCGCCGATGCTGCCTCCCTCCCTGACGAGGGCCGGTTCCGCGCCGTGCGCCGCCGCGAGCGCCTCGCGCGCGGCCTTCTGGTATTCGTCGTCCGGGTCCGCGGTGTAGGGCTCGAGGCCCGGCAGCGCGACCACCTCGGCGTCGGGCACCAGGCCGTGGACGTGCCTTGCCAGGAGCTCCTGGATCTTCGCCGGCGCCTGGTCCGGGACGAGCCTCATGCTCACCTTCGCCTCGGCGCGCGGCGGGATCGCGGTCTTGAGGCCCTCGCCCTGGTAGCCGCCCCGGATCCCGTGCACCTCGAACGTCGGACGCCCCCAGATCCGCTGGGTGATCTCCCGCACTTCCGTCGATCGCAGGCTCTTCAGACCGAGCGCCCGCTGGAACGCGTCGACCTGGAAACCGCTCGACAGCCAGCTCTCGCACTCCGCCTGGCTCGGGGCCCGGACGTCGTCGTAGAAGCCGGGGATCTTCACCGTGCCGGTCGGCGCGTCCACGCACCCGGCGACGACCGCGCACAGCTCGGTGATGGGGTTGCGCGCTGCGCCGCCCGCCACGCCCGAGTGCGCGTCCTTCGTCGCGGTCTCGAGCCGAATCAGCGCGGGCGCGAGCCCGCGGAGCCCGAGCGAAAGGGCCGGCCGCTCCCGGGAGATCCAGATCGTGTCCGAGACGAGGACGCTCTCCGTCGGTGCAGGCCCGGAGGGCGACGAGAAGACGCGCTCGAACCCCGGGCTGCCGATCTCCTCCTCCGTCTCCCAGAGGAACTGCACGTTCAAGGGGATCGCCAGCTCCCGTGCGATCCTGGCCGCCCACAGGGCCGAGACAGCCGGCCCCTTGTCGTCCGTCGCTCCGCGGCCGTAGTAGCGGTCGCCCTCGATGGCGAGCTTCCACGGATCGCGCTGCCAGCCCTCGGCCTCCCGGTCCGCGGGCTGTACGTCCAGGTGGTTGTAGATGGTCACGGTCGGCGCGTCGGCCCCATGCCGCAGCGTCCCGATCACGGTCGGTCCGCCTCCTGTCGGGACGATCCGTGCGTCCGAGGCCCCGCTCTCGCCGAGGAGCGCGGCGGCTTTTTCCGCGCATTTTCTGACGTCGGCCGCGTGCGCCGCGGGCTGGGTGCTGACCGAAGGGATCTCGACCAGCGCGCGGAGCTCCTCCTCGAAGCTCGGCCGGCTCGCGGCGATCCTGCTGCGAAGGGCCTCGGCAGTCGGGATCATCGCGGGCGTTCTAACACAAAGTCCGAGCTTCCGATTGCGGGGAGACCCCCGCCTCCCGTACCATTCCGGAGGGGGCATCTCGATGAGATGACCGAAGCCGACCTCACTGCACCGTGCTCGAGCTGCGGGACGCTCCATCCCGAGTCGCCGTGCCCGTTCGCCCAGTCACCGTTGCCGGGCGCCGGCAGCCCCGGTCGGGCCCTGCTCTCCGGCAAGTACCGCCTCGTCCGATGCCTGGGCGCCGGCGGGCTCGGCGTCGTCTACGAGGCGGTGAACGAGGACATCCGCCGCCGGGTCGCCATCAAGGTGCTGCGCCGCGAGCAGATCAAGAGCCTTGCGGTCATCGAGCGCTTTCGCAGGGAAGCCTCGGCCGCGGGGAGCATCGGAAACGAGCACATCGTCGAGGTCCTCGACCTCGGCCGGACCGAGGACGGGTTGCCCTTCATCGTCATGGAGCTGCTCGTCGGACACGACCTCGGCTCCGTCGTCGCCGCGGGCAAGCCGCTCGAGCCGGGGACGGCCGCAGACATCGCGACCCAGGTCCTCGACGCCCTGGACGCCGCGCACGCGGCCGGCATCATCCACCGCGACCTCAAGCCGGAGAACATCTTCGTCACCAGGCGCTCGGGTGGCACCGAGCTCGTCAAGCTCCTGGACTTCGGGATCGCGCTCGATCGCGCCACGGGTGAGTTCACGCCGCGCCTGACGAAGGCCGGGACGGTCATGGGGACACCCCAGTTCATGTCGCCCGAGCAGCTCCGCGGCGAGCCGCTCGACGCGCGGACCGACCTGTACTCGCTCGGCGTCGTGCTCTTCGAGCTCACCGCCGGGCGGAACCCGTTCAACCAGTCCACGTACGCCACGCTCGTCTCGGAGATCATCAGCGATCGCCCGGCGCCGGTCCTCCAGCCGGCGGGGTTGCCCCCGGGCCTGCCGGCGGTCGTCGCTCGGGCGATGGAGAAGGATCGCGACCGCAGGTACGGCTCTGCGCGCGAGATGATGGTCGCGCTCCGGCCGTTCGTCCGGCCCGCCGGCGGTACCGGGCCCGTCGTCCTGCCGAGACCGTCGGCGGCCGTGTCGTCCGCCCCGACGATGGCCGTGGAAGCCGCACCCAGGGCGTCGGGGACCGTCCCGCGGCCGACCCCTTCGCGGTCGACGCCGCGTCCCGTCGAGTTCACGCCGAGGATCGACGTGTCCAGCCCAGCGCTGCGGATCGGGATCGCGGGCGCCGTCGCCGCGGCGCTCGCGATCGTCGCGTTCATCGTCTACCGGGGCTCGGACTCGGCGCCGGAAGTACCCATCCGCTTCGCGCCGCCCACGCCGGCCCTTCCCGCGATTCCACCTCCAGTGGCGTCGTTCCCACCAGCCGCGTCGGCGCCGCGCGTCCGAGTGCGGCTGCTCATCCCCACTCCGGGCGCGGCGGCGGTGGTCGACGGCACCCCGCGCTCCGGGCCCGAGGTGGTGCTCGAAGCTCCCGCGGGATCGCCGACGAAGGCGGTGCGCATCGAGGCGCCCGGTCACCTCGCGCGCGACCTGATGATCTCGTTCGACTCGAGTCGCGACGTCGCCGTGGATCTCGCACCCGCCGCGGCCGCGACCGGCGAGACCGGGCCCGAGCCCGTGAAGGCACCCGGCGGCCGGATCCGGGTGAGGAACCCGTACGAGTGAGCGGGCTCGTCCGAGCTCTCGCGGCGGCGGCGCTCGTGCTCTCGCTCCTCGGTGGCAGGGCGGGTGCGCAACAGGAGGAGCTGACACCCGGCGAGGCACGGCTGGAGGCTGGCCGGCGCTTCCAGGAGGGGATGCGGCTGTTCGACAGGCGCGCCTGGACGGAGGCGCTCGTCGAGTTCGACGCGGCGTACGAGCTGTCCCCGGACTATCGCGTGCTCCTGATGACCGCGCAGTGCCACGAGGAGCTGGGCCATCCGGCCGAGGCAGCGCAGGCGCTCGAACGGTACCTCGTGGACGGCGGGAGCGCGCTCGAGGCGGGCGAGAAGAGGAGCGCGGAGCGGGCCCTCGGGCGCCTGTTGCCCCGGGTGCACGCGCTCACGGTCCGGGTGCCAATCGAGGGAGCCGAGATCGTCGTCGACCGGCGGGCGATCGGCCGGGCGCCGCTGCGCTGGCGGGTGCTGCTCGCTCCCGGACCGCACAGGATCGAGGCGCGCCTCGCCGAGCACCGATCGGCGCCGGTCGACTTCGGCGCCGTCGAGGGTGGCAGCTCCCAAGCGGACCTGCCGATCCGGCCGCTCGCGCGGGAGGCCACGCTCGTCGTCGACAGCGATCCGCCGGGGCTGGCCCTCCGGATCGACGGCCGCGAGATCGGCAGGACGCCCTATCGCGCGACCGTCGCCTCGGGCGGGCACCGCATCGAGGTGCGGCGCGCGGGCTATCCCCCGCTCGAGCGCGTGGTCGATCTCTCTCCCGAGTCCGAGCGGCGCGTGACCTTCGGCTATCAGGGCGTCGCCATGCCGGCCCACCTGCGGCTCGTCGCCACGAGCCCGGGAACGGCGCTGAGCATCGACGACGGCCCCTGGCAGCGCCTCGGCCGCGCGGCGACCAGGCTCGAGCTGGAGGGCGGCCGACACCGGTTTGCCGTGCGGGGAGCCCTCGGCCGGAGCGCGGTGCGCCAGTTCGAGGTCTACCCCGGCGACCGGTTCCTGCTCCGCGCGTCCCCGGGGGTCGACCGGGCTGGCCTGCCGGCCTTCGTCAAGTGGGGGGCGCTCGCTGCGGCGGGAGTGCTGCTCGCGGGAGCCGCCGCGACCGGCCTTCTGGCGCTGTCCGAGCAGAGCTCGTTCGACTCGACGGCGGCGGCGATCGAGCAGGGCCGCTGGTCCTCGCGCACGGAGCTCGAGCGCATGCAGTCGGACGCGCTGGACTCGAAGGAGTCGGGCGAGTCCTGGGCTTTGACCTCCGACATCCTCCTGGTCGCGGGAGGTGTCGCGACGACCGCGACGATCGCCGCGTTCGTGCTCGGATCGGCCGAGCACGAGCCGCCGAAGATCGAGGTCCGGGCGGACCGTTGAGGCTAGGTGTAGCGCTCTTGGCCGCCGTCCTGCCGGCGTGCTCGGCCCTGACGGAGTTCGATGTCGCGCGCGTCGAGGTCGACGCCTCGTTCGTCGATGCGGCCCACCCCGAGCCGGACGCGGGCGATTCCGGCCTCGATGCGTCGGAGCCGGACGCCACCCGGGCCGAGTGCGAGGTGGAGGCCGACTGCGAGGGGCGTGGACCGGGGTGCACGGGCGCGTGGGCGTGCCAGGGCGGCCGGTGCCTCTACGTCTGCTCGGACTGCGTCGACGATGACTCGGACGGCTTCGGCGAAGGGCCGGCCTGCGGCGGCACGGACTGCGACGAGGGGCGAGCAGACATCCACGAGGGCGCGCCCGAGCTCTGCGACGACGTCGACAACGACTGCGACGGCCTCGTCGACGAGGACCAGGGGATCCAGGTCTGCTGGCGCGGCCTGTGCGAAGAGCGAGTCCCGCGCTGCCGCAACGGCCGGCCGGTCGAATGCCCCGATCCCATCCCGTCGGTCAAGGAGGAATGCGGGAACGGCCGCGACGAGGACTGCAATGGCCGCGTCGACGACCTCTGCCCCTGCGCCGAGGGCGAGACCCAGGCCTGCCGGAGCGGTGCGGCGACCCCGCGCGGGGCCTGCGAAGACGGGGCTCAGACCTGCGTCGACGGCGCGTGGGGACCGTGCGAGGACGAGGTGCGGCCGGCCATCGAGGTCTGCAACGGCCTCGACGACGACTGCGACGGCTTCGATGACGACGACGACGAGGGGCTCCGGCGCGACGCCTGCCCGCTCGTCACCGGGGTGTGCGAAGGGACCGTGGCCGCGTGCATCGACGGGGAGCCGGCTCAGTGCGCGTATGGCGCGGCCTTCGAGGCCGACGAGACCGCCTGCGACGATCTCGACAACGACTGCGACGGCGCCGTCGACGAGGGATGTGATTGCGGCTCGGAGGTCTGGGAGCGCGCGTGTGGTCCCGGAGCCGGCGTCTGCGAGCCGGGAATCCAGACCTGCTCGGGCGGCGTGTGGAGCCACTGCATGGGCGCCGTGCCGGGCGCCGAGGAGGTCTGCAACGGGGAGGACGACGACTGCGACCTCTCGGTGGACGAGGGCTTCGACGGCGACGAAGACGGCACCACCTCGTGCGGAACGGATCCGAGAGGAGGCACCGCTCCGGATCCGGCGCTCGCCGACTGCGACGACGCGGAGGCCGCGGTGCATCCGGGCGCGACGGAGGTGTGCGACGGCCGCGACGAGGACTGCGACGGTCTCGTCGACGAGGCGGATCTGGGTCAGGGAGACGTGGCGGGTGGCGCCTGCCGCTGCATGAACGGCGCGGACGACGACGGCGATGGCCTGGTCGATCTCGTCGACCCCGGCTGTCGATCCGCCGCCGACACGGACGAGCACGGCTCGGCGGCCTGCGACAACGGAGTCGACGACGACGGTGACGGCCTCGCCGACAGCCATCTCGTCGATGGCGATCCAGGCTGCACCGGACCGGGCGACACGGACGAGCGCGGATCGGCGGCCTGCGACAACGGGCTCGACGACGACGGCGACGGCCTCGCGGACTTCAGGGCGGACGGCGCCGGCGATCCGGGCTGCGAGGGACCGGCCGACGACAGCGAGCGCGGCGATTCAGCCTGCGACGACGGGCTCGATGACGATGGCGATGGCCTGGCCGACTACCCGGCGGATCCGGGCTGCACCTCGCTCGAGGACGCCTCGGAGACGGGCGACGCCGCCTGCGACGACGGCGCCGACGACGACGGCGATGGCGAGATCGACTTCCGGGCGAACGGCGAGGGAGACCCGGGCTGCGCCGACCTCCTGGATGACGACGAGCACGGCGAGCTGGACTGCGACGACGGCGCCGACGACGACGGGGACGGCCTCGCCGACTTCCGGGCCGGCGGCGGCGATCCCGGCTGCGACGGGCCCGGCGACGACAGCGAGCGCTCTCAGGTCGCCTGCGACGACGGGCTGGACGGCGACGGCGACGGACTGATCGACGCCGACGACCCGGGCTGCGACGATCCACTGGACGGCGACGAGCGCGGCGACGGCGACTGCGACGACGGCGAGGACGACGACGGCGACGGGCTCGCCGACTTCCGCCTCGACGGCCTCGGCGACCCGGGGTGCAGCGGCCCATCCGACGCGAGCGAGCGCGGCGACGGCGACTGCGACGACGGGCAGGACGACGACGGCGACGGACGACGAGACTTCGTCGCCGCAGGCGGTGGTGATCCGGGCTGTGGTTCCCCGGTCGATCCCAGCGAGCTGGGACCGCTGGCCTGTGACGACGGCCTCGACAACGACGAGGACGGCAGGGTCGACTATCGCGCCGCGGGTGGCGGCGACGAGGGCTGCACGGGCCCGGATGACGAGGACGAGCGCGCGCCGGAGGCGTGCGACAACGGGCTCGACGACGACGGCGACGGCCTGGCCGACTTCCGACTGGGCGAGGGGGGCGACCCCGGCTGCGACGAGGAGCTCGATCCGAGCGAGCGCGGCCCGATCGCCTGCGACGACGGCGCCGACAACGACCTCGACGGCGCGGCGGACTACCGGGTCGACGGCTCGGGCGATCCCGCGTGCACGGGGCCCGGCGACGACAGCGAGGGCGGCGACACGGCCTGCTCCGACGGAATCGACAACGACCGCGACGGCCTCGTCGACTTCCCCGCCGACTCCGGCTGCTCGGGCGCGGGCGATGGCAGCGAACGAGGCGCCTCGCCCTGCGACGACGGCGTCGACAACGACGGCGACGGGCGGCGCGACTTCGCGGCCGACGGAAGCGGCGATCCGGGCTGCGACTCGGTCTCCGACGACGACGAGCTCGGCGCCTCGGAGTGCGACGACGGGATCGACAACGACGGCGACGGACGGGCCGACTACGACGTGGACGCCGGCTCGACGGACCCAGGATGCGAGTCGCCGGGCGACGCGAGCGAGAGGGGCGCGGGCGCCTGCGATGACGGCGCCGACAACGACGGCGACGGGGCGGCGGACTACCGCGCCGACGGGAGCGGCGATCCGGGGTGCACCGGGCCCGCCGATGGGGCCGAGACCGGATCGGCCCGCTGCGATGACGGGCTCGACAACGACGGGGACGGACGAGTCGACTACCGTGAAGGCGCGACGGGAGACCCGGGGTGCGCGGATCCGGCCGACGGCGACGAGCGCGGGGCCGGCGCCTGCGACAACGGGGCCGACGACGACGGTGACGGCAGGACGGACTTCAACACGAACCCGGTCCTCTCGGATCCGGGGTGCGCCGATCCAGGCGACGCGAGCGAGAGGGGCGCGGGCGCCTGCGACAACGGAAGCGACGACGACGGCGACGGCGCGACCGACTACCTGGCCGCCGGCGGCGGCGACCCGGGCTGCACGGGACCGTCGGACACGAGCGAGCGCGGGGCGGGGGCCTGCGACGATGGGAGCGACAACGACTCCGATGGGACCGCGGACTACCTGACGGCGGGCGGTGGGGATCCGGGCTGCTCGGGACCCTCGGACGCGAGCGAGCGCGGGACGGGGGACTGCGACGACGGAAACGATGACGACGCGGACGGCCTCGCCGACTACCACGTGACCGCCGGGCTCGGAGATCCTGGCTGCACCGGCCCGGCCGACACGAGCGAGCGCGGGACCACGGCCTGCGACAACGGCTCCGACGACGACGTCGACGGGACGACGGACTACCTGGCGGCGGGCGGCGGCGATCCTGGCTGCTCGGGGCCCTCGGACGCGAGCGAGCGCGGGACCGGCACGTGTGACGACGGCGTGGACAACGACGCCGATGGACGGACCGACTACTCGACCGACGCGCTCCTGAGGGACATGGGCTGCGGCTCGTTAGCCGACACGAGCGAGAGGGGGGTCCTCGACTGCGACGACGGCGTGGACGACGACGGCGACGGGCTCACCGACTTCAGCCCGGGGGGCGCCGGGGATCCCGGCTGCGCCGACCACACGGACACGAGCGAGCGCGGCACGGCGGCGTGCGACAACGGGAGCGACGACGACGGCGACGGAGCGACCGACTTCATCCTCGCCGGAGGCGGCGATCCCGGGTGCACGGGTCCGGCGGACTCGAGCGAGCGCGGGGCGGCGGCCTGCGACAACGGGAGCGACGACGACTCCGACGGCACCGCCGACTACATCGCCGCGGGCGGCGGCGATCCCGGGTGCTCCGGGCCCGCAGACTCGAGTGAGCGGGGCGCGAGCGAGTGCGACAACGGCCTCGACGACGACGTCGACGGGCGGACCGACTACCACACGAACGCTGCCAACCGGGATCCCGGCTGCAGCGGACCCTCGGACGCGAGCGAGCACGGCGAGCTCGCGTGCGACAACGGGAGCGACGACGACGGCGACGGGCGGGCGGACTTCCGCACGGACGGAGCGGGCGACGCGGGGTGCACGGACCCCGAGGACGCGAGCGAGCTGGGCTCTAGCGCCTGCGACGACGGAGCCGACAACGATCTGGACGGCGTGAGCGACCTCGACGATCCGGGCTGCGCCGACGTCGACGACACGAGCGAGCGGGGGAGCGGCGACTGCGACGACGGCGTGGACGACGACGCGGATGGGCTCGCCGACTACAGCGTCGTTCCGGGCGCCGGCGATCCCGGTTGCAGCGGGCCCTCGGACTCGAGCGAGCGCGGCTCGAGCGCCTGCGACAACGGCTCGGACGACGACGGCGACGGGCGTACGGACTTCAACACCGACGCGCAGGTATCGGACCCGGGCTGCACGGGCCCCTCGGACACATCCGAGCGCGGCGGCGGGGCGTGCGACAACGGCGCCGACGACGACGGCGACGGGCGCACGGACTACAACGTCGACTCCGGGCTCTCTGACCCCGGCTGCTCGGGTCCCTCGGACGCGAGCGAGCTCGGCGCGACCGCGTGCGACGACGGGCTCGACAACGACGCCGACGGGCGGAGCGACTACGACGTGAACCCGCTGGTCTCCGACCCCGGCTGCTCGGGGCCCGGCGATCCGACGGAGCGCGGAGCGGCCGCCTGCGACGACGGCTCCGACAACGACTCGGACGGCAGGGGCGACTTCAACACCAACCCCGAGCTCTCGGACCCGGGCTGCAGCGGTCCGGGCGACTCCAGCGAACGCGGCACGGCCGCCTGCGACGACGGGTCCGACGGCGACTCGGACGGACGAGCGGACTTCGACGTCGACCCTCAGGTCTCGGATCCGGGCTGCACCGGGCCGGACGACACGGACGAGCGCGGGACGCTCGCGTGCGACGACGGGTCGGACGGCGACTCGGACGGCCGCGCCGACTATCACACGAACCCGCAGCTCTCCGATCCCGGGTGCTCGGGACCGGACGACGCCAGCGAACGCGGCTCGATCGCCTGCGACAACGGGTCGGACGACGACTCGGACGGCAGGAGCGACTTCAACACGAACGCGCAGCTCTCCGACCCCGGATGCTCGGGACCGGACGACGCCAGCGAACGCGGCACGATCGCATGCGACAACGAGTCGGACGACGACACGGACGGACGCACCGACTACAACGTGAACGCTCAGGTGTCCGATCCCGGCTGCTCGGGTCCCGATGACGCCGACGAGAAGGGCGCCGACGCCTGCGACGACGGGATAGACGGCGACAACGACGGAACGACGGACTACAGCGTGAGCCCGGGCGCCGGCGATCCGGGCTGCACCGGGCCCACCGACACGAGCGAGCGCGGCAGCGGGACCTGCGACAACGGAGTCGACGACGACTTCGACGGCACGAGCGACTTCAACCTGGCGGGCGGCGATCCGGGCTGCTCCGGGCCGTCGGACGACAGCGAGCGCGGGATCGGGATCTGTGACAACGGGAACGACGACGACTCCGATGGGGCGAGCGACTACAGCACGGTGCCGGGAGCCGGCGATCCCGGCTGCACCGGACCGGACGACACCAGCGAGACGGGCACCGGCGCCTGCGACAACGACGCCGACGACGACGGCGACGGGCGCAGCGACTTCGACACGAACCCCGCGCTCGCCGATCCGGGCTGCTCCGGGCCGGCCGACACCAGCGAGCGCGGAACGACGGCCTGCGACGACGGGTCCGACGGCGACCTCGACGGGCGCGCCGACTACAGCACCGATGCCGGCCTGCGCGACCCGGGCTGCTCCGGGCCCGAGGACACGAGCGAGCGCGACGCGGCGCTGGTCTGCGACGACGGGCTCGACAACGACGGCGACACGCGCAACGACTTCGGGCCTGGATCGCCGACCGGCGATCCGGGCTGCACCTCGCCCAGCGACGACAACGAGCAAGAGGTGGGCCTCGCCTGCGACGACGGGCTCGACGGCGACGGTGACGGATCAGCGGACTTCGGCGGAGCCGTGCCCGACCCCGGCTGCGGGTCGTGGCTCGACGGCGACGAGCACAACCCGGCGGTCGCGTGCGATGACGGGTTCGACAACGACGGCGACGGCCTCACGGACTGGGCCGATCCCGGATGCACCGGTCCGGACGATCCCGGCGAGATCGGCGCCGGGCCCTGCGACAACGCCCTCGACGACGACGGCGATGGCGCGATCGATTACCGCTCCAGTCCGTCGGCCGGCGGCGACCCGGGCTGCGACGGGCCCTCCGACTCGAGCGAGTCGGGCACTCTGCAATGCGACGACGGCGCCGACAACGAGCCCGACGGCCTCTTTGACTACCGCGTCGACGGGACGGGAGACCCGGACTGCGCGGGGCCGGACGACCCCGAGGCGGAGGACGTGGGACCAGCCGCCTGCGACGACGGCATCGACAACGACCTCGACGGGGCGGTCGACGCCGACGACGCCGGATGCCTGGACTCGTTGGACGCGAGCGAGCGCGGCGCCGTCGCTTGCGACAACGGCGTCGACGATGACGCCGATGGCTTCGTCGACTTCCCGCGCGACACGGGATGCGGCAGCGCTGCGGACGACTCCGAGCGCGGGACGTCCCACTGCGACGACGACGTCGACGACGACTGCGACGGACGGGGCGACTTCACCCTCGTCGACCCCGCCTCCCACGACCCCGGCTGCGTTCTGCCCGGCGACACGAGCGAGCTGGGCCCGGTCGCGTGCGACGACGGCATCGAGAACGGCACCGACGGCCTGATCGACTACCGCCCCGAGGGTTGCGGTCCGGGGGACCCTCAGTGCTCGGACCCGAGCGACGAGACCGAGTGGAGGTAGCGGCCGGCGGACCGACGATCGTGATCCGCCGCTGCCGATCGAGAGCTATACTGGGCGCCCCCGATGCCCGACCTCGAACGGTGTGAGTCGCTGCATTCGGTTCGGATGCTGCGCGAGCTCGTTCGCCGCTGGTTCGGCAGGCCCGTCGCGATCGCAGAGGCGCAGGTGGACCTCGACGCAGATTCCCTTGGCATCCCCATCCGTGTCGGGTCGGAGGTCGCCGGCTATCTGGTCGTCTCGGGCCTGCCGGAGTCGACCGAGCCGGTCAGGCGGGAGAAGCTCCACGACCTCCTCGAGACCGTCGCCCAGGACGTTGGAGGTTTTCTCGCCTCGCGCGCGCGACCCGTGCAGCCGCCGCCCGAGCCGTTCGAGGGGATCGTCGGCGCCGCTGCCCCGATGCAGGCCCTCTTCCGGCTGCTCGACAAGATCGTCCAGAGCGAATCGACGGTGCTGGTCCTGGGCGAGAGCGGGACGGGGAAGGAGCTGGTCGCCCGCGCCATCCACACGAGGGGGCCGAGGAAGAACAAGATCTTCGTCGCGCAGAACTGCTCGGCGATCACGGAGACGCTCCTCGAGAGCGCGATGTTCGGCTACGTCAGGGGCGCGTTCACGGGCGCGGTCAAGGACACCAAGGGGCTGTTCGAGGTCGCAGACGGTGGGACCTTCTTCCTGGACGAGATAGGCGACATGAGCCCCTCCTTGCAGGTCAAGCTCCTGCGGGTCTTGCAGGACGGGACGTACACGCCGGTGGGTGGCACCTCCGAGCGACGGGTCAACGTCAGGGTGATCGCCGCGACGAACAAGGACCTCGCGACGGCGGTCCAGCGCGGCGAGTTCCGCGAGGACCTGTACTACCGCCTCAACGTCATCCGCCTGGTGGTCCCGCCGCTGCGCGACCGGCCGGAGGACATCGGCACGCTCGTCGACCACTTCCTGGCCGGCCACAATCGGGGGCGCGCGACGCCCATCCGGCTCAGCGGCGCCGTCCGTCAGGCGCTCGAGGAGTACCCGTGGCCAGGAAACGTCCGCGAGCTGGAGAACGAGATCGAGCGACTCACCGTGCTCGGCTCCGACCAGGACGAGGTGGACGTCGACCTCCTCTCGGCTCGACTCCTGGAGGTGACCGCCGAGCGGCACGGCCTGTCGGGCACCTCGAAGACCATGCCGCCCGCGGGCACCCTCAGGCAGGCCCTCGAGGACCTCGAGCGTCAGATGATCCGCGACGGCCTCGTCCGGACCGGCGGGAACAAGTCGCAGCTCGCCAAGGAGCTCGGCATCAGCCGCTCCAACCTCATCGCCAAGGTGCAGCAGTACGGATTGGAGAAGCAGTAGCTACGAACGGTCGCCTCCGGCGTCGGCCTCGTCGCCGCTGGCGTCGGTCTCCCGCGTCGGGGCGGGCATCTCGGAGGCCGGGACCCGGTAGGCGCCCTCGAGCCACTGGCCTAGATCGACCAGGCGGCACCGATCGCTGCAGAAAGGGGCGCTGGACACCGCACCTGCAGAGAACGCCTTGCCGCATGCGGGACACGTCGTCATGCGTCGAGCCTAGCATTCCCCGTTCCGGTAGCATCGGCCGTTCCGATGGAACCGACGCCAGCCGGTAGGCGCTTCGCCGTGGTCGTCCTGACCGCGATGAACCTGCTCAACTACGTCGATCGCTACGTCCCCAGCTCCGTGAAGCTCCTCTTCCAGCGGGACCTCGGCCTGAACGACGCCCAGACGAGCTTGCCGCTGACGGCGTTCGTCGTCGTCTACATGCTGGCGAGCCCGGTGTTCGGAACCCTCGCCGACCGATTTCCGCGACGGGCGCTCATAGCCGCGGGCGTCGCTCTGTGGTCGTTGGCCACGGGCGGCGCGGCGCTCGCGACCGGCTTCTGGTCGCTCCTCGCGGCCCGCGCACTGGTCGGCGTCGGCGAGGCCGCGTACGCCACGATCGCGCCGTCGCTGATCAGCGACCTGTACCCGCCCGAACGTCGCAACCGGATCCTCACCATCTTCTACGTCGCGATCCCCGTCGGGGCGGCGCTCGGCTTCGGCCTCGGGGGGCTCATCGGGGGAGCGGCCGGCTGGCGCGCCGCGTTCCTCGCCTGCGGGCTGCCGGGCCTCGTGGTCGCCGCGATGGCCTTCGCCATTCGAGATCCCGGGCGGGGAGCATTCGACAAAGGGCCTGCCGCACGCGCCATCGGATGGCCCGAGGCGACGAGGCTGCTCGCGCGCAACCGCCAGTACGTAATCGCCGTGGCCGGCTACACGGCCGTCACGTTCGCGGCGGGTGGCATGGCCGACTGGCTGGCGGCCTACCTCGGCCGCCACCGCGACATGGATGTCGCAGAAGCGGGAAGCCTGGTCGGGATCGTGACAGTCTGCGGCGGTCTCGGCGGCACGGCCGTCGGCGGATGGCTCGCGGACCGGCTCCGGGACCGAACGCGGCAGCCTTACCTCGCCACGAGCGCGCTCTCGATGCTCCTCGCGACCGTGTTCGCGGTCCTGACGTTCACGGTGAGCGGCAAGGCCTCGATCGCCGTCTGCCTCTTCTTCGCGCAGTTCTTCCTCTGGTTCTACAACGGCCCCATCAACGCGATCATCGCGAACTCGGTGTCCTCGAACCTCGTGGCGCGCGCCTTCGCGCTCTCGATCCTCGCCATCCACCTGCTCGGGGACGCGATCAGCCCGCCCATCATCGGCGCGATCTCCGACGCGACGGGCAGCCTCGCGCTCGCGGTCTCCATCGTGCCCGTCACGATGCTCGTCGGCGCCCTCGTCTGGGCCTGGGGATGGCGTCGGCTTCCGGAGGAGCCGTCAGCCGTCAGCCACTAGCGGCCAGGCAAGGCCCCGATTCGTCGCTAGCCCCGATCCCAGCAGGCCTCGCGGAACTCGGCGCAGGCGTCGCCCTCGCCGCCCGCGCAGCGGTCGAGCAGCTCGTCGCAGTCGTCGGGAGCCGCGCCCGGATCCTCGCGGTCGTCCCCGTCGTCGCCGTCACCGTCCCCGCCGCCTTCCCAGCCACAGCGCTCGTCCACGTGGCGGCAGGCGTCGTCGTTTCCGTCCGCGCATTCCTCGTCCACCTGCTCGCACTCGGGGTCCTCGCCGGGATCGGCCTCGTCGTCGCCGTCCTCGTCACCGTCCGCAGGGTCGCGGTCGTCGCCAACGTTGTCGTCGCCGCCGGGGTCGTCGCCGTCGTCGCCGCCGGGGTCGTCGCCTTCGTCTCCGCCCGGGTCGTCGCCATCCTCGCCGTCGTCGCCGGGGTCGTCGTCGTTCCACCGGTCGGCGACGCAGTCGGCCGCCCAGTCGGCGCACAGGTCGGGGTCGGCTCCATCGGCGCATTCGCAGCCGGCCGCGTCGTCCGGCTCGACGCAGGCACCGTCTTCCGGGCACATGTTGCCGTCGGGGCAGACCTGGCCGGGGCCGCAGTCGAGCGCAGACCCGGCACCCTCGACCTCGTCGCCGCACCCCACGAGAGCCGAGCCTGCCAGGAGCACTGCGGAGGTTAGTGTCACCGAGCGGCGAAGCACCGAAGTTCTGGTCATGACGGTTTGTTGCCTCCTCGGCGCACGGGGAAGGCAAGGATCGTTCCGGCCCGGACCCGGGGGAAAAGGCCGTTGGATCGCGGACGAACGGGGTGAGCCGGCTCACCCTGGGGACGGCCTTCCGACTCCCCGGGGACGCGGCGACATCGACGAAGCCTGGTTCGACTGACACCCGCGTTGGAACCAAGGCCCCCTCGAGCGGCCGCTCCTGGCTTCGACCGTGCGGCGGGTCAGAATGGACATGGGAAGGACGGAGCAACATGGCCCGGAGACGGTCGCGAAGTTCCAGCGTCGTGCGCGGCGAGGCGCGCCAGGGCGGCGGCCTCAAGCCTCACGTCCGGCCCGATCACCGCGACGACGACGCCATCGCCTTCGTCGCCGAGCCGATCGACCGGCCGCTGCGCACGAGCGACGACCTCGCGGAAGAGCTGGCCGAGCAGTTCTTGCTCGGCGCGACCTCGGGCGAACAGGCCGCGCAGGACCGCTTCGAGGCCGATGTCCCCGAGGACGTAGGCGGGCCGTTCGTCGAGACCACCGGACCCATGGAGTTCGGAGACGAGGTCGACGAGACGAACCCGGAGGACGCAGAGCGCGAGGCCTTCCCGACTGCCACGAGCCCACCGAAGAAGTGAGGGTCAGCTCGTGCCGTCCTCGTCGAGGTCGTCGTCCTCGTCGAGGTCGTCGTCCTCCTCGAGCTCGTCGCCCACGAGCTCGGGGGACAGCACGTCGTCGTCATCCGGCTGCTTCCAGCGAGGAAGCTGTTCCCGTTTCGGCGTCGGCGCCGATCCCGATTCGTCAGGTGCGTTCGGTGCGCCGGTCCGTGGCGGTCTGGCTGACATGTTCGTCTCCTGGAACGGGCCCGCCTGGGTGCAATTCGCCGCGAAAACCTCGATCGCGGACCGGGGGCCCACACCAGACGAGTGGCTGCAAGCGCCGTGCGCGCCTTGCGACCGTTGCCTCTCCCCGCGCGCGCCGTAGCTTCGTGTCATGAGCGACGGCACCGGTGTCCGGGTCCTCGGGATCGCGGGAAGCCTCCGAGCCGGCTCGTACAACTGCGCCCCGCTCAAGGCCCCGCGTGAGCTGGCTCCGGACGGGATGCGCATCGAGGAGTGATGGCTCGTGTGCTCACGGGGATCAAGCCCACCGGCCGGCTGCACCTCGGCAACCTCGAAGGCGCCGTGAGGTCGTGGCTCGGGCTGATGGCCGAGCACGAGCTGTACTGCCTCGTCGCGAACTGGCACGCGTACACCACCGTCCCCGCGACACCGCGGCTGGCGAGGGAGGCGGCCGAGGCCATCCGCCAGCACACGAACGACGTCGCGATCGACCTCATTGCCGTCGGGCTCGATCCTGCACGCGCCACGCTCTTCCGGCAGTCGGACGTCAAGGAGCACGCGGAGCTCTACCTCCTCTTGTCCATGGTGACGCCGGTCGCATGGCTGACCCGAGTGCCGACGTACAAGGACCTCGTCGCCTCGGGTAAGGGAGCCATGGCCTCGCACGGCCTGCTCGGCTACCCGGTGCTGCAGGCCGCGGACATCCTGCTCTACCGGGCGACGATCGTGCCCGTCGGGAGCGATCAGCTCCCTCACATCGAGCTCGCGCGCGAGATCGCCCGACGGTTCCGCCACCTCTACGGCGAGGTCTTCCCGGAGCCCGAGGCCAAGCGTGGCTCCTCGGCCGTGGTGCCCGGAATCGACGGTCGCAAGATGAGCAAGTCCTACGACAACGCGATCTACCTCGCTGACGGCCCGGACGTCGTGGCCGCCAAGGTCCGCGGAGCGTTCACGACGCCGAGCAAGATCCACCCGACCGATCCCGGCGTTCCGGAGGAGTGCAGCGTCTGCCAGCTCCGGCGCATCTACGATCCGGACGGCTACTCGGCGAGCTGGGAGGCAGACCGCCGCGGGGAACGCGGCTGCATGCAGAACAAGGAGGAGCTGATCGAGATCCTCGAGGCCGTCTTGGCTCCGATCCGGCGGCGCCGGCGGGAGCTCGAGCGCGATCCGGCCGAGGTCGAGCGCGTGCTGGCCGATGGCGCGGTGCGCGCGCGCGAGGCGGCCAGGGCGACGATCGAGGACGTCCGCAGCGCGATGAGGCTCACGTAGCCGTCTGAAGCTCCAGCCACTTCATGATGTCGCGCCGCCGCAGGATGCCGACGAGATGGCCCTCCTCGACCACCGGGACCTGGTCGATGTCCCGTCGTGTCAGCTTCTGCAGCGCCTCCGCCGCGCCCTCGCTCGGCCGCACTACGGACAGCTCGTCCGCTGCGGTCATGATCTGCCGGACTGTCGTCGCCGCCCAGGCATCCTGGGGAACGCGCCGGACGTCGCTCAGCGTCACGATCCCCACGAGGCTGTCGGCTTCGAGCACGGGAAAGGCGCGCTGATCGGTGCCGAGCACGTAGCTCGTGACCAGCGCCTCGACCGTGATCTCGGGCCCGACGCTCACGACCTCGGGGCGCATGACTCGCGAGACGGGCACGTTCGCCAGCGAATCGCGCACGACGAGCCGCTCCCAGCTCATGACGGCGGCGCTGTTGAGGAACCAGCCGATGAAGGTGAGCCACAGCCCCTGCACGACGCCGCCGCCGAGCAGAGGCACGCGCCCACCGAAGATCATCGCGATGCCGGAGAAGATGAGCAACCATGCGAAGAGCTGGCCGAGCCTCGTCGCCCACAGCATCGCCCTGCGCAGGCTCTTGGTCGCGAGCCAGAGCAGCGCCCTCAGGACTCGGCCGCCGTCGAGCGGGAACGCGGGCACGAGGTTGAACAGCCCGAGGACGATGTTGATCGGGCCGAGCCAGAGCAGCACGGTCGCCGCAGGCCCCGCGGCGCGCACGACCTGGATCGCTTGCGCGCCGCGGGGCAACACGGCGACCGGGGTCCAGGCAACGCCGAGCAGGACGAAGAGGATGCCCAGGGCGATGCTCGTGACCGGACCCACCACCGCCATGAGCAGCTCGGCCCGGGGGGACGCCGGCTCGCTCTGGAGGTTGGCGACGCCCCCGAAGATGAACAGCGTGATGCTGTCGACCTGGATCCCCTGGGCTCGCCCGACGAGCGCATGGGAGAGCTCGTGGGCGAGGATCGACGCGAAGAACAGCACCGAGGCGATGACGGCGATGGTCCACGTGAGCGCCGGGCTCCACTCCGGGTGCCACTGGGGCAGGACCCCTGCTCCGAGGTTGAACGTGAGCAGCCAGAACACGACGAAGAGGCCCCAGTCGAGCCGCACCTCGACACCCCAGATTCGACCCAGGCGCCATCCTCGGCCCATGGCGCTCGCCTCAGTACGTCCGGGCTTCCCTCGAGGACACCTGTCGCATCGTCTGGCCCGTCTGCTTCGGATCCTCGCGCTGGGCGATGTCCGACAGGCTGATCACGCCCTGGATGATTCCCTGGTCGTCGGTGACGATGATCCGGGACTTGTGGTGCTTCGCCATTAGCTCCTCGGCCTTGTGGATGTCGTCCTGGGGCCGGCACGAGATGACCTCGCGAGTCATCGCCTCGGAGACCTTCACCGCGCTCGGCAACCGATCCCCGGTGCAGCAGCGCAGGACGATGTCGCGATCCGTCAGTGTGCCGATGACCTTCCGGTTCGCGTCGCAAACCGGCAGGAAACCCACGTTCGCATCGCGCATCCGCTGGGACGCGAGTTGGACGTTGTCCTCCTGCTTCAGACACTCCACGTTGGTCTTCATGATCTCTTCGCAGCGCATCGTGACCTCCCTTCCTGACTCGCCTGTCAAAACTGCATCGTGGCTAGCTGGCCATGCGTCGGCTCAGTGGTGCAGCTTCCACGCCAGCTCGCGACGTCAACCGAGGGGTTCGATTGCCGTCGGGTTGCAAGGTCCGACGGCACGCCTCCTGCTCTCCCCGCGGTCGTGGTCGAGCAGACGTTCGAGGATCGATCGGACGCGGGGCGGCGTCTGGCCGCGAAGCTCGTGCGGGCGTCGGTGGGAAAGGGCAGCGGGTTGGTGCTCGCGCTCAGCCGGGGAGGCGTCCCCGTGGCGTACGAGGTCGCGCGCGCGCTCCGCTGGCCGCTGGACGTGCTCCTGGTCCGCAGGCTCGGCTTACCGGGCAGGGAGGAGATCGCGATGGGCGCGATCGCGTCGGGCCGGATCGGCGTCCTCGACGAACAGATGGTAGGAGCGCTCGCCGTCCCTTGCCGGGTGGTCGACGCCGTGATCGCCCGGGAGGCGAGGGAGCTCGAGCAATCCGAGCGTGCCCTGCGCGGAAGCAAGAGACCCGCGAGGCTGCGAGGCAGGCCGATCGTCCTCGTGGACGAGGGAATGATCGTCAGCTCGACAGTGATCGCCGCGGTCGAGGCCGTCAGCCGGACGGGACCGTCATCGATCACCGTCGGGGTCCCGGTCGCGTCCCTCGAGGCGTACGAGGAGCTGATGGGCCATGTCGGCGCCGTCGCCTGCGTGTACGCCGTCCCGTCGCTCTGCAGCATCACGCAGTGCTACGACGAGCTGCCCTGGCCCACCGACGGCGAGGTGCGCGAGCTGCTGGAGAAGGCGACGAAGGCCTGCGGCTTCTGGCGGAGCTTCGTGCGTTCGCCCACGCGAGCCACCGACTCCGCTCCGGTAGCGACATTCCGGCGGCCTCGCACGGCGAGCGCGTGAGCGATGCGTTTCGCCACGGCGTGTCCGTACGCCACACGCGCTGGCCGGCATGTCCGATGCTGGAGAGTCATTCGAGGAGGGCTCGATGAAACGACTCTGCTTCGCCATGCTCGCCCTCGCGATGCCGCTGGCGGTCTCGGCGTGCGCCGCGACCGTGGCCGACGTCGGGGTTGGCTACACGTTTGCAGTCGAAAGCCGCCCGCCATCTCCGCTCGTGGAGTTCGCACCACCCACGCCGGGACCCGCGTACGTCTGGGTTCCCGGCTACTGGAGATGGAACGGCTACGATTACTCCTGGGTCCGGGGCTACTGGGTGGTCCGGCCGAGCGCGACGGTCGTCTGGCTGCCGAGCGGCTGGGTGCACGTGCGGGGCCGCTATCGCTTCGTCCCCGGCCGCTGGGTCCACCGCCACCGCGTTCCGCGGGTCGGCTACATCTATCGTGCTCCGCCCGTTCGCCACGGCCCGCGCTACCGCGTGGTCCCCGCGCCGCCCGCCTATCGCTCCGCGCCTCCGCCGCCCGCCTACCCCGCGTATCCGAGGTAGCCCGCCCCGACTCAGAGGGCCTCGTCCCCCACCGAGACGACCAGATCGGGGATCACGCGACACGGGTCCTCGCCGCTCGCGGGTCGCACTGGAACGAGCCGAACGGCAGGGACGCCGTCCTTGCAGATCACGACGTCCTGCCCATCGAGGGCAGAGCTCACCAGGTGTGAGAGCTGAGCCTTCGCCACCGAGAGGTTCCTCGAGATCACGAGACCAAGGATAGTCCATTCATGGACCAACTCAAGGACCAGCACTGGTCGTCGTCGTCTCACCCCTCCTCAGGGCTTCGTCCACGCTGCGTTCCGTCCCGGCCGAGCGCGACGGTCGTCTGGAGTGCCCGTGCGGGGGCGCCATCGCTTCGTCCCCGGCCGCTGGGTCCACCGCCACCGCGTTCCGCGGGTCGGGTAAGTCTACCGTGTCCCGCCCGTTCGCCACGGCCCGCGCTACCGCGTGGTCCCCGCGCCGCCCGCCTACCGCTCCGCGCCTCCACCGCCCGCATACCCCGCGTGTCCGAGGTAGCCCGCCCCGACTCAGGTCGCCAGGCGCTTCTCCAGCTCGGCGAGCCGCCGCTCGTGATCGTCGAGGCGCTCTTCGCTCTTCGTTCGCGCCTCGATCGCGACCTTGACGCCACGGCCCAGGATCACGAGTTGCTGCGTGAGGTCCCTCAGGCTCGTCTCGATCGTCTCGAATCGCCCGTCCATCGTCCCCAATCGCGCGTCCATCGCCTCGAAGCGGGCGACGACCTCGTGCGCGAAGCTCTTCTGATCGTCTCGGAGACCGCGGATGTCTTCTCGGATGTCCTGGAGGATGCGCACGGTGAGGTCAGCCGGCTCCACGACGTCAGGATAGCCTGGTCCCCGGCGACGGTCCATCGATCTGGAGGCCCACCCAGGTTTGATCGATTGTCGCGGACCCAGGCGGCGTCGGCCACGGCAGCGGTGGTTCTCTCGCATCGGGGCGACGCCGCGGGCGCAGGTCGAGCACGAGGCCAGGGCCCTTCCGTGCTCGAAGTCCGCCGTGGGCGGTATGTGCTTGCTCCAGATCGCGACGCGGGCTGGTGGGCTGGTCAGCCGGTTGCGACGACTGGAGGCATCGGGCCCGGCAGCCGCAGCGCTTGCCGCACCCACTCGAAGATCCGTCGCCATGCAGGTGGGGCCGCGAGGCGCCCGTCCAGACGACGCTTGCGCAGATGGCGCTTACGGGCGAGCTGCAGCAGGTTGTAGGCCATCAACCGGACCAGGCCGAGGACCTCCGCCGCCTGGCCCGCGGTGCACCACGGCAGGGCATCCTCGCTCCACTGCAGGTCGAGAGACCAGAAGCAGTCGTTATGCGGAGCTCCGCATAACAGTCGTTTTCGATACCCCAGTGGCCGCGGACCACCCGCAAGCACTGCGCCGCGGTCAGCCGGCCCGGCCGCAGGCTCGTGAGAAAGAAGCGCTCTTCGATCTCGACCTTTCCGTCGGGGTGCTCGGTCTCCTGCACGACCAGCCAGGCCTGCTGAAGGTGGCTCCAGTCGTGGTATCCGGCGATCTCGTTCGTCCGGTACAGCCTCCGCTGGATCCTCTTTCCCCGCACCTTCTCCCATACCGTCTCGGCGTCGGGGGTCTCGCGCAGCTTCGGTCGTAGCAGGCGTTCGGCCTCGGCATGCAGTTCGGGCTGGGTGTACTTGAGGGCCAGCACGTACGCCTTGTCCGCCGCGTGGACGAGGTCGGCGTTCTTCTTCGAGGTGAAGCCTGCGTCCGCGGTGACGACCTCGAAGAGGTCGCCTGCGCCGTACGCCCGCATGATGCCGCTGAAGAACGCCTCGAAGGTGCAGGAAGGGCGCCGGGCCGACGAAGTGGGTAAGAGTCGGCTCACTTGAATCGGGCGCCAATCTCGAGGTCAGGCAAACCTGAGCGCCACGGAGCTCGGAGGGTGAGCTGGTCCGGATTGGGGACATCCTTTACGGATCAGCTCAGAGACATGGTTTGCTCCTTGCACGACTGCCCAAGGACATCATTGACAGGTGGCTTCGAGGCCGGCGGCGTGGGACGCGGAAGTAGCTCATCGAGACATGCACCGAGCTCGTGTGAGCTGCCCGAGCTCGGTGCTCTCTGTTCGTCCTTCAGCTCCTCGGATTGACCAGCCGCCATGTGATCGCACAGGTGCGGTCCAGCCACTCGGCCACGCCGCCGAACGCCGCATCGTCCCGATGTAACGCCACGCCTTCGCGATCCTCACCTGCGTCTTCACCTCGCCAGCGCTACCCGCGGCCACGGAGGGCAAGTACGTGCGGTCCTTGCCTCGTCTCCGGGCCCCTTCGCTCAGGTTCGAGGGAATCGAGGTGGTCGCGTCCCTCATCTGCTTCGCCATGCAGCGAGCGTCGCACTCCCGTTCACTACGGGCAGCGGCGTCGCGCGCACGACGCTCTCGGCCTCGGCTTCGGCTCCGGTCTCGGCTTCGGCTCTGGTCTCGGCTTCGGCTCTGGTCTCGGTCTCGGCTTCGGCTCTGGTCTCGGTCTCGGCTTTGGCTCTGGTCTCGGTCTCGGCTTCGGCTCTGGTCTCGGCCTCGGCTTCGGCTCCGGCTTCGGCTTCGGCTTCGGACACGGTCACGGCTTCGGGCTCGGACACGGTCACGGCTTCGGGCTCGGACACGGTCACGGCTTCGGGCTCGGACACGGTCACGGCCTCGGTCTCGGCCTCGGGCTCGGGCTCGGTCTCGGATACCAGATCGGGCTCGATTCCGCCGCCTCGTTGCGAATGGCCGGCACGACATGTCCCAGCCGTGCTCCGTCGAACCCTGACGGGACGGGGCCTTACCGACCTGCCGGGCCGCGGCTACCGACCACCGAGCCGGTCTGGAGGCCGACCGACCGAGTGCCTACGAGTCCGGAGGCTCGCTGACCGCAGGCGGCGGTGCGGTACCTTCCTGCGGCGACGCCGCGGGAGGCGGAGGCGGCGCGGGAGCGGCCAGTGGGGCGCAGTAGGCGGAGGAGCCATGGCCCATGCAGTCGCGGTCCGAAGGACAGGGTGGGTTGCACGCCGGCGCGCAGACGCCCGCCTCGTCGCAGTCGAAGCCCTGCCGGCACGGCGGCCGACAGGCGCGGTCGGTCCTGCCTGGCGCGGCAGGTGCGCGCGTGCGGGGGAGACGCACGAGGCACAGGCCGGCGACGGTCTGCGCCGTGCTCGTGAATGCAGCCCAGCCGGATCGCGTGACGTCGCGCGCCGTCACGACGAAAGCGTCACAACCACGAACGCCCGCCTCCCACCGAGCTCGCTTCACGGCGTCCTGGAACGTGTCGCCCTCCGAGCTGACGAGCCCGACGTCCAGGAACTGCGATGACGGCGGTCGCCTGGAGAGCACGCGAACGGCGTACCCTGGCCTCGACCGGGCCTGCAACTGCCTCGTCCGGACGAACTCGGCATAGTGCGGCTCCGGCCTCGCGCACGAGACCGCGAGCGTCAGCGCCGCGAGCGCTGCCGCACGGGCCGGCTGGCGCTCCCGCGGCAAGGCCCAGCGGTTCGCAGGTTCCATCGGCCGCGATGGTACGCGGAGGCGCGGCCCGGTCAAGCAGGCCTCGAAGGTGGTACGGTCCGCGCTCGCGGTGCGCGCTCCCACCGAGGTGAACATGCGCTTCTCGACGGCTGTCCTCAGGATCCTCCTCTGTGCTGGTCTCCTCGCCCTCTCGTTGGCCTGTCCGCACGAGCGCCGCCCCACGGTGGGGCGCCCCGAGCTCGCCGTAAGCGCCCGTGACATCTTCGGCAATCTGCCGCCGCCCCGCGAGGATCCGGCCACCGAGAGCCCGCTGCGCCCGGGTCCGACGCCGCCGCCCGCGGCCGGCGCGCGCGAACGCATCGCGTTCCCGCCGGAGACGCCGACGCGCACGGCACCGCCGCGGCCTGCCGTGGGACCCCTCGGGGTGCTGCGCACGCAGCCTTCGGGGCTCGACCCGGTAGGTGGCGCGGTCGTCGTGAGCTTCGGCCAGCCGATGGTGCCGCTCTCGACCGTCGGTCGAGTGCGCGAGGCCCCCTCGCCGCTCCAGATCGAGCCGCGCCCCGAAGGGCGCTTTCGCTGGCTGGGGACGACGACGCTCGCCTTCGAGCCTGCGGGTCGCCTGCCGTTCGCCACCTCGTTCGTCGCCACCGTGCCCGCGGGCACGAGGTCGGCGGTCGGCGGCACGCTCGCGGAGGCGGTCCGGTTCACGTTCGAGACGCCGGCGCTCGAGGTCGTCGCCATCACGCCCGGGGGCTCGCGCGCACGCCTCGACTCGCCGATCGCGCTGGTGTTCAACCAGCGAATCGATCCAGAGGCGCTGGGTCGTGCAGTCCAGGTCCGCGCGGGGACGTCGGCGGTCCAGACGCGAGTCGTGCCCTTCGCCGAAGCAGCCGGCCGGGGCGAGGTGGGCAGGTGGATTCAGGGAGTCCTGCCCGAGCGGGCGCTCGTCCTCGCGCCGAGCCGCCCATTCGCTCCCGGGACGGCGGTGTCGGTCGTGGTTCCGGCGGGGACGCGGGGCGCCGAGGGGCCGAAGGGGCTCGCCGCCGACTGGCGGGGCTCGTTCACGACGTACGGACCGCTGCGGCTCGGTTCGCTCGAGTGCGACTCGGAGGAGCCCCGCTGTCGGCCCGGCGAGGGCCTGCGGATCTCTGCATCGAGCTCGATCGCTCCCGAGCACCTGTCGCGCCTCGTCCACGTGGAGCCCGCCGTGGACGACCTCGAGATCTCGGCCCATCCATGGGGAGAGCCCGGGCTGTCCCTGAGGGGGGCCTTTCTGCCGCAGACGCGCTACCGCGTGACGGTCGACGCCGGGCTCCGCGACGAATTCGATCAGGAGCTCGGCGCTCCATGGTCGGGAGAGATCACGTTCGGCGACGCATACCCCGACATCGCGTTCCCGCTGGAGACCGAGGCCGTCCTGGAAGCGACCGGGCCGCGCCAGGTTCCCCTCACGGTCACCAACGTTCGCAACGTCCGCCTGCGGATGTGGCGACTCGATCCCGAGGCTCTCCCACGGCTCGACGAAGGCGACTTCCTCTGGGGCGAGACGCGGGCGGTGCCGCGAGGGCTGCGCAAGGTCGTCGATCGCTCCGTTCCGACCGGCGCCGCCAGGAACCGCCCGGCAGTCGTCGGGCTCGGCGTGGACGAGGCGCTGGGCGACGGCGGAAGAGGCATCATCCTCGTGGAGGCCAGCGCTCCCGAGCTGCGTCGCGTGGACCGCTGGGCGAGCCCGACGCGTCGCCTCCTCGTCCAGGTCACCGGCCTGGGCGCGACCGTGCGCACCGATCGCGGCCACGCATGGGTCGTCGTCACGGAGCTCGCGACGGCCAGGCCCGTCGAGGGAGCGCGGGTCAGCCTTCGCGACCACGATTGGCGCGAGATGGGAACGACGCGCACGGGATCGGACGGAAAGGCCGTCGTGTCCGTGGGCGAGGTGCATGCTGGCTGGATCCTCGTCGACAAGGATGGAGACCAGATCGCCGCGCGCGTCTCGCAGACCCACGCCCCCAGCGCGAAGTGGGTCGTCGCGGGGATCGCATCGGAGCGCGGGATCTACCGTCCCGGCGAGCGGGCCCACGTGCACGGGACGCTGCGGATCGCCTCGCGGGATCGGCCGGGCGAGCTATCCGCGCCGCCGCGCGGAAGCGCGCTGCGCTGGGAGGTGACCTCGCCGGAGGGCCAGGCGATCGCGAGCGGTCGCGCTCCAATCACGACCCACGGCACGGTGGACGTCGAGGTGCCCATCCCCGAGGGCGCCGACCTCGGCTCCTACCGCCTCGCGGGCACGCTCGATCCACGCCTGCCGGACGGCGAGGACTTCGTCTCCGCGCGCTGGCAGGTCCAGGAGTACCGAGCGCCGGAGCTCGAGGTGAAGGTCGCGGTGCGAGATGGCGTCGCGCTCCTCGGCAGCGAGGCCCGCGCGACGATCGAGGCAAACTACCTCTTCGGCGCGCCGATGGCCGGCGCTGCGGTGAGCTGGGTCGTGGTCCGGCGCCCGAGCGGCTTCCGACCGCCGGGCCACGAGACCTTCACGTTCTCGGAGCGCTGGCGTCCGGTGCGGCCGCTCACGGCCGACCGCCACGTGATCCACATCGACGGCCCCGACCCGGGCGTGCGAATCCTCTCCGGCCAGGGCCTGCTCGATGCGCGAGGGCGCCTCGAGCTCCGTGTCCGACTCCGCCCGGACGAGCGCGAGACGGGCCCCTGCGACTACACGATCGAGGCCGAGGTCACGGACTCGAACCGCCAGACCGTCGCGGGCCGGAGCGAGATCACCGCCCACCCGGCGCCGGTCTACCTCGGGCTGCGCACGCCGTCCTGGGTCGTGACGGCGGGCGCGCGCTCGCACGCGGAGATGGTCGCCGTCGACGTCGCGGGCGGAGTGAAGGCGGGCCTGGACGTTCGCGTCGAGATGCTTCGCCGCCGCGTCGAGGGCCGCTGGGAGCGCGACGCCGCCGGCATGTGGCGCCGCTCCCAGACGGTGCACGAGGAGCATGTCTCGGAGTGCACGCTCCGGAGCGCCGCCGATCCAGCGCGGTGCGACCTCCAGCCGCCACGCCCCGGGGAGTACGTCGTCCGGGCCACCGCGTCGGGCGGGCGAGCGAGGACCGAGATCGCGATCTTCGCCACCGGACCGGGCCGGACGGCGTGGGAGCAGGCCGACCCGGGCGTTGCCGATCTGGTCCCCGACAGGGCCACCTACGAGGTGGGCGAGACGGCGCGCGTTCTCGTGAAGTCTCCGTTCCCGCGCTCGCTCGCGGTGGTCTCGCTGGAGGCGAACGGAGTCATCGATCTGAGCGTGCGCGAGCTGGCGAGCTCGGCCGAGAGCATCTCGGTGCCGATCACGCGCGCGATGTTGCCCAACGTCGCGCTCAGGGTCGTGCTCCTCCGAGGTCGCGTTCCCGCGGCAGAGCTGGGCGTGCCCGAGGCCGACGCCGCCCTGCAGGATCTCGGCCGGCCCTCGGTGGTCGAGGGAGAGGTGAAGATCGACGTCCGGCGCGACAGCCGGGCAATCGAGCTGGCCGTGACCAAGCACGGGCGCTCCGCCCGGCCGGGAGCTCGCGTGCCGATCGAGGTCACTGCGCGGGTCGGAGGCAGCCCCGCGCCTGGGGTGGCCATCGCCCTGTGGGCCGTCGACGAAGCCGTGCTGGCGCTGACCGGCGCGAAGACGCCCGCGCTCCTCGAGGACATGTACCCGGAGCGACACCCCCAGTCCGACGGGTCGGACGTCCGCCGGCTCCTCTTGCGGCGCGAGCCGGTCGTGACGATGACCCGAACCATCCGCGGCCGCGTCGGGGCCGCCGCCGAGGGCGAGCCCGAGACCGGCGGCGGCTACGGCCGAGGCGTTCCGGATGCCTCGGCGCCGAGCCGACCGCTCCGCGAGCGGAGGATCATCCGGCTCGATTCGATCAACATCGAGGGGCGCGAGGAGCCCTCGTTCGATCTGCGGACGCGCTTCGCCACGACTCCGCTGTTCGTCGGGTACCTGACGACCGACGAGGAGGGCGTGGTCCGTACGGAGCTCGAGCTCCCCGACAACCTCACGACCTTCCGCGTGATCGCGCTCGCGGCCGACCAGGATCGCTTTGGCAGCGCCGACGCCAGGGTCACGGTCAACAAGCCCCTGCTTCTCCGGCCTTCGCTGCCGAGGTTCCTCTACCCGGGCGATCGGTTCGATGCCTCCGTGACGGTCCACAACGAGACCGGGCGCGATGCGGAGGTGGTCGTCATGATGCGGGCCGCCGGCGTCGAGGCGCTGGGCCCCGAGCGGCAGGTCGTGCGGCTCGCCGCCGGGGACGCTCGCGAGCTGACGTTCGCGGCCGCGCCGCGCCGCCCCGGAACCGCGCGAGTGCAGTTCGGGGCGGTGGCGCTTGCCGGGGGCAGGGGACAGGGCCACGAGACCGACGCCGTCGAGCTGGCGGTGCCGGTGCTCGTTCCGGCCTCGACCGAGTCGTTCGCGACGTACGGCGCGACCGACGAGTCGATTGCCCAGCCCTTCGAGCCGCCCGAGGGCGTGCTCGACTGGGGAGGGCTGGACGTGCAGCTCGCCTCGACGGCGCTCGTCGGCCTGCACGACGCGGCCAGGAACGTCCTCGAGTACCGGTGGGAGTGCGCGGAGCAGGTCGCGAGCCGCCTCCGCGTGCTCTCGGCGCTCCGCGACATCGGCCCGGACTTCGGCCTCGAGGGGCTCGGAAGCCGCGAGCTCGTCGACGCCAGGGCGGCCGCGGCGATCCGCAAGCTGGAGGCGCACCAGAGCTGGGACGGAGGCTTCCGCTACTGGCCCGACGATCGCCGCGCCCGCCTCCACCTGTCCGCGCACGTCGTCCTCGCGCTCGCCGAGGCAAAGCGGGCGGGCTTCGAGCTGCCGGATCGCCTCCTCGACCGCGGCCTCGCCTTCCTGAGACGGCGCCTCGACAACCCCGAGCGCGATCTCGGCGAGCAGGCGGACCTCGTCTCGCAGGCGCTTGCCCTTCGCGTCCTGGCCGAGAGCGACATCCGTCCCGGAGCAGCCTCGATCGAGCCGCACCTGCGGCGCCTGTACGACAGGAGGAGCGAGCTGCCGCTGTTCTCGCAGATCTGGCTTCTCGCGGCGGCCCGCCGGATCTCGGCGACGGATCCCAGGGCCATCGAGCTCCGTCGCGCTCTCGAGAATGCGGCCGTCGAGACGCCGGCGGGCGCGCACTTCGCCGAGGATCACGCGGAAGCCCTCCGCATGATCTTCCACTCCGCGCGCGAGACCGACGCGGCCGCCCTCGACGCGCTCGTCCGGATCGACCCACGGCACCCGCTCCTTCCCAAGATCGTTCGCGGGCTGATGCAGGCAAGGATCGACGGGCACTGGGGCTCGACGTACACCGACGCAGCGGTGCTCGCGGCGCTGAGGCGCTACCACGACGCGACCGAGACGGCGCCGCCGAACTTCCGCGCGGCGATCTGGGTCGGTCCCGAGACGACGGGCGAGACGTCATTCGAGGGCCGGACGCTCCGCGTCGCCGAGCAGCACATCCCCATGGCCGCCCTGCGGGATGGCGGCCCACGCGACATCGTCCTGGGCATCGAGGGCTCGGGCCGCCTCTACTACCGGCTGGGCCTTCGCACGATCCCCGCCGCGGTCGAGCTACCTGCCGAGGAGCAGGGCTTCGCCGTCGCGCGATCGTACGAGGCGGTCGACCAGCCGGAGGACGTGCGCCAGAACGCCGACGGCTCGATCGCGCTCAGGGCGGGCGCAGTGATCCGCGTGCGTCTCACCCTGGTCGTCCCCGACGACAGGCACCACGTCGTCCTCGACGACCCGCTGCCCGCCGGGCTCGAGGCGATCGACCTCGGCCTCGAGACCTCGGCCCGCGAGCTTCGGCGAAGGGACCTCGACGGTCGCGTTCAGGCCGCGGCGTGGTGGAACCGCTGGTACGCGATCTTCGCGTTCGACCACACGGAGATGCGCGACGAGCGCGTCGCCTCCTTCGCCGACGTGCTACCCGCCGGCGTCTACGAGCACACCTACCTCGCCAGGGCCACGACCCCCGGCCGCTACCTCGTCCCGCCCGCCCGAGCCGAGGAGATGTACGCGCCGGAGCTCTTCGGCCGCACGGCGTCCATGCACGTCACCGTCGAATAGAGGCACTACCTCCGTCCCGTCCCGAAGCAGTCGGCCGCGCAGGTCGACGTCTCCTCGCCCTCGCAGCGCCGATTGCCGCAGGTCGGTCCGGAGTGGCAGCCCTCCATGTTCGGTGGGCACTCGTCGGTGTCGGTGCACTCCTCGGGGGCCGAGACACCGGGTAGCGACGGCGGCGGCGCGGTCCGCGTCCCGACGATCGGCACGGTGACCGGCTGCTGCGGGTTTCCCACTGACGTGACCGGCTGGCCGTCGGGGTCGGTGACCAGGATCGAGTAGTCGACGCCTGGCTGGAAGACGGCGAGGCAAGGGATGTAGGCCGCCCAGCCGTTGCCGAGCCGGCGCATGGGCACATGCTCGAGCCGCGTCATGCCGCGGCCCCGGTAGTAGAGCTGGACGGAGCCCACGCGCAGGAACGGCGCCACCTCGAGATAGATCGGCACCGGCGTCTGCGAGAGCTGCTGGCGCGGCGGCGAGTGCCGGACGAGCTGCGGGCCCGTGGGCGCCGGCGGTGCGGGCGGCGCCGCGGCCGGGGCGCGCGGCGGCGGCGCGGAGGTCATCGACTGCCGAGCGAGCTGGAAGACGCTCGCGATCTCCGGCGTGGAGGTCAGCGGATCCAGCTGCCCGCTCGGGTCGGCCTGGAGCGCGAGCCGGAACTCGGCGATCGCCCGCGCCCTGTCGCCGAGCCCGCCGAGGGCGACGACTCCGAGGTTCAGGTGCGTTCGGGCCATCGCCGATGGCGGCGCACCCAGCGCCTGTCCCCGCGCGAGCGCATTCTCGAGCGCCTGCCGTGCGGCGTCGATGTCGAGCTGAGCGTACGCCTCGAGGGCCTGGCGATTCAGGGCCAGGATCTCCCCGATGCCGCCGCTGGCGGGCTGGGCGGGGGCCGGAGTCGGAACGGACAGGAGAAGGGCGAAGATCGGGACGAATCTCGTGGGGTTCGACACGGCGGGCGCCGGGAGCAATGTCCGTGCCTCGGTCGCCGGCCCGAGACCGTTCGGCTATTGCCCGCACCCGTGGAGGGCAGGGCCACCAGAAACCTGGTGCGCCGACGCACCAACGTGGCGCGATCGATTCCATGCCCATCCGGTTTCTTGCCAAGCCGGGATCCGGACGGGCAGGGATTGAACGGGCGACAGGCGACAGGCAGCCGGCGACGGGCAATTCCGGACCCGGATGAGCAGCGCGTGCGTCCGGCGGCTGCCAGTTGCCAGTTGCCTGTCGCCTGTCGCCTGTTGGGCCAGCGTCTGGCAAGCAACCGGATGGGCA
>JACPQR010000141.1 GCA_016190375.1 Deltaproteobacteria bacterium
ACCTTGATGAACGGTCCGTCGCGGCGCGGCGAGAGCTGGTGGTCGGCGCGAGCCACGAGCTCCTTGCCCGTCCCGCGCTCGCCCGTGATGAGGACGCGGCCCTTGGTGGGCGCGACCTTGTCGATCTCGCCCAGGAGCTTTCGCATCGCGGCGCTGTCCCCGATCATGTCGTGGCGCCGCGCGGTGGCGGCCCTGAGCGCCCTGACCTCCCGGGCCAGGCGGCCGGCGTGGACGCCGTTTCTGACCTTGAGCAGCACGAGGTCGCGGCTGAGCGGCTTCTCGATGACCTCGCTCGCGCCGAGCTTCATCGCGTGGACCGCGTCGGCGATCGACGCGTGGCCGCTTATCATCAGGACGGGCAGGTCCGCGCCATCGGGCGCCTTGCGGATCGCGTCCAGCGCCTCGATGCCGCTCATCCCCGGCAGCATGATGTCGAGGATGACGAGGTCGATCGGCTCGTCCGCCAGGATCCTGAGCGCCTCCTCCGCGCTCGCGGCCGTGCGCGTCGCGAACCCCTCGCCCTCGAGCGTCATCGAGAGCGTCTTGCGGATGTTCTTCTCGTCGTCGCAGACGAGGATCGTGTGCCGCTCGGCAGCCATTGCCGCGAGTGTAGCAGCTAGCGCCGACCGCCCCTACCCGACCAGCTCGTGGCAGGCGCGGGCTGCCTCCTGCACCCTGTCCCGCTTCACGAGGAGCGTGATCCGCGTGCTCGTTGTGGAGAGCCCGTCGACTCCGGACGCCTTCTCGAGCGCCGCCCGGACGTGCAGCGGCTCGCATCCGATCCCGTCTCCGATCAGCGAGACCGATCCCAGGTCCTCGTCGAGCCGCATCCGCGGCACGGCCTCGAGGAGCAGGGCCCGCGCGCGGTCCCAGTCCGGGACGTTGGCGAGCGACAGGTGGAACGAGGCCCCGCCGGTCGCGCCGGAGACGAACGAAAGGTCCCTCGGCGAGACGGAAGACCGGGCGGCCGCCGCGGCGAGCGTCCCCAGCTCCTCGGGACCACCCGGGACGAGCCCCCGCACCACCGCCGCCTCGGAGGCGACCGCGCGGACGCACCTCTCGCCGCGCTGGGCGCGGTCGCGGACGATCGTCTGGAGCGCCCCCGGGTACGTCATCGCCGTCGCGCGAGCATGGATGGCGATGCCCGCCCGTCGTGCGAGCTCGACGGCGTCGACGCTCAGCACCTTCGCCCCGGCGCGCGCCATCTCCTCGAGCTCCGAGTAGCCGATCTCCGGCATCAGGCGCGCCTGCGGCACGACCCTCGGATCCGCCGTGAAGACGCCCTCGACGTCGCTGTAGATCTCGCAGCGCTCCGCCCCGAGCGCCGCCGCGAGGGCGACCGCGGTCGTGTCGCTCCCGCCGCGCCCGAGCGTGGTGATCTCCTTGCGGTACGACACGCCCTGGAAGCCGGCGACGATGACGACGCGCCCCTTCGCGAGCTCGTCCTCGATCCGGTAAGGGCGGACCTCGATGATCCGCGCGTCGAAGTGGCGGTCGTTCGTGATGATGCCGCTCTGCGATCCCGTGAAGGAGACGGCCTCGAACCCGCGCTCCTGGACCGCCATCGACAGGAGCGCCATCGACACTCGCTCCCCGGTCGAGACGAGCATGTCGAGCTCGCGCCGCGGCGGGCTCTTCGTCACCTGCCTGGCGAGCGAGAGCAGCCCGTCCGTCGTCTTTCCCATGGCCGAGACCACGACGACCACGTCCCGTCCTTCCCGCTTGCACGCGCACACCTTGTCGGCGACCTGCCAGAGGTGCTCCACGTCCGCGAGCGAGGACCCGCCGTACTTCTGGACGACGACCGACATCACCGGAGCAGGTAGCATGACCCGTGCGCGCCACGCAAAGTTTCGCCGACCCGCCTACACTCGGCCCGTGGCGCGCTGGACGGTCGGCCAACGGCTCAAGAACGACGCGATCTACCGCGTCATACGGGCCACGCTCGCCGTGGCCCGCCGCCTGCCCCTGCCGCTCGCCGGCGCGCTCGGAGCCCTGGCGGGCCGGCTCGGAGCCTGGATCGCCAGGAGCGAGAGCCGCCGCGCCGAGGAGGCCTGTGCGCGGTCGCTCGGTCTGGGCCAGCCCGAGGCCAGGGCGCTCGCCCGGGCGGCCTTCGCGTCCCTCGGGCGCTCGGCGCTCGAGCTGTGCTCCGCGCTGGATCGCCCCGACGCGCTTCTGGGCCGCGTCTCGTTCTCACCCGAGGACCGCGCCCGCCTCGACGCCGCGCTCGCGGAACGCCGGGGCGTGGTGTTCGTCACGGCCCACCTCGGGAGCTGGGAGCTCATGGCCTGGGCCCTCGCGTCGATGGGCTACCCGATCCACACGATCGCCGCCCCGAGCTACGATCCGCGCCTGACGAGGCTCCTCAGGCGCCTTCGACGCGAGAGGGGCGTGCGCTCCATCTGGCGGTCGGCCCCTTCGGCCGCCCGCCGGACGCTCTCGGTGCTCAGGAGCGGCGAGATCCTCGGCGCGCTAATCGATCAGTCGACCCGCGTTCCGTCGGTGGACGTCGACTTCTTCGGCCGGCCCGCCCCGACGCCCTCCGGCGCCGCCGCCCTGGCGCTCCGAACCGGAGCCGAGGTCGTCGCCGGCTTCCTCACGCGCCGAGCGGATCGCTACGACCTCCGGATCCGGAGGCTCGCCGTCACTCGCCGCGGCCGGGACGACGTGACCGCGAACACCGCGCGAATGACGCGAGCGATCGAGGAAGCGATCCGCGGCGCTCCGGACCAGTGGGTGTGGATGCACCGCCGCTGGGAGCGACGGTAGTCGCCTGCCTATCTCTGGCAGCGCTTCGGCCCGTCCTCCGTGTCGCCACAGTTGAGGTTGGCGCCCGCGCAGCAGTCCGCCGTCACGTCGCAGACCTCGCCCTCGCGACCGCACTCGTCGGCCACGCAGTGGTCGTCCTCGCACGTTCCCGAGCAGCAGCCCCCGGTCTCGTCCGCGTCGGCATCCCCGTCGCCGTCACCATCACCATCACCATCCATGTCACCGTCGCCGTCGCCGCCGCCGCCGCCGCCGTGGTTGCTGCCCCAGTCGTCGATCCAGCAGACCTCCCCGACCGGCTTGCAAGAGCCACTGCTGATGTCTGCGCATCTGGGTGGATTCCCCGATCCCAGGGCGCTGCAGCACTCGTCCTCGCAGCTCCCGCACAGCTCGCCGGCCGGCTTGCAGTCCCCCTCCGGCAGCACGCAAGTGTCGGCATCGCTGTCGCAGCGACCGGAGCAGCAGTCCCAGTTCGACTGGCAGGTGTCCCTCGTCGCCCGACACTCGAGGCGGTCGTCGCTGCACAGGTCGTCCCGGCAGTTGCCGCTGCAGCAGTCCGCGTAGGTGTCGCAGGGATCGCCTATGACGCCGCAGCCGTCCGCATCGCCGTCGGCATCGCCGTCGCCGTCGCCATCGCCATCGCCGTCGCCGTCGCCGTCGCCATCGCCATCGCCGTCCGCGTCCGTATCGGCGTCCCCATCGGTCCCGGCGTCGAACGGTTGCCCCCCGATGGGCTCCGTGTCGAGCTGGCATCCGGCGAGGAACGGCAAGAGGAGAAGCAAGGCCCGCATGAGGGCATCGTAACCCGGTCGGCGTCAGCGCCCAAGTAGGCGATTCAAGAGCCCCCTGCGGCGCAACAGGTCCAGTCCGCCCTCGAAGCTCGCTGCCACCTCGAGGCCGTCGATCCGGAGGCCCGCTTCCGCGATGGCCCTCCGGACTCGCTCGTCGACGCCGGTGAAGACGCACCGCACCCCCAGCATCTTCGCGCCCTCGTCGGCGCCGAACGCGGCGGAGAGCGCCTCGGGATCGGTCTGCATGTTGCCGAGGTCGACGAGGATCGCCCGCGCTTCGGCGCGGAACGCCTCCCGCTCGAGCCGTTCGACGATCCGGGTGACCCGCTCCGGCTCCGGGTTGCCCATGAGGAAGCACGCCACGAGGCCGTCGCCGATCCGGATGACCGGCGTGCGCTCGGTCAGCACGTCCTGCGCCTCCCTGACTACGCGCTCGTCGCGCGCCAGCACGTAGGCCTCCATCGCGACCGCGAGCAGGCCCTGCAGGCGCGCCTCGAGGCCCACGCCCAGCGCCGAGGCCAGCGTTGGCACGTAGGCGGCCGCGGCTCCGGGCGTCACGCCGAGCGCGGCCATCTGCCGCGACCGCGCCACGACGAGACCGATCACCTCGCGGTGCGAGAAGTCCGACAGGTCGTCCGGAGCGCTCCCGCTCGAGGCGACCCCGAGCGCCTCGAGGATCGCCCCCGATTCGCCGTGGACGACCCCCACCGCCTCGCGGTCCGGCGCGAAGGCGCACGCCTTGAGGTGGGCGACCTTCCAGCGAGTGGCGACGTCCGTGGGGTCAGTGGGCTGAGGATGGAGCACCGGCCTCCGCCTCTGCGGGAGCGGCCTCGTAGGCGTCGGCCGCCGCGGGCGCCGGCCTCGCCGCCCTGCGCGCCCCTTCCATCATCACGCGCCGGGCCCGCGCTCGCTCCGCGTACCGTCCCGCCCGCTCGGCCACGCGGTAGAGCTGGTCGGCCCTCTCGTTCATGCCCATGGCCCTGTAGCACTCGGCCGCTTCCCAGCTCACATCGGCGTTTTGGGAGTAGCCGGTGAAGCGACGCATGAGCTCCTCGTAGCGCCTCGTCGCCTCGCCGCAGCTCCCGACCTGCCGGTAGCTCCTCGCGATGGCGAGATAGGCGTTCGCGAGGGAGCTCCCGTCGAGCCCGGGCCGGGAGACGGCAGCCTCGAGGTCGGGGATCGCCTGCCTGAACTGCCCCGCCCTGAACCGCGTCATCCCCCGCTCGTAGGAGTCGCTGTCGGCGCCCCGATATGGCGCGCCGATCGAGCCCCCCTGTTGAGCCTGGCTCGTGGCTGCCTCGAGCGACCGTTGCTGCCTCGCGGCGGGAGCGGGCGCCGGGGCCTGCGCCGGCGGCCGGGCGAACTGCATCTGTTGCTGCTCGGCGCGATCGTCACGCGCCGTGGCGGCGAGACCCTGGGCCTGGTCGCCGTCGAGCTCCACCGGTGCTCGCGCAAACCCGGGCGGGCTCGCCTTGATCGGCGACGTGGCCTGGGGCTCCGCCACGGGTCCCGCTCGCCGCTCGTCGAGGCCGCCCTCGCGATTCGCCTCGGACTGCGGCGTTGCCTCGGGACCTCGGGCGAGCCGTTCACCCAGCGCCGCCTCCGCGTCCTCGGCCGTGCGGCGCCTCGCCGGGGCAGCCCGAGAGCCGCGACCCGACTGCGATTCCTGAGCCTCCTGCCGCAGCGCCTCGGGCTCCGGAACGAGCGTCACGGGCTGCGGCGCGTCCGACCCCGCCGGCGCAGCCGGAGCGACATCGTCCATCGGCGCGGCCGCGCTCGGGGCCTGGCCCGGCTCGGGCGCCATCGCCACGTCCCGCCCGGGCGAACGGCTCATCTCGGGCGCGAGCACGAGCACGATCCCGACGACGAGCACGAGCACCATGGCCATCGCGTACTGCGGCCTCATCGCCGCGGCGCGGAAGGCGTCCAGGAGCTTCGTCCAGAACGATCTCGGCGCCTCTGGGGCCGGCTTCGCGCGTCCAGCCGCGAGCTCGAGCCTTCGCGCCTCCGCCGCCGCGAGGATCCTCGCATCGAGGTTCTGCGCCGGAGTCTCCATCGGCAGCATGCCGAAGACGTCGCGGACCACGCGGACGTCCGCGAGCGCGGCCGTGCAGCGCGCGCACCCGTCGGCGTGGCGCTTGAACGCCGCGCCCGTGAGCTCGTCGAGCTCGCCGTAGGCGAAGTCGAGCAGGAGCTCGTCACATCGTGCGCAATCGAACTGCATCGTGTTCCTCTAGCTTACCTCAACGCCTTCGCATAATCCTCGTACTCGGCCAGGCTTTCCCGCAGCTTCTCCAGCGCGTACCGCATCCTGCTCTTCACCGTGTTCTCCGGCACGCCGACGATGTCCGCGATCTCCTTGAACGGGAGGCTCATGTACTCCCGCATCACGAACACCTCGCGCTGCTCGTGGACCAGCGCCTCGACGGCCTGGGCCAGGTGCGGGCGCAGCTCCCTCCCGATCGCCTCGCGGTCGACGGCCGCGCTCTGGTTCGGGATCCGCTCCATCAAGGAAGGACCGTCGCCATCCTCCGAGGAGGACGTGGGACCGTCGAGCGATGCGTGGCGCCGGAAGACCATCTTTCTCGCCGTGTCGATGCACAGGTTGCGCGCGATCGTGTAGAGCCAGGTGGTGAACTTGGACTCTCCCTTGAAGTCGCCCGCGCCCTGAACGATCCGTAGGAAAACCTCCTGCAACAGATCCTCGGCCTGGTTCTTGTCGCCCAGGTAGCGGAGGATGAAGTTGTAGACGGGGCGGCGGTGCCTCGCGAGGAGCTCCCCGAACGCGGAGGGGTCTCCACCCTGATACCGCTGGAGCAGGAGCTCGTCGCTCGGCCCGTCCGTGCGGGGCCTCATTCGTCGACTGCCCCGTCCGGACGCCCGCCCAGGGCCCCCAGCGAGCGACGCTCGTCCGGGGTGGCTCTGCGCCCGTCACAGGCCTTTCGGACGTGCCTTGCCCCCGTAAGGTCTACGCGCCGCAGGATCTCTGCCGCGACCCAGATCGCCACGATCATGGCGATCTGGCCGACCACCGGCCGGGCGAACGGTTCCCTGAAGTGGATGGCCAGCATCCAGCCGAGCGAGGCCCCGAGGACCGCACCCGCCGCGACCCTCGGTCCGTTACCATGGCGCACGAGACGCGCCCTCTCCGCTCCCCAACCCAGCATCCCCATGGCCCCGAGGCCGAGCATCACCCAACCATCCCACGCATCCCGGCGCCCGGACCCCCCGAGGCACAGCACCGCGGCGAGGGCAGGGTACAGCGCCGCGCAGCGGGCGCACAAGAGGATGCGCCCGACCCTGAGGCATCGGTCGAGCTGGTCCGGCCGGTGGTGTGACAGGAGGATCCCCATCCGTGCGCCGCCGCCATGATACTTGATCCCGCCCCACCGCGACTCGAACCACATGCCCCTTTTGACGCGCGGCGGCGAGACGACTTGGCAATTGACCCCTTACAGGCTGGCTGCTATAAGTTCACGCGTATCGCGCACATACGAAGGGCAAATCGGTCGCTCGATCCGAACTGCGGGGGACACCTGCCCTGCCCGAACGAAGTCACGGAGCCAGACCAATGAGTCGTTCGATCCAAGTCTCTCGTGGTCTTCTCGTCGTCGTCGCGCTCGCGCTGATGCCCGCACTGGCAGCGGCGCAGCCCGAGGAGGCGCCGCCCGAGGGCGAGCCCGCGGCCCCCGCGGCGCCGGCAGAAGCCGCGCCAGCGGCTCCGGCCACGCCCGGGACGGACGCGGGCAGCTACGCGGTGCGCCTGCGCGATCTCGAGCAGCGGATCAACGAGCTCAAGGAGCAGATCTTCCGCTCGAAGGCCCGCCTCTCGCTCCTCGCGGAGACCGTGCTCTCGCACGTCATCGCGGGCGCGAAGGCCGTGCTCGTCCATCGCAACGAGATGGGCTCCTCGTTCAAGCTCGTCAAGGCCGTGTTCACGCTCGACGGCGCCCCGATCTTCAACAAGGTCGACGAGGAGGGCAACCTCGGCGAGCAGGAGGAGCGCACGATCTTCGACGGCTCCATCGTGCCCGGCGAGCACAACCTCTCGGTGAGCCTCGAGTACCGCGGCCACGGCTACGGGATCTTCTCCTACCTGAGGGGCTACCGGTTCACGACGAGGGCGAGCCAGGCCTTCACGGCGGCCGAGGGCAAGACCATCACCGTCAAGGTCATCGGCTACGAGCGCGGCGATCCCACGACTCCGCTCGAGGATCGCCCGTCGATCCGCTTCAACGAGCGCGTGAGCGCAGGCACGGGCGGCACGAGGACACCGACCAAGGAAGGCGGGGCAGAAGAATGACACGTCCTGGCAGCGCCCTTCTCGCGCTGCTCGGCGTCCTCGTCCTCGCGCCCCGCGCCAGCGCCGACTCCGAGGACGACGTCCGCCGCATCGCGAAGCGCATCGACGCGCTGCAGTCCGAGGCCTCCGGCCTCGAGCGCACTCATCTGCGCGTCCGGTCGCGCCGGAGCGCGGAGTACGTCATCGATCGGTTGACCGAGGGCGAGCTGTTCCTGCGGCTGCACGACTACGTGCGCGCGTCGATCATCTTCCTCGACATCGTCGACAACTACCAGAACAGCCGCTCCTACGCGGACGCGCTGTTCCTCCTCGGCGAGTCGCTCTTCCTCGCCGGCGACAACTTCGGCGCCAAGTCCCGCTTCGCGGAGGTGCTCGACCACTCGAACGACCCCGCGTTCCGCCAGTACGTCCAGCGCGCGCTCGGCCGCCTCATCGAGATCGCGATCCGCACCCGCGCCTTCGAGGGAGTCGAGGAGTACTTCGCGCGCATCAACCAGATCCCCCCCGCCGAGCTCGAGTCGTCCACGAGCTACGTGCGCGCCAAGTTCCTCTACTTCCGCGGCGACCTCGACCCGGCCCGCCAGGCCTTCGAGGCCGTGAGCCGCGAGTCTCCCTACTACCCGCACGCGCGCTACTTCATCGGCGTCATCCTGACCCGAAGCCAGCAGTACCCGCAGGCGATCGAGGCGTTCCGCCGGGTCATCCGGCTGGACGCGCAGAGCGACGAGCAGAAGAAGGTGGTCGACCTCGCCCGCCTGGGCCTCGGCCGCCTCTACTACGAGACGGACAACCTCGACCGCTCGATCGAGGCCTATCAGGGCGTCTCGCGGCACTCGGTCTTCTTCGACGCGATGCTCTACGAGGCGGCCTGGGTGCTCATCCGCTCGGGCGACTCGACTGGCGCCGAGCGCACCCTCGAGACGCTGACGATCTCCAACCCGGAGAGCCGCTACATCCCCGACGCCAAGATCCTGCGCGGCAACCTCCTCCTCCGCGACGGTCGCTTCCCCGCGGCGCTCGAGGTCTTCCAGGGCGTCGTCCGGCAGTTCGGCCCCGTCAAGCGCCAGCTCGAGCGGATGATCGCCGAGCACAACGATCCCAACCAGTACTTCGAGGAGCTCGTCCGCTCGAACCTCGACGTCTTCGACGTCGGCAGCTTCATGCCCCCGCTCGCCGTCCGGTGGGCACGCGAGGAGGAGGACATCTCCCGCGCCCTCGGCGCGCTCGGCGACCTCAGCCTCTGCCGGTCGTACGTGACCGAGAGCGAGCGGCTCATCGGAAGGCTCGAGGCGGCGCTGCAGCCCCAGAACCGGGTCAACATCTTCCCCGAGCTCCGCGCCGGACGCGAGCGCGCCCTGGCCATCCAGAACCAGATGACGCGCTTCCGCGCGAGGCTCATGGCCATCGAGGAGGCCGAGTTCGGGGGCGGAGGCGGCGAGCTCGGCGAGCTCCGCGCCCGCCGCCGCGGCCTCGAGCGCCAGCTCCGTGGCCTGCCGGTGGCCGACGGCGACTTCGAGGCGCGGGACGAGACGGTGCTCGGACGCTACCGCCGCATGGGCCGCGAGCTCGCCCGCAACAGCCAGAGGGTCGATCACCTCCAGGCCACGATCGTCGCCATGGAGAAGTTCTTGCGCGACTCCCCCGAGCTCCGCCGCCAGTCGGGCGCGGAGGCGCTCCTCGAGGAGCTGAGGCTGCAGACCTCGGCGATCCAGACCTACCGCAACGAGATCGCCGAGATCCGCAACCGTCTCGAGGACGGTCGGGTGCAGATCGGCCTGTCCGACGCCCGCTACCGGCGGGACGCGGACGTCCGCAACGAGATCCGGGACCTGGTGAACCAGGAGGCCCAGCTCGTCGGCCGCCGGGGTCCGATGGGCGCGAAGATCGAGAGGCTGTTACGTCAGATGGACTCGGTCGACCAGAGCGTGGAGGTGTTCCTGCAGCGCCTGGACGTGGCGGCCGAGGCCCGAGCGCGAGACGTTCAGCACGACGTCGACGAGGAGCGTGCGCGCGTGGCCGGCTTCCGCGAGCAGCTCACCAGGCTCGAGGCGGAGGCGCAGGACGTGATCGGCCACGTCACCTACGAGAACTTCCGCGCCGTCAAGCAGCGCTTCTACGACCTGGTCCTGCGCGCCGACGTCGGCATCATCGACGTCGCCTGGTCCTCGCGCGAGGAGCACCGGATCCGGGTCGAGAACCTGACCTCCGAGCGGCAGCGCGAGCTGCAGACCCTCGACGACGAGTTCAGGGAGGTCCTGGGCGAGTCGCGCGAGGGTGAGGGCGCCGGCGCCGGCCAAGAAGGACAGGGCCAATGAGGCCGACCAGATCGTTCCCCGGGCTGGCGGTCGGCATGGCGCTGGTGGCGCTCTTCGCCTGGCCCGCCCATTCGCAGCCGCAGGATCAGCAGCCGCCCGCGCAGCCGCCGGCCGCCCAGCCCCCCGCCCAGCCCCCCGCACAGCCACCGGCCGCGCAGCCTCCGGCCGCACAGCCGCCTGGCCCGCCTGGCGAGGCGCCCGAGGCCGCGGCGGCGCCGGCCCCGACCGCCGAGCAGCTCCGCGCCCTGCAGATGATGGAAGAGGAGGTGGCCCGCTTCGACCAGCGCGCCCAGGAGTACCGCCAGCGCGTCGACGGCATCGTCAAGCGCGAGTACCACCGCCGCCGCCTGCGCCTGGACGAGACGTACGAGGCCCAGATCAGGGAAGAGGAGCAGCTCCAGACCCAGGCCAGGCTCGACGCGATCCGCTACTTCGAGGAGTTCCTCCGCCGCTACCCCGACGACGTCAGCTACACGCCCGACGCGCTGTTCCGCCTCGCGGAGCTCTACTTCGAGCAGTCCTACACGGAGTACCTCGCGGCGACCGACGCCTTCCAGGCCGAGGTGGCCCGTCTCGAGGAGGCGGGCAGCGAGGAGCGGCCGGCAGAGCCCGGCAAGGACTACTCGAAGACGATCGACCTGTATCGGCGTTTGATCAGGGACTGGCCGAGCTACCGGCACATCGACGGCGCCTACTACCTCCTCGGCTACTGCCTGAACGAGACGGCGCGCGAGGAGGAGGCGCGCCTGGCCTGGCTCGCGCTGGTCTGCAAGAACCACTTCCAGTACCAGGAGCCCACCGAGGCGGCGACGCCGGCGGGCGACGAGCCCGCGCCGCCCACCCCGGAGGAGGAGCACCCGTCCACGACGCTGGGCGAAGACGGCACGGAGGCGGGCGCGACGGCCTTCGTCGATCCGTTCGAGGGCTGCGAGCCGGTGGTCCCGGACTCGACGTTCATCGCGGAGACCTGGCTGCGCGTCGGCGAGTACCACTTCGAGTACGACTACTCCGAGCACGGCCTCGACCTCGCCATCAGCGCCTACCGCAAGGTGCTGCCGCTCACGAACAGCCCCTACTACGACAAGGCGCTGTACAAGCTCGCCTGGGCCTACTACCGCGCCGACAAGTACCCCGAGGCCATCAGCCACTTCTCGATGCTGGTCGACTACGCCGACCGCACGCGCGAGGAGACGGGCCGGACGGGCTCCGAGCTCAGGGCCGAGGCGATCCAGTACCTCGGCTTCTCCTTCAGCGAGGACGACTGGAACGGCGACTCGACGCCCGACGCCGAGCCCGGCATCCAGCGGATCCAGAACGCGCGGCTCATGCCGCAGGACCGGCCCTGGACGCCCGAGGTCTACTTCCAGCTCGGCGACATCTACCTGGACCAGGCGAAGTACCCCGAGGCGATCGCGGTCTACGAGCTGGCGCTCCAGCGCTGGCCCATGTCGGCCCAGGCGCCGCGCGTGCAGGACCAGATCGCGACCGCCCACCAGCGCAACAACGAGTTCGAGGCGGCGATCGCCGCGCGCGGCCGGCTCGCCAACTACGGCGAGGACAGCGACTGGGCGCGATCGAACCTCGATCACCCCGAGGCGCTGCGTGCCGCCGAGGAGCTCGCGGAGAACGCGCTCATCGACACGGCCGTGCACCACCACCGTCTGGCGCAGCAGCTTCGCCAGCGCGGCGTGGTCGAGCAGAACCCCGAGCTGCTCCGGCGCGCGCAGGAGGCGTACAACCTGGCGGCCACCGCCTACCGCGCGTACATCACGCGCTTCCCGAACAACCCGAACGCCTACGAGCTGAACTTCAACCTCGCGGACGCGCTCTTCTACTCCGACCAGTGGCTCGCGGCCGCCGAGGAGTACGCGCGGGTGCGCGACTCGAACCTCGACGACCGCTACCTGGTCGACTCGGCGTTCGCGACGGTCAAGGCGCTCGAGCAGTACGCGGACAGCCAGGTCGCCTCGGGCGCGCTGCAGGTCCGCACCGCGCCGCCCGATCCGACGCCCGGCACGAACCCGCCGTCGGTCTCGCCCCTGCCGATCCCGGAGCTCGTCGCGAGGCTGAACGCGGCCCGCGACGCGTACATCCGGCGCGTCGGCGCGCAGCGCGACCGCGAGAACAGGATCCCCGGCTTCGCCTACCAGAGCGCCCAGATCTTCTATCGCTACGGCCACTGGGACGAGGCGAAGCCGCGCTTCACGGACATCTTCCAGCGCTATTGCACGAGCCACGAGGCGGCCGTGTTCTCCTGGCAGAACCTCGTCAACATGGCGGGCGTCCTCAACCTGACCGAAGAGGCGGAGACGCTCGCGCGCCTTCAGGCCGAGCGGCAGTGCTCGTTCGCGGGCTCCACGACCGTGCAGTGCGGAAGCACGACCTGCGCCGCCGGCCAGATCTGCCAGGCCGAGCGCTGCGTCGCCGCCGGCGAGCTCGGCAGCCAGGTGCTCACGGCCGCCCAGTTCCGCCACGCCATGGACAAGTTCGAGGAGGCGGACCGGACGCACAACAACGCGCTCTACGAGGAAGCGGCCAACATGCTCGTCCAGGCCGTGGGCTCGACGCCGCGCCATCCCGAGGCCGCCAAGGCCCTGAACAACGCCGCGGTCGCCTACGAGCGCGTCAACCGCTTCGAGAGCGCCACGCGGCTGTACGAGCGCATCGTCAACGAGTACCCGGACTCGGACTTCGTCGACAACGCCCTCTTCCGCACCGCGTTCAACTACAGCAGGTTCTTCGAGTACGAGCGCGCCGTCGCGAGCTATCGCCTCCTCGCCGACAACCCGCGCTTCCGCCAGAGCGAGCACCGCAAGGACGCCGTGCTCAACTCCGCGATCATCCTCGAGGGGCTGCAGCAGTACGAGCGCGCCGCCGCCTACTACGCGCAGTACTCGAGCATGCCGGGCGTCCCCGAGGCCGAGGCCGCGGAGGCCTCCTACAAGGCCGCCGACATGTCCTTCCGCCGTCGGTCCTGGGCCGACGCGGTCCGCGGCTACCGCGAGTTCCTGCGGCGCTTCGGAAACATCCGGGGCGACGCCGCGGTCTTCGTCGTCAGGGCGAACTGGAACATCGCGGAGTCGCTGCGCGAGAGCCGCCAGTTGCGCGAGTACTCGCGCGCTCTCTCCGACACGGTCGACGCCTTCCGCCGCACCGGCGCCCAGGCCGGCAGCGAGGCCGCGGAGTACGCCTCGCACTCGCGCTTCCTCATCGTGGAGGAGCAGCTCGATGCGTACGAGCGGTTGGCGATCCGCGGGAGCGGCGCGAAGCTCAAGCAGTCCGTCGAGGCCAAGCTCAAGCGCGCTCGCGAGCTCGAGACCGACTACGGTGGAGTGAAGAACTACCGCCGCCCCGCCTGGACCGTCGCGGCCCAGTACCGCATCGGCTACCTCTACGAGCGCGCCGCCAAGGCCCTCCTCGAGGCCCCCGTGCCCGCGGAGGTCCTGCGTCTGGGGCCCGAGGCCGAGGACATCTACCGCGGCCAGATCCAGGAGAACGTCACGCCCATGGAGGAGCGCGCCGTCCGCGAGTACCAGGTCGCGGTCGACGCCGCCCGGGAGGGCGCGATCCACAACGAATGGACGCTGCAGGCCCTCGAACGCCTGAACGCCTACCGCCCCGAGGAATACCCGCTGGTCCGGGACGGTCGAAGCGCCATGGAGCTCGATCAGCAATCCGCGCCAGCGATCCCACCGGAGGACTGATGAGCGGGGACACGCACCCGATCTCCAACCCCTCGAGATCGCACGGCTTCCAGGGCATACCGCGCATTTCGTCTGCGACCCCCGCGGTGGGCCGCGCCGGTATGAGCGGGGACACGCACCCGATCTCCAACCCCTCGAGATCGCACGGCTTCCAGGGCATACCGCGCATTTCGTCTGCGACCCCGGCGGCGGGCCGCGTCTGGCTTCTCGCGCTGGCCTTGTGCGCGGCGCCCGTCTGCGGCGGCGAGACGGAATCGAGCGGCGCGGGCCGGCGCACGACCGCCGGCCGCGGCGGGAGCAAGCAAGTAGGGCAGGGGATCCGAGCCCCCGAGAATCCGAACGAGGTCGAGGGACCGGGCCAGGGCTCCGACGAGCCTTCCCCCGGAGCGCCCGGCCAGGGCCAGCGCGATCAGTCGACCGGCGTCACCGTCCCCGCGGGCGAGGGCGCGGCGCTCCCTGCCCGCCCCGCGATGGCCGCCTCGGCCCGCGACTCCTACCGTCGCGGACTTGCGGCGGCCGCGAGCGGCGACGTCGCCGGCGCCCGGAGCGCCTTCACGCAGGCGCTCAGCGCCGACCCGAGGGCCTACAAGGCGGCCTACGGTCTCGGCGTCATCGCCGAGCGCGAGGGTCACGACGAGGACGCGACCAACTTCTACCGCCGCGCGCTCACCATCCAGCCGGACTACGAGCTCGCGGCCTCCGCCCTGGCGAACCTCATGGTCCGTCAGGGCCGGATCCCGCAGGCGCTCGAGTTCATCCAGCGCCTCGCCGAGCGCTACGTCCGCAACGTCGGGCTCCAGGTGAAGTACGCGGACCTGCTCGTCCAGAGCCGCCGCCACGAGGACGCCATCCGGATCGCGAAGGCTGCCCTGAGGCGCGAGGAGCGGAGCGTCCCGGCCATGGGCGCCCTGGCGAAGGCCTACTACTACCTCGGCCGCTACGAGCTGGCGCTCCAGATCCTCGATCAGGCCAAGGCGATCGAAGCGAACAACGCCGACCTCCTGAACCTCCGCGGCTTCGTCCTCCTCGGTCGCAACAACCGCGACGGCGCGATGGAGGCCTTCCAGGCCGCCGTCACCGCGCGCCCCGACTTCGCCGAAGCGCACAACAACCTCGGCGTCCAGTTCCTTCGCGGCGGCAACTACACCCGCGCCGTCCAGGAGCTCGAGGCCGCGCAGCGGATCGCGCCGAACTGGGTAAACGTCTACCTCAACCTCGGCGACGCCTACCGCGGAGCCAAGGCCTACAAGCAGGCGAAGCAGACCCTCGACATGGCCATCCGCATGCAGTCGAGCCTCGCGGAGGCCCACTTCAACCTGGGCATCCTCTACCTGCAGGCCGACGCGATCGAGGGGATGGACAAGCTCGTCCAGCTCGGGAACGCCGTCCGCTCCTTCACGCGATACCGGGAGCTCCTGGGCCCGCGCCTCGACCGCGAGGATCCGTCCGGCCGCTACATCGAGGACGCCAACCGCATGATCAAGCGCGAGGAGACCCGCCGCCAGCGCGATGCGGCGCGAGCCGCCCAGGAAGCCCAGCGCGGCGCTCGCGGCGAGGGCGAGGGCGAGGGTGGCGGCGACGAGGGTGGAGGTGAAGAATGAAGTCGCTCGTGCTGAGCCTGTTCGTCGCGTCCGTCCTTCTCGTGGCAGCGCCCGCCCTGGCGGACGACCCGCGACCCATCCCGGCGGCGACGCCCGCGCCCCGAGGCGGCCCCGTCCTGCGCCTCCCCGAGAAGCACATCTACGGCGAGGTCCACCGCCCCATGGTGATCTTCGTCCTCGAGCGAAGCCAGGTCGACTTCAGCCCACCCAATCTGCGAACGAGCTTCGTCGACCGGATCCTCCGCACCACGGAGCCCCTGCAATGAAGCGGACCATCGGCGTCCTCTGCTTCCTCGCCCTCACCGTGCTCTCGGGCCTCGCCCTCGCGCAGGACTCGAACACTCCGCCCGCCGACCAGGCCGGCGGAGCCGGCCGTCGAGGCGGCGGCCGTCGAGGCGGCCAGCGGATCATCCGTCTCGAGGAGATCACGATCGAGGGCCGAATCCAGAAGCCCAACGCCTTCTTCGTCCTGCAGCGCTCCAACCTCGGCTTCGCCGTCCTCGACCTGCGCACGAGCTTCGTACAAGAGATCGTCCGCAGCGTCGGCCGCGACCCCTTCTGAAAGGGGACACGCACCCGGTCCGCAACGTCGCGAGATCATGACGCTTCGAGGGACAACCGCGCGTTTCGTCCGGCGGTGCCGTCCGGGCTGGCGGGGGGACACGCACCCGGTCCGCAACATCGCGAGATCATGACGCTTCGAGGGATAACCGCGCGTTTCGTCCGGCGGTGCCGTCCCGGCTGGCGGTCGAACTGGAACCCGGCCGCGATTGTTCAGCCGCCGGCAGGTGTTCGCTGGTCTGGTGACCGAGAGGGATGATCGGCCTCACTCTCGTCGCGCTGACGCTGCTGGCGACGTTCGTCGTCGTCGCCCTGCGCCTGCGCGCGGTCCTCTTCCGCCAGAACCTCGACGGCCGCGCCTTCCTCGCTGGCATCGAGGCGCTCCTTGCCCGCGGCGACCGCTCGGCATCCATCACCGCCTGCGAGGCTGCCCGTGGCACCGCCGTGGCCGAAGTCATCCTGGCCGCCCTCGAGGCTGCGCCAAATGGCAGCGAGCCCATCGACCGCGAAGCCGTCGAGCGCGCAGTCGACGAGGCCCAGCTCGACTGGCTCCCCGAGGCCGAGACGGCCCGAGGCACCCTCGGCAGCCTCGCCCGGGTCTGTGGCGCCGCGGGAATGCTCGGCGCCGCAATCGAGATCCGCGCCATGTTCGCCCAGGCCGCCTCTGCCCGTGGCCTGACGACGGTGATCCTCGCAATCGGTGGCGGCATCCTCGGGATCGTCGTTTCGCTCTACGCCAAATCCCTCGTCTCGACGACCACCAGCCGGATCACCGCAGAAACCACCACCGCCGCCCGCCGCATCGTGTCAGCCCTCGGCAGCGCGCCGGCCCCCGATTCACCGACCAACTCTCCTTGACCCGCGCGGGAGACGGCTCGACCTGTGGCTCTTCTGGCGAGAACCGCCGACTGCTTTCAGCCGAAGAACTCGACCGGATCGAACCCGAGCCTCTCGAGGATCTGCCTGACCTTGGTTTCGTAGACCGGGCCCTCGAGATTCGCCGGCAAGATCGGCGCTCGGTAAGTCTTCCCGCCGGACGTCTCACGCGTGATCATGGGGACACCGGCGAACAGCTCGGCGCGGCATCCGCGCTTCTCCAGGTCGACGATGAAGTCCCGCCAGGTGTAATGGTCCGACGGGTCGGTCACGCGGCGATCCGGACCTCGGCCTTGACCTGAGTCTTGCCGGCGACCGCAGGGCCGGTGGAGCCCTCAGGCGGCCGCACCGAGATAGGGTTCGCGAGCGGCTCGGCGTCTTGCCACAGTGCTTGGTACCTCTCCGGCGCGGGCTTCAGGTCAGCCAGCGGCTGCTGCTTGGCTTGCAGCGCGTGGAGAATCTCTGCGAGAAGCGTCGCTTCGAAGGAGAGCCTGACTTCCGGAATCGTCTCACCGTCCGCGACGACGAAGTGCTCCAAGCACACGGCAACCCACCCAGGTTTCGCCGCTTCGTCCGGAATGAGCTTCCCGTTCTCGCCCTTTCTCAGCGGCTGCTCACGGACGAGCAGTACTCGCAGAGGTTCCATCACGCTCACGGGCCAGTCTCGCATGCCAATTTCACGTGTTATCTAGCACCCATGGCTGGGGCACGTCAACGACGCCGAGTCACGCGCCGCCGAAACACCTGACGATAGCATCCCACCGGCGCACTCGCTCGTCATCGTCTCCCATCATCTCCACGATCCAGCGCCGAACGTACGAATGGTCGAGCTCCGCTCCACGGACGGCGACGAGCCTCTCGAGGTCCACCACGTCCTTGCCGCGGAAGAAGAGCAGCTTGAAGATGGCCAGGGCCTCCGCGCTCAAGAACCACCCGCTCCAGCCCGAGTCGTCGGTGATGCGGATCCTCGTTCGCTGCGCCTCGACCGAGAAGGGAATGCTCGGCAGGAACACGTCGATGCGCATCCCATCCCAGCGGCCCACGAACATCCCGTCTCGACGGGCGCGAGCGAGGGCAGCGTCGGGCTCGATCTCGACGCCGAGCGCCCGAAGCACGCCGATCGCTTCGGGCACCAGGTCTTCCGGCGCGAAGACGTTGACGTCCACGTCCACCGTGCCCCGGGGCACGCCTGCGATCGCGAGGGCAAGCGCTCCGCCGATCGCGTACTCGAGGCCCGCGCGTTCGAGCGCGTCCGCGAGCTGCTGCGCCGCCTCCGCCGCGCTCCGTTCAGGAGCCGCCATCGCCTCGACCGCGCGACGCTCGCGGCCTCGTGGAGCCGCCGGGCGCCGCCGCCCTCCGCTCAGGGGCCGCCATCGACCCGACCTGTGGAGCGGCGCAGCCGCGCCAGCGCCGCTGCAGTGCTCTCGGGCAGCGGGTCGACATGGTCGAGCACCCGTCGCGCGTTCCCGCTCGCCCGGACGGCCCACATGGCGTCACGCGCACACAATCTCGCGAGCCGCCATCGCTCGGCGGCCGTGGTGCCGACCCAGGGCCGGACCTCCTCCCGCACGGATGTCGCATCATCGACGACCCATCCCGGCAGCCGCGAGAGCACGCATTACTCTACCACCGCCCCACGCGGAGTGGATCCAGGTCCCTGGCGCGTCGATCGAGGCGCGCTCGAGGTTCAGCGCTTGCGCGCGGGGCCAGACCGCGGTGCTCCGCCGCCCGTATTGCGTCACGGTGCGCCTCGTATTACGGTGAGCGACGTGCACGGGCCACGCAAGAGCACGAAGAGCTTTCGACTCGATCCGCGGCTCGTCGCCACGGCCCGCAGGTTGACCGGCGCGAAGGACGACACCGAGGCCGTCCGCATCGCCCTCGAAGAGGTGATCGAGCGCGAACGGCTGAGGAGGTGGATCCGCAAGGTCGCCGGCAAGGGGAAGTTCGCCGCGTACGATGGCTAGTCCGATCGCCATCGTCGACTCGTGCGTCTACATCGAGCTGTTCAGACACGGGCATTTCCGGGAGAGGCTGGAGGAGCTGCCGCGCCTGGTCCGGCACTCCGCGGTCGTGCTCTCCGAGCTCCGACGAGGAGCGACGGAGCGGCGCGAACTGCGGTGGATCGACGAGCTCGAGGCGAACGCTCGGGTGTTCTCTCCAGGTGTTCGGGAATGGCGTCGGAGCGGCGAGATCCTGGCAGCCTTGCGCCGGGCGCGGACGTACGACTCACAGGGGCTCCGTGACCTCCACTTCGACGCGCTCATCGCTCTGACCGCTCGGGCGGTAGGCGCGGTCGTCATCACCTGCAACGGCGACGACTTCGCCGACATCCGGCGGTACGAGGACTTCGATCTCGAGGTCTGGCCGGCCCCCGCCCGATCCCCGGTACCACCTCCGCCGAGCGGAGCGAGGCGAAAGGGCGCGCGGCCTCGGTCGTCTTGACGCGGCGCGGCACCAGGACGCCGCAAGATCCGACCATAGGGCAGGGGACAATCCGAGATCGCCGCGGCTCGCTCCCCGGAAGGCGGCCGCAGCCGCTCGGAATCGTTGCGGACTGTCCGGAGAGGAGCCCCGAGCTTCCCGATCCGCCGGACCGCAGGAGGCAGCCATGAGATGCCTGGGAACTTTCTTCCCCGTCGAGCGACAGTATGTGAGAATCTCGATGGTCTCGGTCTGACCCAGGTGCGAGGAAAATGACACCGACTACCCCCCAGCCCCCCGGAAAAGGACCCATGCCCCCGGGCGCGCCCGGCAAGATGACGATGGCGATGCGCGCCGCCAACCTCCCCGTCTACACGGGGCCGAAGGTCCTGCGGATC
>JACPQR010000016.1 GCA_016190375.1 Deltaproteobacteria bacterium
ACCGATTCGGAGAGGTTCAGCTCGCGCAGGCAGTAGGCGAACATGCTCGAGCATGCGTGCTGGAGATAGAGCCTGCGCCCGTCGAATTCGGCGATGAGCGCGATCATCTCGGCCTCGACCCTCTTGCTCGTGACCGCGACGTCGGTCAGACGGTCGAAAAGGACGTCATCGGTAAGGGTCCTGGGATCGTTCGTGCTCATCTCTGCCTCCCTTCGCGCGTGCGTGAGATCGGCATAACACGGGCGAAAACGAGGCCCCTGGCGTGCGATCTGCTGCGCGACAACCGGCGAAACGTGCGAGCGCGCGGCAGGGATCGCTCCGGCGCACCAGCGCGCATCCTCGTGAGCTACGCGGCGATTCTGCTGCGCAGATGCGATCGCGCTTTCGCCACCACCCCGAAACCAGTCAATCGAAATCGAGATCGCGGTGACGATTCCTGCACCTCGAGCTCGACTGGTCGGGCCCGAGCGCATCACCGCACGCAGCTCGAGGCACCGTCACCGTCGAGGCAGTGACCCCCGCCGCGTGCTCCGGTCCGGGGTCAGGGAGAATCGCCGTCGTAGGGGCTGTGGGCTCGGTGGGTTGGGGCCCGGCTTACGAGGTTGTGGGCGGGCTGCGGGCGGCTCGTTTTTTTGGCCGTCCGCTGGCCGTCCACATCCGAGTGGGCGCCAATCCACCGAGTCCACAGCCCTCCGAGACCTCCGAAAGCCGGGGCAGCGCGATTCGGACGGCGGGGGCGGATTATGGCTGCGGCATGCTGCATGGCCAGCCGCTCCCAGAAGTCCTCGAAGCGGCCGCTGAGCTTGCAGCAGCGCAGGCCGATGATTGCGTCGGCACCGGCCACCGTCCAGTGCATGCCGGCGCGTTCGAGCCGGGCATGGGCACCCCCTCCGGCTATGAGAGCCGCAGGAACGAAGTGCGCAATCCCGCACCGCTTCACCGTCCCGGACGGACCTCACGCTGGTGACGTGCGCCCGCGTCCTGCCGTCCCCTGGCGCAGAGTAGGATGACTTGGTAGGATTGCTCGATGCGACGAGCGTTGCCGGCCAAGGCCAAGATCAGCGTCACGATCGCAGCCGAGCTCGTGTCGACGATCGACCGGGGAGTTCGAGCCCGACACTATCCCTCCCGGAGCGCCGTGGTCGAGGCGGCGCTCGATCGATGGGCGCGCGTCGAGAGGCGGCGCCAGAGAGATGCCGAGATCGAGGCCTACTACCTCGGCATGAGCGCCGAGGAGCGTGCCGACGAGCGACAGTGGGCCGACTTCGCCACGCGGGAGCTCGCAGAGATCGGCGCGATGGAGGCGCGGCGCGAACGTGCGGCGGCTCCCGCCGGGAAGAGGCGCCGATCGTGATCAGGCGGGGCCACGTTCATCTCGCGCGGATGCCCGGCGAGGTGAAGCGCCGGCCGGTCGTCGTGCTCTCCTCGGATCGGAGAAACGACCTGGCCTACGACGTCACGGTCGTTCCGTGCTCGACGAACCTCCGCCTTGGGCCGTGGCACGTGATGCTCGAACGAGGAGCGGGCGGCCTGCCGGCGAGATCCGTGGCCAAGTGCGAGCAGGTCACGACCGTGCGCAAGGACGGTCTCGAGCTGCGCCCGCTGGGGGGTGCGCTTTCAGCGGAGCTGATGGCGAGAATCCGCATCGGCGCCCTACGCGCGCTCGAGTTCGACGAGTGACCGCCGGCGGCGCGCTCCAGGGCGAGCGACACGCGACGGCGGCCACTACTCGGCGGCACCCGGCTCGCTCGAGCTTGGCGGTGAATTCACCGCTCGCCGCCCGCCAGTGATGCGAAGTGCTCCGCCATCATGGCGAAGACCAACCAGGGATCCGACTCGCAGATCGAGACCACTGCCACGTTCGCCCCCGCGCTCTGGAGCTCGCGCAGGAGCTCGAGCACCCGGCGAGCAGGAAACGCTTCGCCAAGTCCGGGGACGTCGCAGACGGGGACGAGTCGCTCGCCCTGACCGAAGGCCGAGTAGTCGATACGCTCTCGCATAGCCGGCTCGGCGAGAAGACAGTCGAGGTCCGGCGACGGGTACAGGGTGCATTGCGACTCGATCGGGGTGCCGACGATCGCGCCGACGAAGAGGCGCTCGGGGCACGGTCTGAGCGCAAGGAGGCCCTCGGCGATCTCGGCCGGCGAAACGAGCAAGTCCGGGTTCCGGAAAGGACGCAGGTTCAGCGGCCCGAGCTCGTCGTCGTCCGGGTCGAAGATGCGCTCGGCTTCAACGTCTTTGCGTACGCTCGCGTCGTCTTCGTCGGACTGGATCACGACCGCCAGGAACGAATCGTCGCGCAAGAACCCTGCGTTCGGGCCGCCGGCATGGTCGACGAGCGCTCGGCTCACCGCTCGCAAGTGCTGCTCGAACGCGCATCCACCGGTCCCGAGCGTCGCGAGGCACGCGAAGTCGCGCCTCAGCACGCTCGTCTCATCGCCCGCGCTCCAGGAGAGAAACCGCGGGTACTCCGCTTTGCAACCGGACAGGGTCGGCGATGGCGCGTGCAGCAGCAGGCCATCATCGCCGTCAACCGGATCGTCGCATGTCGGCACCTCGTAGCCCCCGGTTCCCATGTCGGGGCTGATGAAGCCGACGTGCAAGTCGCCGACTGGCTCCCGATCGAACTTGTCATCCTGGTCCATGTCCGGAGGATCGACCAGCGCTCCGAAGCCGAACCCGCCGAAGCAATCCGCGAGCGATGCCTGCTCCTGCGCCATGGAGTTCGAGTTGTCGATCAGGAACAGGAGGTCGAGTGCAGTCGGAGCCGCTCCGCACTCACCGGCAGGCCCGGCCCCATCGATTCCGGCATCGGGCGAGATCGTCGGCGGAAGCTCACAAGCGCCGACCAGCAGGACGGCTGCAAGAGTCGATGCCCGGCCCACCGACGGCGATCATAGCACCGAGCGCCCGCTCCGATCGTCGATGCTCGTCCGCGTTGGCGAACGTGGAGTCTCCATGGCCTGGGGCAGCGGCTCGTTCCCGCGCTAGTCCGCAACCCGGAGTTGGCCCTCGCACGAGCTGTCGAGCGGGCCGGTCTGGAGCTGGTCGCAGGTCATGTCGGCGAAGCTCGGGACGCATTCCTCGAACAGCTCGACCGCGTCCCGGAGATCGAGCACGTTTCCGCAGTCGCCGTCTGGGGCCGAGTCCTCGAACGATTGGCGCCACTCGGCGTAGCTTCCGTCGCACGCCCTCTCGCCCGCGCGTCCATAGGCGTCGGCCATCGCTTCGCAGCCCGCCTCCGCCCGGCCCCGGACCGCCGCCTCAATACGAGCTTGCATATCCTCGAGGATCCGGTCTCGGTCCTCCTCGGGAAGGACGATCTGGTCTTCACATGACGAGTCGAGCGGAAACAGGCTGGCGCAGGTCGCGGCGCTGATGCTCGGCATGCACTCCTGGTAAAGCTCCGTTTCGTCACGCACTCCGACCGCAAGGAGGCATCCGACGGTGAAGGCATCGAAGACGTCGCCGCGGTCCAGGTAGCAGTCCGCTGCCGCATCGGCGACCGCGCTGGCCACGTCATCGCATGCTTCTTGGGCGGCGTCGGCATCGGAGTCTGCGTCGGTGTCGGTGTCGGAGTCCGTGTCGGCATCGCCGTCGCCACTGTCGTCGTCACCGCCAGCGGCGCGTTTGCAGGACGATGAAGCGAAGGCGAGGAGCAGTGCCAGGATCTCGTAGGCAATCCCGCGACGAGCGGCCGAGCGCCAAGAGCGGATGATCATGCGGAGAAGGGTAACTCATAGGTTGGTATTAAAGAAGACCGTGAACGCCGGATGGTCGCGGGATGCCACCGACGGACCCGCGGCGCGTCGCCAAGGATGTAGGTCGGCGCGTCGCGGAGCTGCGGACTGCAATCGGGCTGACTCAGCAAGATCTGGCCGAGCGTGCGGCGGTGTCGTTGAAGTACGTCCAGCGCGTCGAGGCCGGTCGGGAGAATCTCACGATACGGTCCCTCGTGTGGCTGGCGGACCTGTTGGAGGCCAAGGTCGCCGAGCTGTTCGCTGCTCCGGCGTCAAGTCAGATACGGCGTGGGCGACCGAAAGCCGGCTCCGGACTCGATGCGCAGACCACGGCAGCAACTCGGCGCCGTAGATCGACAGGACATGGACCGCCTGCGCGCCGGGGCGCTCCCGCGTGACGGCGTCGGTGCCCGCCAGGGGGCAGCTCGTCGGGTTCGGCGTGCGCAGATCAGCAGTCCCACGGGGGACGACGTCAAGGTTTGTCGCCCCGGAGCTCAATCGCCCGGGTTTTTCGGTGTCGAAGACGAATCACTCCTCCGCCTCGCTCACCACACCAGACCGTCGCAGTCCTCGTCGATTCCGTCCGGCGGCGCGGTGATCACGGCGTGATACAGGTCGCGGTCGTGCTGATCGTGGAACGCGAGGTGGACGACGCCGTCGGGGGCGACCGCCATGGAGACGTACCAGCCGCGGTCCTCGCTCGAGCCCACCGTCGCCGCCGTCCAGCCCGCGCCGTCGTTGCGGGCGTAGCGAAGGTCGTCATCGTCGGGGTCGTAGTAGGCGGCGTGCAGGGTCGCGCCATCCGCCGCGACGGCAGGTCCCCAGTTCGCCGAGCCGCGAGGATCGATCACTTCGGAGCTCCAGATGTCATCTTCCCGCGCGGCGCGGGCGACGGGGACCAGGCCGCCTCCGCTGGTGTAGACGGCCTGCGGGACGTCTGCGGAGTCGAGGGTGAAGGCGGTCCAGCGCGAGACGCCGTCCGAGTCGACGTCCTCCACGACCCATGAGCCCGTCGCGTCCGAAGCGTACCGCACGCCAGTGAAGAGGCTGAAGCGCACGAAGCCCACGTGGCGCGCACCTGCCCCGTCGAAGGCGATCCAGGCTGGGTAGATCCCCGAGTCGTCGGCGATTGGCTCCGAGATCCACGTTTCGGCGACCTTCGTCGCGATCGAGAGCACGTGAGACAGACCGTGGCCGTAGACGATGTGCGGCTGTCCGGCCTCGTCGAGAGCGATCGCCGAGGGCATGCCCGCGTTGATGTCGGCGTCGGGGGTCTCGAGCTCCCATGCGCCGCCGGCGTTGGTGAAGTACCGGAGCTCGAAGTACCGGCAGGAGAGGTGAATGGACCCGCCCGCGTCGAGCGCCATGCGCGGCTCGACGCACTTGCCCGGCCTCTCGAACGACCAGCCGAGGCCCTCGTCGGTGGCCACGACCAGGTCGTCGTCGCTGCTCGCGTACGCGAGGAAGATCGTTCCGTCCTCTCCAATCGCCATCGACGACTCGCCGACCGAGATGTCGGCGTCGACGAGGTCGACGATCGGGTCGAGCTCTCGAGCCTCCGGGTTGACTCCGGGGTCGCCGTCGTCGCAGTCGGCGCCCCCCACAGCCTCGCAATCGAAGCCGTCCCCGTCCCAGTCGACGAGGTCCTCGCCGTCGCAGTCCTGATCCGTCCAGTCGCACCCGATCTCGACCGCGCCGGGATGTATCGCCCAGACGCGGTCATTGCAGTCGTCCCCACCGCGCTCCTCGCAGTCGAAGCCGTCGAGATCGGCGTCCAGCCAGTCCGCCCCGTCGCAGTCCTGGTCGATGCCATCGCAACCGACCTCGAGGACCCCAGGGTGGATGAAACGCGAGCCCTCGTCGCAGTCCGGTCCGCCGGCCTCAGCGCAGTCGAAGCCGTCGCCGTCGAGGTCCGCTGGCGAATCGACACCGTCGCAGTCCTGATCGACGCCGTCGCACGCGACCTCCTCGGCGCCCGGGTAGGTCGAGCCCGTTTCATCGTCGCAGTCGTCGCCGCCCGCCGCGAGACAGCGGTATCCGTCGCCGTCCTCGTCGTCGCAGGCATCCGCGTCGCCATCCGAGTCCGAGTCCGAGTCCGAGTCCGAGTCCGAATCCGAGTCCGCGTCCGAATCCGCATCCGAGTCCGAATCCGTATCCGAGTCGGAGTCCGTATCCGAGTCGGTGTCCGAGTCCGCGTCCGAGCCCGCGTCGGCATCCACGTCCCCGTCCCCGTCCGCATCGCCAGCGCCGCGCCTCGAGCCACAGCCAGCGCACGCGAGGAACGCCAGGAAGAGGACCGTTCGCATCTCCACGAGGATAGGCGGGTCGCGCGCCGGCGGCAAAGCTGTATCATCCCCGGGATCTTGGGTCCGCCCGTCACTGCCGTGCGCCGTCCACTCTGAAGCGCCATGAACAGCCCTCCTAGCCGCGGCGCCATTGCCGCGGTCTTCGTCCTCCTGTCGCTGATCTGGGGAACGACCTGGGCGGCCATCCGGGTGAGCCTGCGTGGGATCCCTCCGTTCCTCGGCGTGTCGCTGCGGTTCGCGCTGGCGGCGGCCGTGCTGCTCGCCGCCGCCGGATTCTGGCGCGTTCCGCTCGGCCGCAGGAGGCGCGAGCGCTGGCTGTGGCTGACGAACGGAATACTGTCGTTCTGCGGCTCCTACGGGATCGTCTACTGGGCGGAGCAGCACATCCCCTCGGGCCTCGCCGCGGTGATCTTCGCATCCTTTCCCTTGCTCACGATCGTCCTCGCGCACTTCTTCCTGGACGGCGAGCGGATGACGATGCGCAGCGCCGCCGGGGTGCTGGTGGGCTTCGCGGGCCTCGCCGTCATCTACTCGGAGGACCTCTCCCGCCTCGGCGACAGCGACGTCGCGCTGGCGTCGGCGGTCATGCTGGGATCCCCGATCGTGTCGGCCGTCGCCAACCTCCTGGCCAAGCGCTTCGGCGAGGGCATCCATCCAATCTCGCTGACCGCCGTGCCGATGGGGATGGCCGCGATCGTCATGGGCGGCGCGTCGGCGGTGGTCGAGCGCCACGCGCCGGCGACGTGGGAGGGCGCCTCGCTCGTGGCGGTCGCCTACCTCGCGCTGGTCGGCTCCGCGCTCACCTTCACCGCGTACTACTGGCTGCTGGCGCGGACGAGCGCCGTGCGAACCTCGCTCATCGCCTACACGACGCCGATCGTGGCCGTCACGGTGGGGCTCTTCTTCATGGACGAGAAGCTGACCGGGAGGATCGCCGCTGGTACCGCCTTCGTGCTGGCCGGCGTCGTCGTCGCGACCTGGCCGGAGCGCCAGGCGGCGCTGGGCCGGCGCTAGTCGAGGCTAGCTCTGGGCGAACCGCTCCAGCATCTTGTCGAACTTGGCCTTGGCAGCGACGCCGACGACCTGATCGACCACGCGGCCGTTGTGGAACACGAGGACCGTGGGGACGCCGCGGATCTGGTACTTCTGCGCGGTCGTCTTGTTGTCATCGATGTCGAGCTTGCCGACCTTGACCTTGCCTGCATACTGGCCGGCGAGCTGCTCGATCACCGGAGCCAGCATCTTGCAGGGGCCGCACCAGGTGGCGGTGAAGTCCACGAGCGCGGGCTTGTCGCTCTTCAGGATCTCTTGCTCGAAGTTCCCATCGGTCAGATCGACGACGTTGTTTGCCATGGCGGTTCCTTCCTGGCCGCTTCGCAGGCGGGGCGGCATGGAGCCTGAGAGGATGGTGGCACTGTAGGGAGCGAACCCCGTGGTGTCAACGAGCCGAAGGCCTTGGGTCGTGGTAGGTTCTCGGCCGACGATGGGTCGGAACCGAATCTTCCTGCCCCAGGAGGACCTGGATCGATGGATCCGGGAGGAGAAGGTATCGGTCTCGGGTGATGCTCTGACCATCCACGCCGAGCAGCGCACGTACGACATGATGCCGGCGGTGCGCTTCATGAAGGACGTGGCGGAGACCGGGGACCCCTTCGGGCTCCTCGGGCGCGTCAAGGAGAAGCGGCAGCTCGACGAGATGGGCGCCGAGCACTACATGGGCTCGGTCGTGATGGGCGAGAGCGCCTACGACGTCCAGGACGGCTTCGTCGGATACCCGCGAGCTGCCTCGGGCTCCGACATCGACGCGGCCGTCGGCGCCGCCGCCGGCGAGGAGCAGATCAGCGACGAGGCCTTGCTGACGAAGTTCCTGCTGGAGAAGCTCTGACCCGGGAGGCCACGTGACGGACGTCGTCTTCTACCTCACGATCGCCTGTTACGCCGGAGCTTGCGGCCTGTACCTGGCCAAGCTCGGCGGGGCCGCGCCAAGGCTGACCGGCGCCGCGCTGCCCCTGACCGGCGCCGCGGTCGTGGCGCACATCGCATGGGTGGGGCTGCGGGCCATGCGAGGCGAGTGCCCGGCGATGGGCATCCACTCGGCGCTCGGCGGCTTCTCGGTGGTGATCGTCCTCGTGTTCCTCGCCGTCATGCGGCGCTACCGACTGCACGCGGTCGGAGCCTTCGTCGTCCCGATCACTCTCCTGATGCTCCTGTCGGCGCGCTTCACAGGCGACGCTCACGAGCTCCCTCGCGGGGTCCATCGAGTCCTCTTGCCGATACACATCGCGGCGAACCTCCTGGGCCTCGTCGCGTTCGCGCTGGCCTTCGCCCTGGCGATCGGGTACCTGATCCAGGAGCGCCAGCTCAAGAAGAAGCGCCTCGTCGGGATCTTCTCGAGGTTGCCGTCGCTCGACGTCCTCGACCTCGTCAGCTTCCGCTGCGTCACGATCGGCTTCCCCCTGCTCACGGTCGGGATGGTGCTGGGCGCGGTCGTCGCCCAGAAGCTGGGAGAGGAGGCGTTCGTCGGCACGGCGCAGATCCTGGCCGTCCTCACCTGGCTCCTGTTCGCGGTGGTCATCGCCTTGAGAGCGCTGGTCGGCTGGCGCGGAAGGCGCGCGGCGATCGGGACGGTCCTGGGCTTCCTCCTGGCGGCCGGAGTGCTCGTGTCCTACCTCCTCCGGTCCGGCGCCGGGCCTGCCGCGGGAGCATGAGCGATGCGCGGGCTCCTGCTCGTCGGGCTCTCCCACAAGACCGCGCCGCTCGAGGTCCGGGAGCGGCTGGCGATTCCGGCCGGCGAGCTCGAGAGCGCCGTCCGCACGATGCGTGAGCTCCACACGATCACGGAGGCCATGCTCGTCGCGACCTGCAACCGCGTCGAGGCGTACGTCGTCTCTCGCGACCCCTCCGGGGCGGCGCGTCAGGTTCGCGAGCACCTCGAGGGCCGCGCCCGGGCGCCCCTCGCCGAGTTCCTCTACGAGCATCAGGGAAAGGGCGCCGTCCGGCACCTGTTCCACGTCGCCGCGAGCCTGGACTCGATGGTCATCGGAGAGCCGCAGATCCTGGGTCAGGTCAAGGACGCGTACGCGGCCGCCGAGCGGGCGGGGGCGCTCGGCGCAGTCCTGGGGCGGTGCGTCCCGCGCGCCTTCGGGATCGCCAAGCGCGTGCGCTCGCAGACGGGAATCGCCCAGGGGGCCGTCTCCGTGTCGAGCATCGCGGCCGACCTCGCGACGAAGGTCCTCGGCGACCTCGCCGGCCGCCGCGTCCTCCTCGTGGGGGCCGGCAAGATGGGCGAGACCTCCGCCAAGCAGCTCAGCAAGCGCGGCGGCAAGCTCACGGTCGTGAACCGGTCGTACGAGCGGGCCGAGGAGCTCGCGCGTGGCTGCGGCGGCGAGGCGCGAGCGTTCGGCGATCTCGAGAACCACCTCCAGGTGGCGGACGTCGTGATCTGCTCGACTGCTTCGCCGAAGTTCATCATCACGCACGACCTGATGGCGAGCGTCGTCAGGGCTCGTCGCTACCGGCCCCTGTTCATGATCGACATCGCCGTCCCCCGCGACATCGACCCGAGGGTGAACGACCTCGATAACGTTTTCCTCTTCGACATCGACGACCTGCAGAAAGTCGTCAAGCAGCACCTCGAGGAGAGGCAGAAGGAGGCGACCGCGGCAATCCGGGTCGTGGACGAGGAGCTCGAGGAGTTCGACGCCCACGTTCGATCGCTCGAGCTCGTGCCGACGATCGCCGCCCTGCGCGCGAGGTTCCTGGAGGTGGGCACGAGCGAGCTCGAGCGGACGCTGCCGCGTCTGGCAAGCCTGGGCCCGAAGGAGAAGAAGGCGCTCGAGGCCATGATGGGCGCCTTCGTGTCCAAGCTCCTGCATCGGCCGATCACGGAGCTCCGCAGCATGGCCGAGCGACCCGAGGGTCCCGAGCTCATCGCCGCGGTCCAGAGGCTCTTCGAGCTCAGACCCGCCGGAGAGGCCGCTCGTGAGGAGGTCACGCCGGCAGAGCCCGGCGAGGGCGAGCCCGCGCAGGACGTCGACCTCCAGGGAGCCAGCCGATCATGACGCGGCTGCGGCTGGGAACGCGAGGCAGCCTCCTCGCCCGCACGCAGTCGGGTCACGTGGCCGACGCGCTCGTCGCGGCGCACCCTGGGCTCGAGATCGAGACGGTGATCATCCGGACGCGCGGCGACGAGATCACGGACGTCCCGCTCGTAGCCGTCGGCGGCAAGGGCCTGTTCGTGAAGGAGATCGAGCAGGCCCTCGCGGACGGAGGGATCGACCTGGCCGTCCACTCGATGAAGGACATGCCGGCAGGGGTGCCGAAGGGCCTCGTGATCGGGGCGACGCCGCGTCGTGAGGACCCCCGCGATGCGCTGATCGGCGCGGGCGGGAAGAGCCTCGCTGCGCTCCCTCACGGCGCGACGATCGGGACCTCCAGCGTCCGGCGGAGCTGCCAGCTTCGGGCCCAGAGGCCCGACCTGCAGTTCCAGCCTCTGCGCGGGAACGTCGACACCCGGCTGCGCAAGCTCCAGGATGGTCAGGTCGACGCGATCATCCTCGCCGCCGCGGGCCTGAGACGTCTCGGCCGCGAGGCAGAGATCACGGAGCTCCTCGAGCCCGAGCTGTGCTTGCCGGCGATCGGCCAGGGCATCCTCGCGATCGAGGTCCGTGAGGGCGACGCCCGGACCCGCGAGCTGGTCGCCGTCCTCGACGACCCGGAAGCGGCGCGAGCGGCCGCGGCCGAGCGCGCGTTCCTGGAGACCCTGGGCGGGGATTGCCAGACGCCCCTGTGTGCTCACGCCCGAGCGGTCTCGGGGGCGTTCCGGATCGACGGCTTCGTCGCGAGCCTCGACGGAACCCGCATCCTGCGCGACGCAGCCGTGACACCGCCCGACGTCGACGCCGCGGCCACGCGCGCCATGGGTCAAGCGCTGGCCGAGCGCCTGCTCGCGGCCGGCGCGGGCGAGCTCCTGGCTCGATAGTCGCTCAGGCCGCGGCGAGGATGCGCGAGACTCCGAGGACCGATCGCTCGAGCTCGCCCGCCCGGCGCTCCTCGGTGCCGCCCACGGCGCAGACGTAGAGCTCGGACGCCCCGAACTCGACCGTCCTGACGAGGACTCGCATCCCGCCGCGCGCGCTCAGGACCGTCCCCCGGAAGTCGCCCCGGCGACCGCCGAGGAACGGGAGGACGGCCGCGACCTCGTGGCACGTCTCTGCCGGGCCCGACGCCGCGAGGCAAAGGCCGTCCTCGTCGGCGACGACGAGCGCCTCCATGTCCGCCGTTCCGCGGCAAGCGTCGAGCTGGTAGCGAAGGGCGAGTGCGACGTCCAGGGTGCGCCTCCGGCGCCTCTCTTTGCCGTCAGGGCTCATGGCTTGCCTCCGATCCGAACGACGAGGCGATCGTAGGTCCGACGATCGCAGCGGGTCAAAATACTGCTATCTTGCCCCGCCGTGACACTGCGTGACCTGGTCAACGCCAAGTCGGTGATCGTCTGCGTCGGCTCGGGCGGCGTGGGAAAGACCACGGTCGCCGCGGCGATCGCCCTGTGGGCTGCGGTCGGCGGTCGCAGGGTCCTTTGCCTGACGATCGATCCGGCCCGTCGGCTCGCGCAGTCGCTCGGGCTCACCGAGATGCGCGGAGAAGAGCAGGAGATCTCGCGCTCGTTCTTCGACGCCGCGGGGCTCGATCCCAAGGGGTCGCTCCACGCGGCGATGCTCGATCCCAAGCGGACGTTCGACGCGCTCATCGAGAAGTACGCGTCGTCCGAGGAAGCACGCGACCGGATCCTGGGATCGAAGCTGTATCACCATGTCTCCGCGGTGCTCGCCGGCACCCAGGAGTACATGGCGATGGAGAAGCTCTACGCGGTGCGAGGCAGCCAGGAGTTCGACCTCGTCGTCCTCGACACGCCCCCGACCTCGAACGCGCTCGATTTCCTCGACGCGCCGCAGCGGATGGTGTCCGCGATCGACAGCCCGGCGGTCCGCTGGTTCATGAACGCCTATCGGGGGATCGGCCCGGGCGGTGCCTTCGGCGTCGTGTCGAGGGGCGCGTCCTTCATCCTTCGGGGTCTTTCTCGCTTCACCGGCGCCGGCTTTCTCGAGGACATGTCGCGCTTCGTGACCGACCTGAGCGGTCTGTTCGGGGGCTTTCGCGAGCGTGCGGTCCAGGTCTACGAATCGATGCGTGCTCCGGACGTCGCGTTCGCCATCGTCACCTCCCCCGACCCCATGGCGATCAACGAGGCAATCTACTTCTCGGACCGCCTCGCGGAGGGGCAGATGGCGCGCGACGCGTTCATCGTGAACCGCGTCCGACCGCGCCGCCCCGCGCCTCGCGTCTCGGCCCCCGCGGACATCGCGGAGCGAATCGGCGAGAGCATGCGCCTGGTCGCCGACCCGGTCACGTTCGGCCGCCACCTCGTGCAGAACTTCACGGACTACCGCGTCCTCGGCGACATCGACCAGCGCGAGATCAAGCGTCTGAAGGAACGCTGCGGCGCGGGGCCCACGTACGCCGAGGTGCCGGCGTTCGACGAGGACGTCCACGACCTCCGAGCGCTCACCCGCGTCAACGCGCACCTGTTCGCGTGAGGCTCGAAGCCGCGGCCTGCGTGGTGCGCCGTATCCAGGCCGCTGCCCGCCGGACGCGTTCATGTACGAGGTCAGGCTCGGCCCGGGCGCGCAGTGCGAGGTCAGTCGAACGAAACGCGCGGTTGTGCCCACGACCGCTGTGATTTCAGCCACTTGCGGATCGGGTGCGTGTCCCCCTCAGTCGGCCGGCAGTACGTCCTCGAGATAGGTGACCTCGTCGCCGCAGAATCGGCCGTAGTCGAAGCCCTCGAGCTCCGCGCGCTCGCCGAAGGGACGGTCGCCTCCGGCGTCCATCAGGCAGGCGGGGGTGTCGAACAGGTTGTGGTACTGCGTGGGCAGGCCGTAGGGCATCGCGAGGCCGAGGCTGTGCCCGAACTCGTGCGCGGCAGTGTCGCCGATCAGGCTCGAGAGCGTGCCGATCGCGAGGTCGACCTCGGCCGCCCTCGGCCCGTCGGGCCAGTCGCCCGCCGTGACCTCCTCGTCGCGCACCGGGTCGAAGATCCGGTCGAACTCGGGCTCCGCCTGCGGCGAGGACGGCGGGCGAGATCCCGTGAAGGGCGGGTGATCGGAGAAGTAGAAGAACGACTCGATGAAGACCCCACCGTAGCCGTAGCCGTCCTCGGCGCCCGCGGCGTTCGACCCGCCGATGTGGTCGTACAGTCGGAGGTTGCCGACGTCCTTGCCGGGCGTGTTGTCATAGCCGAACAGGCCCTCGCCGTTCGGATCCGGGCCGCCGAGGTCGAGGAGCACGTAGGCGGCCGGATCGTACTCGACCGGCTCGTCCTCGAAGAACTCGACGTTGACGCCGTCGTAGACGCGCTCGAGCTTCTCGAGGACTCGACTCCGGATCTCGTCCTCCACCGCGTGCAGGCCGAAGAGACGGATCGACTCGGAGAAACCCGGAAGGAAGCGCACCCACACGGCCTGCTCGACGCCGCCCAGCGCGAACTCGATCTGGCGCGCCTCGCCCTCGACGACGGTCGTGCCCTTCGACACGATGGGCTGCATCGTCCCGCGGAACACGCCTGCGCTCGCGTTGAAATCGAGCGCCACGATCCGTCCGCTCTCGGAGGCCAAGGGCAGGATCCCATAGCGCAGGTCCTGACCGCTCGCGAACTGGGGAACCAGGTCGCGGTCCTCGACTGCCACCGGATCGGCTCCAACAGGCTCGAAGACGCCGTTCAGTCGGACCACGGTCACCTCGTCGCCATCCTCGCCGCCGACGAAGCCCGCCCCCACCACGTGCAGGATCTGCCCGATCGAGGCCGTGGGTGGGTCGACCTGGAAGATCTCCGGCAGACCGATGTCGAACGTCACGTCGATGGGCGGGCTCTGGAGCGACTGTCCGTCGAGGTGCCGGTTGACGGCCGTGACCGTGCCGACGAAACGACCCGGCTCGATTCCTCCGACGGACGTGGGGAACGGGAAGATCGCGAGGTCCCGCGCGTGCGCCTCCGCCAGCCGGGCGGCGACCACGACGTTCTGCGCATCGATCTCGGCGCCGCCGTCGGTCGTGTACGTTCCCGCGTAGACCGCCTCGGTCGTCCCCTCGCCCTCTTCCAGAAACCCTCCTCCGCGAAGCAGCACGGGGTCGTTGACGTGGATCGCGCCGTCCTCGACCGCGCCGATCGCGGGCTCGAGCACCGCGCGGACCTCGAAGGCCTTCTGCACGCCGGCGCGGTACGCGCGGCCGTTGCGCGCCGCGACGAACGAGAGAGTGACGTCCCCCTCGAAGTGCCCGATGCCGAGCTCGGCGATCACGTCGGCGCCGAGCGAGGACCTCATCTCGACCTCGCTGACGTAGGTCACGGCGGCGTCGATCCGCACCGCGCGGTCACCGACCATCCCCTCGAGCCACAGTGTCGGCGTGCCCACCTCCTCGGGGACGAAGCCCGTGCCCCGGATCTCGAGGGTCGTCCCGGGCAGCGCCACCTCGGGCATCTGCACGGACGTCACCTCCAGGCCCTCGAGCCCGGTGGGGATCTGGATGATCGACCCCTCGTCGACGCAGCCGGTCGAGAGGAAGAGCGCGAGGAGTGACGCTTGCAGCCGCATCATCCCGGGGGCACGCAGACGCTGCGCTGGTTGTCGCGAGTGTCGACCACGTCCTCGCACGTGTGGCCCTCGGCGAGCCTGCACGCCGCCGCGCCGCTGAAGCAGTCCTTCAGGCACAGGTTCGGTCCACCGGCGTCGGGGACGCAGTAGGAGCCCTGGGGGCAATCGAAGCTCGTGGCGCACCCGATCTCGGCGCAATACCCGCCGGGCACGTCGAGGCAGGCGCGCTGGCCGCTGCAGTCGGCGAACGTCTCGCAGGGCGCACCGTTCGTGCCGGCTCCCGTGGCCCCGCAGGCGCGACCTTCGGCGAAACCCTTGCAGGCCTCGCCGTCGTCGCAGTCGGCATTGACCTCGCACGTCCCCGCGCAGAGGCGGAGCGAGTCGTCCGGGCCGGGGAAGGGGCAGATCTCCTCGCCCGCGCACTCGGCGGGACCGGAGCACCCGGCGTCGACGCAGGTGTAGTCGTCGGTGCAGCGGCGTCCAGCGCCGCAATCCTCGTCGGTGAAGCAGTCGCTCTGGCTCTCGGTCGAGGTCGCGAGGATGTACGCCGCCTCCGCGCCGGAGTACCCGAAGACGCGGATCGTGTAGTCGCCCGTCTCGTTCGAGTCGTAGACGATCTGCTCGTCGTCGTCGGCCGAGGTGCTCGACTCCACGAGCGTCCCGTCGGGGTCGTAGAGCTCGAGCTCGAGGTCGCCCTCGGCGCCGTCGAAGAGGAGGTCGACCGTGACCAGGTCCGCCGAGGTCAGCCGGATCTGGAACCAGTCGTCGTCGCCCTGGCAGACCTGCCCGTCCTCGAACGCGCCTCCGACGAGAGACCGGGCGGCGTCCCTGGAGTCGTTCTCCTCCTGGGCGTCGTCGATGCAGCAGGCGGCGCCCGCCGCGTCGATCAGCATGTCGTACCTGTTGGCGCTTCCGTCGAAGCCCGCGACGCGGGCGACGTAATCCCCAGGCTCGTTGACGCACACCGAGACGGACTCCTCGTCGGCCTCGCCGGCACTGACCTTCACTATCCCGCCGGCCGGGTTGAAGAGGAAGAGGTCGAGGTCGCCCTCGGTCGAGTCGAAGCCGTCGATGATCACGTCGATGCGGGACTGACCCTGCACGGGGATGACGTAGTAATCGTCGTCGTTCCCGCAGACTTGCAGGTCCGTGTAGACGTCGAAGCCGACGCTCGAGGCCGTCTGTCGCGTGTCGTTGTCCTCGAAGGTGTCGTCGGTGCACACCCCGACTGCTCCGCCCGAGCAGTCCAGCCCCTCGGGGACGCACTGATCGTCGACGACGCCGCCGCGACTGGTCACCAGGCGGCAGAGTCCCTGGGCGCAGCCGTCACCGCACGGCGCGCCGCAGAAGCCACGCCCGCCGGCTCCGATGACGCACAGCCCGCGCGCGTCGCACTGGTCGTCCGCGGAGCAGGCCTCGCAGTAGCCCACGAGGTCGGGCTGGTCGGGCGTGGCGACCATGATCGAGCGAAGCAGGGTGTCCGTCGTGTGGTCGCAGGCGGCACCCTCGGGATCGTCGTTGTCCGTCGCGGAGGCGAGGAGCCAGATCTGCGCTTGCTGTCCGACGGGCAGGCCGAGGTTCGGGATGTACGCGCTGTACGATCCGCCCTCGCCGTCGAACTGGACCTGCGTGAACGCGGTCAGGTCGGGCTCGTCCTCGGGCTCGTCGAGCGTGTAGTACAGGAGCGGACGCTCCCGGATCTCGCCGTCGTCGGACACAGTGACGAGCACCTCGTAGTCGCGGCTCGTCGCGAGGCGAGCTCCGTTCTCGGGCGCCGTGATCGTCACGGCCGGCGGCTCGCCCGGACAGTCGGGCTTGTTCGATCCGCGCAGCACGATCACGAAGGTGTGCGGCGTCGGATCGTGCGACTCGTCCACCGCTGCGAGGTGCAGCGTGTAGCGGTTGCTGATGGCGACCTGCTCGGGAGTCGGGCACCAGCGCCAGGTCGCCAGCTTCTGGCCCTCCGGCGTCAGCTCGGAGCCTTCGATGCGCGGATCGACCTCGCGGATCTCGACGCTCGCCGAGTCGTCGTCCTTGACCTCGATCGGGACTGCGATGCAGGGGTCACGCAACAGGTCGAAGGTCGCGCCGGAGCCTGGCCTCAGGAACACGGGCGCCCCCTCGGGCGGCGGGATCACGTGGACCAGCATCGTCTCGGAGTCCTCGCCGCCATCGCCGGTCGCGTGGAAGGTGATCGGGTGATCGCCGACCTCGCTCGCGATCGGCGTCCAGCGGAACTCCGCTCCCGTCGCGTTCGGGGCGAGGAGCGCCCGGAGGTCGGCGACGGACGGCGCTTCCATCGTCCACTCGAGGGAGGTCCCCAGCGCCCCGGTCACGAGGACCTGGACCCGGACGGTCTCGTTGACCGCGACGGTCTGCTCCTCGATTGGCTGCAACGTCGGTTCGCTCGACGAGGAACAGCCCACGGCCACGAAGAACAGGAGATTCGGGAGGCGCATGGTCAGTTCCCAATCCGGACCACGTTCAAACTCCTAGGCACGGCCCCAGCCGGCTTGGGGACGTGCAAGGAAAGGCGCCTGACCGGCGCCGGTATCTAGAACACGTTCGCGAACGCGGACTCTGCAAGGCCCGATCCTGCCCGCCGCCGTTGCGATGCGCAGGGAAGCTCAGGGTTTTCGCCCGCCAGGGGCGGCGCGACAAGGGCAGACCCCAGCTCCGGCTACGCCGCTAGCCGCCCCGTTGATCACTCCCCGTAGCGCTGGATCCGGACCACCGGCGCCTCGTGGACCTGAACCGTGAAGCTGAAGCGAAACGCAACGACGCTCGTCTCGGGGTCGACCAGCCCCTGCGGCGGCCGCGGGAAAGGCGCGGCCTGCTCGATCGCCTCGCGCGCCTCGTCGTCGAGGAACCCCGCGCCCGACTCCTCGATCACGTACGCATTGCGCAACGATCCGTCGCGGTTGAGGACGACCTTGATGATCGTCTGCCGGTCGCGGTAACCGTAGATGTTCCCGGTCGGATCGTGCTCGCCGTACTCGTCGCCCGGCCGCCAGAACTGCTCGACCTGCTCCTGCACGCGGTTGAAGAACGGGGCATGGCGCCACTCGACGGCGTTGAGCGCCGTGCGCTCGCCCTCATCCACGTCCTCGAGGTTCTCGAGGCCGGTGCCCCGGATGGCGTCGCGAAGGTCCCCCAGCGTGGGGCGGACTCGCTCCAGCGTCGGCCCCGGTCCCGGCGGACCTGGCGGGCCTTCCGTCCCGCCGCCGCCGAGGTCGGGCCCCCCGCGGCTGCCGCGATCGCGGCCTGTCCCCAGCGCCGGGACGTGCATCGCGAAGAGGCCGCCCGTTCCGACCGGGCCGTCGGACGTCGGCGCAGGATCGTGCAGGCGAAGCCCGGTCCTCCCTCCTGCGGGAGGGGGCGGCGCCGGCTCGAGCTCGCCCTGGTCCGAGTCGCCCGGCGCGGCCGGCTCGGCGTCGGGAACGCGATCGGGCGAGACGACCCTGATTCGCGCGCGAGTCTCGTGCTTCGTGAACGTGGACCTCGCCGCCGCATACCTCGGAGGTTCGTCGGGCGTTCCTTCCTCGCCGGTCTCGGGCGCGTGAACCACGTGGTCGGCGGGCGCCTCGTCCGGCGGCTCGTACTCCGGGTCGGGATCCTCGATGATCTCCAGGTCCAGGTGCGGGCTCAGGTACTCCACGAGGGTGTCGAAGCGCGAGCTCCCGCTCCTCGGCGACTTCACGAGCGCGAGGACGCCGATCACCACGAGGTGAGTCGCCAGCGACGATCCCAGCGCGATGGCGACTGACCCCCGGCTCGTTCGTGGCTCTGACATCATCTGACCATCGGGTTCGAGAACTCGAACGGGGCGGTCACGAGGATCCTGTCCAGGCCGAGCGAGCTCGGGATGGGGCCGAACGGCGCCGCGCGGCGCAGGGCGTCCTGGACCTTCCTGTCGAACTCGGGGAAGCCCGATCTCCTCCTGACGTGGATTCCGGAGACATGTCCGTCACGGTGGACCGTGAACCCGACGATGCACGTTCCTTGCTCGAGCCCGAGCTCCGCGTCCCGCGGGAACGCGTTTCGCCAGAGCGGATCGACTCTGCGGTGGATGTCGCGGAAGAACGCCATGAACCTGGGATCGGGTGAGTTCAGCGAGATCCACGTGTCCTCGCCCGTCCCCGCGCCCGCGGCGCTTCTCCCTCCGTCGCCGCGGCCGTCCCGCCCGGCGCCGCGGCCGCCGAGTCCGGCGCCGCCGGCGTCGCCCTGCCCGCCTCCGGGATCGCTGGCGGTGACCCAGCCATGGTTGAACGTCGAGACGAGGAGCTCGCTCCAGCGGTTGTCGCGCAGCCTGCCCTGCCGATCCTCGGAGGGCGTGGCCGGCCGACCCTCGTGCAGGTCGGGACGCGTGTGGACCACGGCGCCGCCTGGCACGAACGCGGTCGCGGTTCGCGCGCCGTTCGCCAGCCCGCGTTGCAGCTCGGCCTCGGCCGCTCGCCCGCCAGGAGCTGGTGGCGGCTCGGCCGCCATGGCCGGCATCGCCCGCACGCCACCCAGATCGCGGTCGATGGCCCTGTCGTCGCCGGCGATCCCGCGGTTCCCCTGCGACGGCCCGGAGCGGGACGCCTCGGGTGGCTCGGCGACGCCGATCGCCCCGTTCCTGCCGCGGGCAGGCACCATCTCGCGCAGGCGCCCTCGCCCGCTCAGCAGCAGCGTGTCGTCGGAGGGATTCGGAGTCAGCCTGTCGTCGATCAGGCTCGAACGGTCACGGGCAGTCGCGATCCGCTGGAACTGGGTCACCTCGAAGTTGTTCGGAACCTGCTCGGCAATCGTGAGGTTCTCGTCCCGATCGGCCAGAAGGACGGAGATCGGCCCCCCCGTCGCCTCCGAGGCTCCTGGCTCGCCGCGATCCAGCGCGCTCGACGTCCGGCTCTGGGCGACGGCCGGTAGCCTCACTCGCGACGCAGGCGCGGCCGGTCCCGCTCCTTCGCCAGTGCGGCTGGCATCTGTCGCGCCGACTCCGCCCGTGGACCCGCGTGCGCCGCGCACTATCTCGATCACCACGGGTGCCTCGGAGACCCGGGACGGCAGCGACAGGAGCGCTCCGAGGTGCACCGCCAGGGAGAGTCCCAGGAAAAACGGCGCGCGCCGTCTCCAGCGCGCGAGCTTCCGCGACGGGCCCGACATGTACCCTCGTCAATTATAGATGTCGCGCGAGCACCGGGCAACGTGACGCTTGGCCGAAAGTTCCATGGCCCCAAGGCGGACAAGCGCCGAGCTGACGAGCACGGCAGTCACCGCCTTGGGGACATGCAAGGAAGGGCGCCTGCCCGGCGGCGGTATTTAGAACATGTTAGCCTCACGGACGTGGGCGAGGTCCTCGCGGTCCGATACAAGCGATCGTCGGGTGGCGTCGTCTACCGCAGGAGCTCGACCGGGCAGGTGGAGGTGTGCCTCATCGCGACCAACGCCCGGTCGCGCTGGCAGCTCCCGAAGGGCGGCATCGAGCCCGGTGAGACGAAGGAGCAGGCAGCGCTTCGCGAGGTGGCCGAGGAGACGGGCCTGCACGGTCGAATCGAGGACAAGCTCGGCGAGATCTCGTTTCGTTACGTCCGAAAGACCCGCAAGCGGATCCACAAGCGGGTCGTCTTCTTCCTGATGCGGCTCGAGCGAGGCTCGACCGACGATCACGACGACGAGGTCGACGAGGCCAGGTTCTTCCCCATCGACGAGGCCATCGCGGCCCTCACCTTCGATTCCGAGCGGGCCATCGTGGCCAGAGCCAAGGAGATCCTCGTGCCGCTTGCGCGCGCACGGGGCTAAGGCTAGCTTTCGGCCCCGGAAGCGCTCGCTAGTCTGGTGACGGCCGCGGTCTTCAAAACCGTTGGGACAGGCTGAGAGGCCGAGTCCGGCGAGTTCGATTCTCGTGCGCTTCCGCCAAGTTACACGTGATGCCCCGCCCGAAGGCCCCCGCCGTTGTCCCCACACTGTCCCCGCGTTCCCGCGTGAAGGCGTCCGAGGGCCTGTCCCCGAGCCCGGCCCCGGAGCCCCAGACAGGCGGGCTCCTCGCCCTGTTCGCGTGGGTGCTCGAGTACCGCGCCCGGCTCTGGATGGCACCTGAGCACTGTGCCCGCTTCGACGCCCAACTCGCGACCGCGACGACGATCCGGGGGCTTGAGCGGCTCCGAGCGTCATGGGACTCGCCCTTCCTGTCCGACTGCGACGACGGCGCTCCTGAGCCCGACCGTACGCGGGCCGCGCTCGCGGAGTCCGCGTGGTGGACGTTTGAGGGGATGCGGAAGAACAGGCTCGCCGAGCCCGTCGCAACGTGGGTGACGTTCGTGGAGCTCTGCCGGTACGCTCCCGAGCGGCGCGTGCGCAAGCTGCTCGCCGAGGTTCGCGACGATCCAAACGCGAAGCGGCCGCGCGCGAAGGGCGTTCTCTTCGCGGCCCGACTGCTCGGTGACTCCGAGCGAGCGATCGAAGCCGCCCTCGCCCGCTTCGGCATGCACCGCAAACGCAGGTAAGTCCTGGCCCCGCGCGCTGCAATCTGACCCGCTCCGCGTTGCAGTGATTCCGTCGCCGGACTCTGCGATACCTCGTTCTGCGATGCGAGACGACACACGACCGCGATGGGTGACGGTGCCGGCCCTCGCGGCTGAGCTCGGCATGAGCAGGCAGCGGATCTGGGAAATGGCGCGGCAGGGGTTGCTGCCGGCGATCGCGAGCGGACGCCGGTTGCTCTGCGATCGCGAGGCGCTCCCGGCGCTCGCCGTCGAGCAGGCCGCGGCGCGACGCCGCGAGCACGGGGGCGACCGATGACCGCCGCGCTGAGCTTCGCGCTCGACTGCGCGCGCCGCGGATGGCACGTCCTCCCGGTCCGCGGCAAGGTGCCCGCAACCGCTCGCGGCGAGCACGACGCAAGCACCGACCCGGAAACGCTGCGCTCATGGTTCGGCCCGCAATCACCTTTCGGTGTGGCGATTGCGACAGGGAAATCCGGGCTCGTCGTCGTCGACGTCGATCCGGGCGGCGAAGGCTGGCTGGCGGCCGCGCCGGCCGAGCCGCGCGCGACCCACGTGCGCTCGACGCCGCGTGGAGGCTTTCATCTCTACTTCACCGCGCCACCGGGGCAGTGCGTCCAGTCGAGCGCCGGTGTGCTCGCGACCGGCGTCGACGTGCGCGCCGGGACTGGCTACGTCGTAGCGCATGGCCCAGGTTACTCGGTGCTCGACGATCGCGATCCCGTTCCGCTGCCCGCGTGGCTCACGGAGCGGCTCACGCGACCCGCTCGCCCCGCGCCGACGGCGGCGTCGGAGTCCGGCACGATCCCGAAGGGCTCGCGTAACGCGAGACTCACGTCGATCGCGGGCGCCCTGCGGCGGCAGGGGCTCGAGGCGGGCGCGATCGTCGACGCGCTCCACGCCGCGAACCGACAGTGCGAGCCGCCGTTGGGCGATGCCGAGCTCGCCGCGATCGGGCGGTCGGTGTCGAGGTACACGCCGCAGCCGGTCGAGGGAACGCCGGCGGACGACGGGCCGCCGGCGTGGCTCATGGACGACGGACCGCGCGAATCCCTCGAGGCGACCGCGCCGTGGGCCGAGACGGCTCGTCCGAGCGGTCCCGAATCCGTGACGGCAGGCTCCGACTCGGCGGGCTTCGTCGCCTTCGACTCGATCGCCCCTGAGCCGATCGACTGGTACTGGCGCGGCTTCGTCGCACGCGGGTGCGTCACCCTGGCCGAAGGCTCGTGGCGCATCGGAAAGACGACCGCGATCGTCGACGCAATCGGCCGCCGCTCTCGCGGGGAGTGCCTGCCAGGTGAACCACGACCGCGCCCACCGGGCCGCGCGATCGTCGTTTCCGAAGATGGCATCGGCCGCGTGACCGGTCCGAGGCTCCGCGCCTGCGGGGCCGCTCCCGGCTCTGTCCTCGTCTGGGATCGTCAGAGGCACGGCCAGTTCCGGATCCCCGAGTCGCTCCCCGCGCTGGCGCGCGCGATCCGAGAGCATGACGCGGAGGTCGTGCTACTCGACCCGCTGCGAGACCTCTTCGGCGACGGCCTCGACCCGATCAAGGACCGCGACGCGGGCATCGTTATGGGCGCGCTGTCGGAGCTCGCCGAGGCCACGAACGTCGCGGTCGTCGGCGTCAACCACCAAACGAAGGCCGTCGGGGCGCGGGCGGCCGTGCGCGGTGGCGGCGCCTCGCGGCTCCTCTCCGCGGCCCGGGGCCAGGTGGCGGTGTACGTCGACCCGGACGGCGACCCCCAGCGCGATCGTCTGCTTGTGTGCATTAACCAATCCCACTCCGGCGGTCGAGACCCGATCCGGTTCGCCCTCGCCACGCGCACCGTCGCGATCGGCGGCGTGACCCTGAAGGACGACGAGGGCGAGCCCGTCCGCTACCCCGTTCCGATCTGGGGCGAGTCCGTGCCCGGACTGACCGCCGACCAGATCCTGTCACGCTTGGACAACGCGAACGCGGCCGAGGAGCGCGTGACGAAAGAGACGGCCTGCGAACGCGCCAGGGCCATCCTGCAGGAGCAGGGGCGTCCGACCAAGCTCCACTTCGGGGCGGGCATCGGGAGCATCCTGGTAGCCCACGCGGTCCCCTCCGAGGTCTTCTACGCGACCTTCGGGGCGAGCAAGCGGACGATCTTCAGGTGGGGTGGCGAGCACGCCCTCGGGATCCGCTCCGCCCGGGGCGGGATCGGCTCCGGCCAGTACTACAAGTTCCCCGACGCCGAGGACCCCTGCAGTGCCACGAGGACGAAGCAGGAGTGCCAGCCCTCTGGCACCGCAGGTGGCACTCCAGCTGGCACCGCAGATCCACGCGGCAATAAGCGTGAAGTGATCTCTATGGACTTGGATCGCGCGCGCGCGCGAGGGGCCGACGAGCTGGACGACGCCGAGGTCGGGCTCCCGTGGGGGCTTCGTTCACCGGGGGGCGTCCAATGAGACCGCACGATTCCGCCGTCACGGACCCGGGACAGCAGGGCTGCGACTCAACGCAACCGCTGGACCCTCGGCACGAGGCCGCCGTCGAGAGCTTCTTGGCGGGCCAGTCGGTGCCCGAGATCGCCTCCGCCGCGGGTGTGAGCCGGTCGACCGCCTGGCGCTGGCTACAGCGGGTCGACTGCCAGGCCGCGATCGCCGAGGCGCAACGTTGCGCGGCCGAGGGCGCTATCGCCACGCTCCGCGTAGCGGCCCAGAAGGCCGCCCGGTGCGTCGTGGCCCTGCTCGACGACCCGGAGGCCAGCCTGCGCCTGAGGGCCGCTGAGGCGCTCCTGACCCGCTGCGGCGTCGTCGGCTTGGTCGGCCCGCCCCCCGAGCCCGAGTCGTTGCTGCCGCCCGCCGCGTGGTGCGAGCCGAGCGACGCGGAGCCCGATCGCTGAGGCGGTCGCCACGCCGTCACGCAGGGCCATGGAAACTGGCGCAACCGGGTGCTACGCTGAGTGACGAGATGCCTCGCTCACCTGCCAGCCGACAGCCCGAGCCGCCCAAGGCCGCGGCGGAGCTGCCGCCCCTGAGGGCGGACCTCCCCCCCGATGTGCTCGCGGTCCTCGACGAGCCAGCCTCGCCTGAGGAGGAGGCCGCCGTGCTCGCCTGGATCCGTGGCGAGGGACCGGACCCGTGGGCCGACTCCGACTGACGCGAGTCTTCTGCAGAGCAGTTCAGAGGCTCGGCCGACGCGATCGGAGGATCGCGGCGCAGGCGGCGGCCGGTCTGGAACGCGACTGGCCCGCGCTCCCAGGCCCGGACGATCGAGAGATCGTCATCCCGCCCGTACGGCGCTGTCTTGGCCGACCGGTTCCCCGCACGTCGTTGTGGATCTACTACGAGGTCAGGGGCGAGGAGATCTGGGCGCTGAACGTCGCTCCCGCCGTCGAGTAGCCCGCCGATGCAGCCAGGTGCGGCCCGGCGCCGGGACGTGTTCACGCAAGCACAGCTCGAGCGCAGGCCGGCGATGTTTGTCGTGCAGCCCGTGATCCATCGGCAAGTGGGAGTGCGCTTCGGCGCGAGTTCTGGCAAGATGCGCGTCGAGCACCGCGTTCCCACGCGGCGGGGCGTATCGCGAGTGAGGATTCCTGCGTACGGCGGCCGGCAGTCTCGAGGCAGGGCCGAAAGGAGGGCGGGACGTGACGGAGCTAGGCCCAGAAGAGCGAGCGCGGATCTACGCAGAAGAGAAGGCACGACTCGAAGCGCGAGAACAGGCCAAGACCGAGCTCGCCGAAAAGAAGAAGGCACCGACCTGGAAAGCCCTGATCGCGCTCGGCGTGACGGCTCTGATCGGTTCCCCGTTCGCACCGATTCTCGGGATGTTCGGGAGCTCGTCGTCGGGTCCGGGAGTCACAATCGCGGAGCTTCCGGGTTGGAACCATCTGGAGCTCACCGTGTTCTTCGCGGGTGGAGGGATGGTGTGCGTCGTCGTCGGCCTGATTCTTCGAAAGCTCGCACGAACGACGTAGCAGACTGACCTCCAGTCGCGGACCTCCAAGTCGCCGCTCGGACACGCACCGAGTTCGCGACCGTTCGCCCTGGCCGCGTGGTTGGTGCCGCCCGCTCTTGTCGGGAGGACGGCGTGGTTGCGCGGCCGCCGGGCCGCGTTGACTGTCACGAGACGAGGCGCAGCTTCGGCTTCCGTGCGCGCTTCGGGCGCTTCGGCTTCGGTGCGGGCGAGGGCGCATCGAACCGGAGCGTCGAGACGGCGGCGCGGAGGTCCGCGTCCGCCACGTGGCTGTATCTGCCCGTCACGAGCACGGAGCCGTGACCGAGGAGCCGAGAGATCGTGAGAAGGTTCACGCCGCGTTCGGCGAGGGCACTTGCGTAGGAGTGACGGAGCGCGTGGAACGGCCGGCGTCGCAGGCCGCATCCGTCGCAGGCCGCTTGGAGGCGTTCCCACTGCACCTTGCCGTCGGGCACGCGGTCGCCCTCGGCGAAGACGAGCGAGTCGTCCGAGTGCCACGGGCGCGCGCGCCACGCGGCGAGGATGGCGCGGAGGTCCTCGCCGATCGGCACCTGGCGGTCACGGCTGTTCTTCGTCTGGCGGAGAAGCAAGGAGCCGCGCGCGAGGTCCACGTCGCGCCAGGTGAGCTTGCGGAGCTCGCCGAGCCTCGCGCCCGAGAGCAGTGCGGCCGCGACGACGGGGGCCCACGCGGTCCGCTCGGGAGCGGCGAGCCACGCGAGCATGGCGCCGGCGTCGGCCGGCGTGAAGTAGTCCTCCGGGCGAAGCGGCTCGCCGAGGCGCCGTGCTGGCGGTAGCTCCACGCTGCGGGTCGGCAGATCGCGGCGCGTCACGAGCCGCTCTCTCATTGCCCAACGGAGGGCGACCGAGAGTCGGTGCAGGCGGTTCGCGATCGTCTGGCGCTTGTGGCCGTGCGCAAGCATGTCGTCACGCCACGCCTCGAGGTCACGGACGGTGAGGCTGTCGACGGCGCGGCCCTCGCCGAAGCGCTTGACCGCGTGGCCGAGCAGGTTGCGGGTGTCGCGCGCGTACTCGCCGGCGTCCTTGACCGTCGCACGACCGGCTTCGACGAACCGATCGCGGAGCTCGCCGAGCGACAGCCCGCGACCGCGACGCGGCAGGACTGCGCCGAGCTCGCCCTCTATCGCGGCCCTCTCGAGCACACGCAGGATCGCCTCGGCCTCGGCCCGGGTGTGAGCCCTGGCGCCGCTCGCCGTCTTCGCTGCAACCTCGACGCGCTTGCCGCCCTGCCACAACCGAAGCCAGTAGTTCGGCCGGCGAGTCGTGCCGCGGTTCTTGATGTAGCCCACGTCAACGCCCCCCGTGCTCTCGCCGGCGCGCGGCAGCCTGCTCGACACTGAGCCGGTCCAGCGCGACGATGTCGATGTAGTACCGAGTCCCGCTGCGAATCGCGGGTAGCTCGCCGCGCGCCGCAAGCTCCCATGTCCGCCCGCGGCTCAGCCCGAGCAATCGCGCCGCCTCGGGAACCGTCACCCATCGCTTGCCGTCCTTGTCCATGCGTCCTCCGTTGTCCCCGTACTGTCCCCATGGTACCATTACTTCACGTTACATGGGTGGACGAAACACACGGGAAAAGACGGCTGCACCGGTCGCTGACGGACGGGGCGTTACGGCCGCCAACGGACTTCAAAACCGTTGGGACAGGCTGAGAGGCCGAGTCCGGCGAGTTCGATTCTCGTGCGCTTCCGCCATCAAAGCAGTCCCGCGATCGCCAGGTCCACCCTGTAGAGCCCTTCGACTGCGGTGACGTAGAGGGTCTTCGCGTCGGGGCCTGCGAAGGCGCAGTTGGCCGGCTCGCGTGGCACGGGGATCGTGCCCCACCTCGCCCCGTCGGGGGCGAACACCTCGATTCCGGCGCTCGTGCTCACGAAGAGGTTGCCGGCCCTGTCCATCGCCATGCCGTCCGGGACCGGGGAGGTCTCGACGAAGATGCGTTCGCCGTCCGCGGTCCCGTCGGGGTGCACGTCGAAGGCGCGCACCAGAGCCTGGCTGCTGTCCGAGACGTAGAGCATCCTCTCGTCGGGCGACAGCGCGATGCCGTTCGGGCCCGAGTCGGAGGGATCGCCCTCCCAGATCGTCCCGAGCTCACCGGCCGGATCGAGCCGGAAGACGCCGTTGAAGTCGAGCTCCCGGTCTCTCTGGTCCGCGAGGCCGTAGGGGGGGTCCGTGAAGTAGATCGTTCCGTCCGACCTCACGACGATGTCGTTCGGCGAGCTCAGCCTGGCACCTTCGTACCGGTCGGCGACCGTGACGATCGAGCCGTCCTCCATCGTCCGCGAGACGCGGCGATTCGAGTGCTCCGCCGCGAGGAGTCTTCCGTCGGTGTCGAGGGCCAGGCCATTCGACTTCCCGCTCGGCGTTCGAGAGACCTCGATCGCCGACGGCGGCGTCAGCGAGTAGATCGTGTCGCCGTCGATGTCGCTGAAGACCAGGGCTCCGAGGTCGTCGCGCCACTGCGGGCCCTCGAGGAACAGGAAGCCTTCCGCGACGAGCTCGACGTCGCCGATTCCCTGCAGCGGGTCTCGGGGCGGGCCGGAGTCGGCCTGGGCGTCCGGTTGGGCCGAATCGAGGTGCGCGTCGAGCCCTGCGTCATGCGGAACCGCTGCGTCGGGGCCGGCGTCCACGTCGGCGATCGCGTCGGTGTCGTCGTCGTCATCGCACGCGACAGCCAGGAGCGCCGACAGCAGGAGGACGTGGCGCACTGGAGTCGGATTCTACGCGGGTTCCGGGGGCTTGGGTGGCCCCTCGGCCGCCCGAACGGGCGGCCGAGGGGCCCGCATGCCATGGCACGCCTGGCCTCGGGGCCGCAAAGCGGCCCCGAGGCCCACCCGAGCCCGGTGGAGTCGGCGGCACTCTCCGAGTGAAATAACGCCAAGGAAAGCTCACAATTGAGCGTCCAAGAGAGCGTCCAAGGGCCCGAAGGGCCCGAAGCGTCAGAGAGCCACGTGCCGCAAGCTCCACCACTTCCGAATCCCCATCAGGACGTCACCGAGCTCGTGCTTCGGGTCCAGCGGGGCGACCGGGCAGCCTTCGGGACACTGGTCTCCCGTTACCGCGCGCGCATCTACGCGCTCGCCCTGCACCTGACGGGAAACGCGAGCGATGCGGACGACATCACGCAGGACGCGTTCATCCGAGCCTACCGGGCCATAGACACGTTCGCCGGGCGCAGCGAGTTCTTCACCTGGCTCTACCGGATCGTGATCAACCTCTCCCATTCCGCCGTGCGGGCCCGGGCGAGGCGGCCTCGGGTCGACCTCGACGACCCGCGCGTGGCGATCGCCGCGGTGGTCGACTCGGACGGCGATCCGCAGAGATGCGTCGAGCTGCGGCAAAGCTACGCGAGGCTGGTCAGGGCGCTCGACGATCTGAGCCCGACGCTCCGCTCGACCGTCGTGCTGGTCGCCTTGCAGGGCCTGTCGTACGGAGAGGCCGCCGTGGTCTTCGGCTGCACCGAGGGCACGATCGGGTGGCGCATCCACGAGGCGCGCAACCTCCTGCGCCGCGCGATGGAGGACTCGCCCGTCCCCGCCCGTCCCCGGACGGGCGCGGAGCGGATCCGGCGGCTCCTGAGCTGAGCTACCATCCTGTTCGTGCTTCGGCCCGACGACGAGCGGCTCTACCAGCGGCTTCGCGACCGGATGTTCCTCCGGACCGTGCTCCCCGCGCTCAAGGGGGCGCCGCTCGAGGATAGAGACCACGTCGATCGGGCACTCGGGCTCGCCGCGATCCTCGCCGAGACCGGCGCTGCCGCCCCCCTCCTCGAGGCCTCCAGCTCCGGCGACGAATCACGAACGGAGCAGCTCGTCGAACGGATCGCGACCGGCGGCGAGGCAGCCCCCCCGATCGCGCTTCACCACCTCGCCCTGCTCTACGGGCGGTTCGCCCGGTCCGCCCCCGACCTGCCCCGCGCAATCGGCCACGAGAAGCGAGCGCTCGTGTGCTGGCTGCGCCTCTGGAACGAGCGGTCCTACCTCGCGGAGGTCGCCGGCACCGTCGCGGGCGACCAGGACCTCGCGCACGAGATCGTCGCGAGCCTGCCGCGCACCCTGCTCGAGCGCCATGCCGAGGAGCTGTCGGCCGGCCGCAAGGCCGCGACGCCAGCCGCGCGCCGGGCGGCTGGCCTCCTCCGCGCCGTCGATGCCTGTGCGGAAGCTGCGGGGCTGGGCGACGCCGAGCGGGCCGAGGTCGCGCGGATCGCGGCCGCCTCGATCGCGCGGGTGGCCTGCGACGTGATCGACGAAGCGCGCCATCTGGCCGAGCACGCCGATCCACTGAGGTCAGCCGCCGAAGCGCGCGAGGCCCCGTTCCGCCACGTGCTCGGCTTTGCCGAGTGGGCAGGTTTCGACCACGAGACGATCCTGTTCCTGCTCGGGCAGGCCCAGGACTTCGGCTGGGAGCTCTACCGGGCCCGTCGCACCGCGGACCTCCGTACGCTGCTGCTGCCGCTCCTCCCTGCGGCGGAGGAGCTCCGCGCCACGATCGACGGGGATCCCGCGCTGGTCGGCTTTCGCGCCTTGTGCGCCCAGTACTTCACCTTCCTCGGGGAGACGGAGACCAGGCCGGGCGCGGCGATCGAACGGCTCGAGACGGCGGTCGCGATCTGCCCGACGCACCGCAACGCACGTCTCATCCTGGCCGATCTGTTGATCCAGGACGCCGGCCGCAGGCTCGACGCGCTTCCCGCCCGTCCGCTCTTCGGAAGCGGAGAGGCCCGCCGGACGGCGCTCTCGGAGCTTGCCCGGACCGTCGAGCGGGCCGGGTCCTTGTGGCCGAGCACGAAGGTACCGGCGGCCCTCGAGACGGCGCTGGCCGAGCTGGAAAAGCGGTAGTCTCCCGTTTCCCTTGATCGACGACCAGGACAACCCCTTCGACCGCTTCGGGCTGCCCAGGGCCGCGTCGCCCGAGCGGATCACCGAGGTGCTTCGCGAGCGCCTCGAGGACGCGGCTCCCGAGGACCGCGCGACGCTCCGGGCCATCTGGGAGCGCCTCATGCTCCACCCGCGGGACCGCGTGCTCCTCGCGCTCGGCGCGCATCCGTCCGAGCCCGATCCCAGCCCGGCGCATCCACCGCCGCGGCCCGATCCCGCATGGATAGAGCGCGTGGCCGCGATGGCGCTGCCGCCCGACGAGCTCGTGCCGCTTCCGTCTCTGAGCCTCGCGGTCCGGGTCGACTCGCCCGAGCGCCGTTCGCCGGCTCGGTCGGCGCTCGAGCTGCTCCTGGATGACCCGATCCTCGATGGGAGGGAACCATGATCCTCGACAGAGCCGTCGGCATCGACCTCGGCACCACGAACTCGGAGGTCTCGCTCCTCGCGCCCGACGACCAGCAGGTCCTGGTCTACGCGGATCGGTTTGGCCGCAGGATCGTGCCGTCCGCCGTGGCGTGGGACCCGAAGGCCGAGCGGCTCGTGGTCGGCTTCTCCGCCCGCAACCGGCGCGGCCTGGACCCGGAGCCGGTCGAGTCGATCAAGCGCAAGATGGGCCGCGACGGGAAGGTCGAGATCGGTCCGATGACGCTCGAGCCCGAGGAGGTCAGCGCGAAGATCCTGGAGGAGCTCCGCGACCGCATGGCCGAGTTCCTCGGGCCCAAGGCGGAGGGATATCAGGTCCGGGTGAGACGCGCCGTGATCACCGTGCCGGCCTACTTCGACGCGCCGCAGGTGGAGGCGACGCGGCGGGCCGGCGAGCTCGCGGGGCTCGAGGTCGTCGGGATCCTCCAGGAGCCGACCGCGGCCGCCGTCTACCACGCATGGAAGCGGAAGCTGGGGGAGGGGAACTTCCTCGTCTACGACCTCGGGGGAGGCACGTTCGACGTCTCCATCATCAGGAGCGTGATGGGCGAGTACCAGGTGCTCGCGATCGACGGCGACAACTACCTCGGCGGCGACGACTTCGACCGGCGCTTCGCCGAGTACCTGAGGCGCGCGCTCGCCGAGCGCGGCTACGCGCTCGACCTCGACGTCGCGGGCGACCCCGAGGATCGCCGCCGCTTCGGCTGCCTCGTCCGGCTCGCGCAGGAGCTCAAGGAGGCGCTGTCGACCTCCGAGGTCCAGCTCGTGCAGCGGACGAACCTGTTCGCCGACAAGGCTGGCGAGCCCGTCTCGATCGACCTCGAGATCGGCCGCGCCCATTGGGAGAAGCTGCAGGCCGACCTCGTGGAGCAGACCCTCGCCGCCTGTGAGCGCGCGCTCATCGAGTCGAGGAATCGCGCGGGAGTCGGCCTCGAGGACATCGACTACGTGCTCCTCGTCGGGGGCTCGACGCGCGCACCTATCGTGCCCCGGCTCGTCGCCGAGCGCTTTTGCGGAAGCGGGCGATCGAAGGCGAAGGAGCCCATCCAGGACGACGTCGACGTCTGTGTCGCGCTCGGCGCCGCCATCCACGCCGCGAACCTGGGTGGGCTGCGCCTCGGCACGGACGACGGCGGGACCATCGTCGAGATCGGGGGAACGCTGCTCCACCGGACGGAGCGCGGCAGGATCTCGGGGAGGATCGTCGCCGCGCCCGAGGAGGCCACCGAGGTCGTGCTGGAGCCGGCGAGCGGAGTCGAGGGTGGAGCGGCTCCCGTCGGTGCCTGGGCGCTCGACCCCGAGCGGCGCTTCAAGCTCGTGGACGTCCCGCTCCCCGTCGCGGGCGAGAACCTCTTCTCGCTCGTCATCCGGGACGCATCGGCCCGGCAGGTGGCTCGCTTTCCCCTGGCGCTATATCGCGGCGAGGGTCGCCCGCGCTCGACCGGCCTGTCGCAGCCGGCCGTCCTCGCGAAGGACATCTGCCTCGAGCTCGTGAAGGCCGGGAGGCGCGACCGTCGGACCGTGCTCGCGCGCGGGTCGAGCCTCCCCGCGCAGGCCTCTCACAGGTTCTACACGGCCGACCAGAGCGGGGCGGTCGTGCTCAGGCTCCTTCAGGGCCGCCTTCCGATCCGCACGATCCACCTCGAGGTGCCCCCGGACCTTCCGCTCTACACGCCGGTCGATCTGAAGCTCGAGTGCGACGAGAAGATGACGCTCGAGGCCTCCGGCGACATCGCGGGACGTACGTTCTGGGCGCGGATCGATCCGCCCCGCGGCCGGCCCGTGCAGGGTTGGGACGCGATCGAAGCGATGCTGGACGAGGTGGAAGAGGTCGGGCGCAAGCTCTGGGGCTTCGAGCTCGCGGTGTTCCGCCGCGAGTCCGAGCCGCTCGTCGCGGCGATCCGCGAGGTCGTCCGCACCGATCCGGACAAGCTGCAGGTCCTCGCTGGCCGCCTCGAGAACCTCCTCGAGGACTTCCGCAGCCGCGAGACGGGCCTGTCGCCGTCGTACGACCGCTTCGCCGGCATCCTCGACGACCTGAGGCGGACGGTCTACCGGGCCTGCTCGACGGACGGCGAACGCAGCGCTGACGGCGCGCGTCAGGGGCCTCTGGGCCTGAGCCTCGAGGACTGGGAGACCAGGATCGGCGACGTCGAGAAGCGCGGGATGCTGGCCTGGGATCGCGCCGACGCCGGCGGCTGGCGGCGCGCGTACAACGAGGCTCAGGCGCTCTGGGAGACCGCGACGCAGGAGGAGTTCGCGGCGATGCGCCTGGACGACCCCACGTACGTCCGCGGTCGCCTGCTGTCGATCCAGGTCTGGGCGCAGCGGCTGGCGCACCAGCTCGGCGACTTCGTGCCGAGCGACTCCGAGGGAGTGCGGCCGCTCCAGCTCTCCGAGCGCGATCGTCTCCTGGCGCAGCTCGAGACCGAGGTGCTCCGGCCCCTCTCCGAGCTCCCCGCGGGCCCGCCCGCGGACTCGGCCACGCGCGCCGTGCTCGAGCAGTGCGGCTCCCAGCTCAGGCGGATCGAGTCCGCGATCGAGAGGCTCCCATCGATCGGCCTCGTGACCGAGCGGGAGGGGTAGTGGGTTTCTCCCTGAAGATCGCCCTCATCGGTCTGGAGCAGCTCGAGGCCCACGGCCTCGACGCTCAGGCATGGGCGGGCTACAGGAGGCTGTACGGCGGGCTCGGACCGACCGAGGGCGGGGCCGCCCGGATCTCGATCGTCGAAGCGCTCGTCAGGCTCGGTCTGACGCAGGGTCCCGACAGGTTCGACGAATCGTGCGCTCTATGGCGTTCGCTCGGGCCCTGCGGCGCCGAGGAAGGTGTCGCCCGGTCCGCGGCGATGGCCCTCGTGCGTATCGCGATGGCGAGAGGGCGGGCGTCGGAGGCGCTGGCGATCGCGCGCGCCGAGCACGCCCGTGCTCCGAATGACGTGCGGGCCCTGTACGCGACAGGGTGCCTCTCCGCGGTCCTGGGCGACGAGGCCGGGGCCGACCGGGCATTCGAGCGCGCCGAGCGATCCGACGACGCCCGCGTGGCCGCCCTCGCCCACGGCCGGCGCATCGCGCTCCCGATCGGGCCTCGCCCTGGAATCGAGGACGACGGCAAGGGGACCTTCGACGCCCGGGCGCGCCTCGCCCTCGCGAAGCGCCTCTCGAGGAGCGGCGGGCGATACGCTCGCGCCCGGGGTCTCGACCTGCTCCTCGGCCTCGCACGGGAAGGTCACACGCCTGCCCCGCTCCTCGAGGCGGCGGCCGCGCACGTCGACCGGACCGGGGCGCGACTCACCGAGATCGAGGCGGATCGCATCCGCGAGCTCGTGCGGCGCGTCGCCACCGAGGACGTCGCCGGGAGCTTCCTCCGGCACATCGACCTGTGCGCCCGCCTCGCCAAGACGGCAGCTCCCGGACGGCTCGCGATGCTCGCCGGCGAGCTCGACCGTCCTACCGCCGAGCTCGCCCGCATCCTCGAGCGCGGGACCGCGCGCGTGTACCCGGTCGTCAGCGAGCCGCGGCTCGCGCTTGCGGCGGAGACGCTGCGTGTCCGCGACGCTCTGGACGCTGCCGGCCCCATGGCGCTCGACCGGCTGGAGCAGCTCGTCCGCGCCGCCGGGCCCGAGGCGGGAACCGTCTCGACGCTCTGGGCCCTCGTGCCGTGCTTCGTGCGCCGGCACGCGGAGCTCGGGCTCGCCCGGGACCGCCTGCGTCCTCTGGTCGCGGCCGTGCTCGAGTCGGGGCCGCTGACGTCGCTCGATCTGGCCGCGGTCGCGCGGGCGTTCGACGCGCTCGGCGAGCCCATCCTGGCGGACCTCGCCGCCCGGCGAGCCGCGGACGAGGGCGACGCCGGGCCGCTCGTGGAGCGCACGGCGCGCCGCGCCTGGGAGCTCGCGGAGTCCGCACCGGAAGAAGCACTGCGCCTCCTCGAACGTGCTCGGACGCTGTAGATGAATCGCCGGTGCGTCGAGGGCGGGCGAGGGTAGACTACGGCGCGCCCGACATGCTCCTGGACGATTCCGGCTACGCGCGAGAGGTCGCAATGGCGGCGGACGGCGACGGGCGGTTCGCGCTCGTCTGGGTCCGCTGGTGCGGCGAGGGCGAGCGTGTCCGGATGCGCCTTCTCGACGCGAGCGGCGCCGAGCCGCGATGGGCGAGCGAGGCCGTCGACGTCTCCGAGGGGCGCCCGCGCGGAGTCCTGTGCCCTGCAGTCGCGGCATCCTCCGGGCGAGTCCTCGTCGCCTGGACGGAGCGCGGGCCGAGGGGGCTGGCGGTCCACGCTGGCTTCGTCGGGTCACGGGCCCGCACGGTGGGCGCCGGGACCGAGCCCTCCGTCGCCTTCGACTCCGGCGGCCGCGCCTGGGTCGCGTGGCGCTCGCACGGTGGCGTCCGCCTGCGTCCCCTCGCCGGTCGTGGCTCCGGAGTCCCGCTCTCTTCGGACCGTGGAGCGCGGCGTCCCCGGATCGTCCGTCACCCCGGGGGCGAGATCGTCTGCGTGATGGAGCGCGACGCGGGGATCGAGGTCGTGCGCGCCGACCAGACCGGAGCCGTCCGCGCGCGCCGGACGCTCGGGCACGGCGGCGTCTGGCACCACGCGCCGGACGTCGCCATCGACGCTCGCGGGCGGATCTGGGTCGCGTGGCACGCGAACGAGCGCGCGTCCGACGGCGGAGTCGATCTTCCGAAGTGGGTCGTATGCGCAGCGCTCGAGGGGCGCAGGCTCGCCGCCTTCGCGCCTTCCGTCGCGATGAAGGACCGGGACGTCGCGAAGGCCGGCATCGATCAGTGTCTCGAGTTCCCCGTGCTCGTGCCGCACGCGGGCGGGGCGATCACCGTCCTCGCGCGCGGCTCGCACTGCTTCTACAGGCAGGACCTGTCGGCAGGCGGCTGGAGCGACCTTCGGCCGCTCGGCGAGATCGTCTGGGGCTGCCGGGGCCGCCGCGTCGCCGCCTCGGCGCACCTCGACGGCAGGATCGTCGTGGCGCGACGCGAGAAGCAGGGAGTCCTGATCGAGGCCCTGCCCGCGCCTGCCGACCCGGACGCGCCGGTGGTCGCGCCGCTCGCTGTGGCAGGGCAGCGAACCGTTCGAGCTTCGCGATCCGTCGATCGGCTGCGCGCGGGACGACACCCGATCCTCTTCGGAGACCTGCACCAGCACTCCGCCCACTCCGACGGGACCGGCACCGCCGACGAGCGGTACCGCATGGCGCGAGAGCGGTACGGCGACGACTTCGCGGCGCTAAGCGACCACGAGTCGTTCCTCGGCAAGCGGACGGGGCCAGGTGAGTGGAGCGCTCTCGAAGAGGTCGCCCTGCGGCACGACCGGCCCGGGAGATTCGCCACGATCTTCGCCTACGAGTGGACCGCGTCGATGTTCCCCGGGCCCGGGCACAAGGTCGTCTACCTCCCTCGTCCCGGCCGCACCGTCCTGTCGCGCGACGACCCGGGGACGAAGGACGGAGCGGGCCTCCTGGCTCGTGTGCGCTCGCTCGGCGGCCTCGCCTTTCCGCACCACGTCGGCTGGACGGGCGCCGACGTCCCGTCGCACGACCCGCGCGTGCAGACCTGCTGGGAGCTCTGCTCGTGCCACGGCTGCTACGAGTACCCCGGCAACGAGCCGATCGCGCATCGCGGCGCCCTCGAGGGGCAGTTCATCCGCGAGAACCTGGATCGGGGCCTCAGGTTCGGGCTCGTCGCCTCGTCGGACGGCCACGGTCTCATCTTTCATCACGGAATCTCGCGCAAGCGGGACGCATTCCGCACCGGGCTCACGGCCGTCCTCGCCCCCGCGATCGGGCGCGCCCAGATCCTCGCGGCGCTGCGTGCGCGTCGCTGCTATGCGACCAGCGGCGCGAAGATCGGGCTCTGGTGGAGCGCCGACGGCCACCCGATGGGGTCGGTCGTGCGCACGGACGGTGCCGTCCGCCTCAGGGCGAGAGTCCTCGGTACCGCGGCAGTGACGCAGGTGAGCGTCGTGACGAACGGCGGCGTGTTGCACGAGGCTCACCGCACGGACCGGGAGATCTCCGTGGATCTGACCGCCGAGGTGCCCGCCGCTCGCGGATGGGCGTACTACTACCTCCGAGTGGTCCAGGAAGACGGCGAGATGGCCTGGTCGAGCCCGATCTGGGCCGAGCTCGGGAGGCGCGCGTGACGACCCCCGAGGTCGCACGGCTGCGCGCGTCGTTCCTGCGAGTGATGCTCGCCCTGTGCGCGAGCTGCGCCGCGACCGATATCATCTTCTTCGCGAGCCTGCCGCGGAGCACGTTCGGCACGCTCGTGGCGGTGCAGGCCGGGGTCTTCGCCCCCATCGTCCCTCTCGGCATCCACTACCTCGGGCTGGTCCGCGATCCGCAGGGCAAGCTCCACCGCCGCTGGGTCCTGCCGAACGTCCTCACCGCGGCCCGGATCTTCGCCATTCCCTCGATCGTCATCGGCCTCCAGCACCTCGAGGGGTGGCGTGTCCGGCTCGGCGTCGGAATCCTGTTCGTGATCGCCTCGACCTCCGACATGCTCGACGGCTTCATCTCTCGCAGGTTCAAGCGCCAGAGCGACCTGGGCCGAGCGCTCGACCCCTTCGCCGATACCCTCTTCTATAGCTCCGTGACGGCGGCGCTGTTCGCGACCGGAAGGCTCCCGTACTGGTTCCTGGTCGTCGCCCTCGCCAGGTTCGTGCCCAGCTTCATCGTCGGATTCATGCTCTTCCTGCGACGGGGGCCGATCGAGATCTCGCCGACGTTGCTGGGGAAGGCGTCGTCGTTCTCGATGGGGATCGCCACCCTGACCTTCGTGCTCGACGCTCTGGGGGTGGCCGTGCCTCCGCCGGTGGAGCGCTGGATCTCGTACGGCGTGGCCGCGCTCTGCGCCGCGTCCGCGATCGAGTACGCCCTGGTGGGCTACCGTCGCCTCGGGTCGAGACCCTCGGTCCAGTGAGTTTTTTGCCAGCTCATTCTCCCCGTGGTTCAATGATGCTCGATGCGCTGGCCCGTACTTCCCGTGTGGCTCGTGTTGCTCCAGGCGCCGATCGCCCTTGCCCAGGACGAGCGGCCGGTCCTGACGAACCAGGGCCAGGCCTACCAGGGCGTGACGCCCGGGACGCCCAACCCGCCGCCGCGGATCCGGGTGGGTCGGAGCCGCCGCCGGCCCGTGGTCACCTGGCCGGGGTTCCAGGTCTCCGCCCAGGGCAGCCGGATCTTCGTCCAGACCTCGCAGCCCGTGGCCATCCAGGGCATCGCGGGACCGAGCCGGCTGGTCTACCGGCTTGCTGGTTTCGTGATCTCGACCAGGAACAACCGGAACCCCCTGGTCACGGCGCATTTCAACACGCCAGTCACGTCGGCCTACCTGCGCAGGCGAGGAAGGGACGTCGAGCTCGTGATCGAGCTGCGCGCTCAGGTGGAGCCGATGATCTCCAACTCGCCCGGGGAAAACGGCCTTCAGTTCGTCTTCTTCGAGTTCCCGTCCGGCGACTGGCTGCCCGCGGGCCCGCCGCCCGTCGCGGAGCCGTCCCGCATGCGGCTGCGCTCGTCGGTCTCGGTCTCGCCCTCGTCGGGCGAGTCGCCGGAGCCGACTCGGGGCTCGGAGGAGCACCACCAGCCGGTCGGTCCGACACCGTAACCTTCCGAGCCTCCTCGCTCGCGATCGACGAGGGCAGCCTGACGTTCGATGGCGCGCTGCTGCGCCTCGGCGCGCTCACGCTCTCGGCGGAAGCCCTTCGCCTCTCCGAAGGCACCGTGCTGGCCCGCAATGCCTGGGTCACGACCTGCGCCTGTCAGCCCCCGCTCTGGCGCATCGAGGCCCGGCGCCTGCGCCTCACGAGCGACGGTGACATCCGGCTCATCTCGCCGGTCGTCCGCGTCGGGCAGGTGCCGTTGCTCTGGTTGCCCGCCCTCCTGGTCCGCACGGGGCGCCGTCCTGGGCTCCTGCCCCCCCGCTTCGAGTGGCGCGGCGAGGAGGGCTTCCTGGCCGGCCTCGGCCTGACCGCCCCTGTCGGGTCCGAGGACATCGAAGTCGGCCTGGCCGGCCAGACCCACGGCCCTCCCGAGGCCCGCATCGGCGCCGAGGGCCCATGGCTCCGGGGCGCAGCGACGGCCAGGAGCGATGGCGTCCTCACGCACGGCGCCCTCGTGACCGGTTCCCCGGCGCGCCTCCTCGCTCGATGGGACCTCGCCTCGACGCCCGAGATCCGCTCGAGGCGCGCGACCAGCGTCGAGGCCGTCGCTCTGCGCCCCCGGCCGCTCGACGCCTTCGCCGCCGCTTCGACGAGCGGGCTGTCCGTGGCATCCGGCGCATCGCTTCGCCAGACCGCCACGGACGGCCGCCTCGCGATCGCCGGTGCGCTCCCCTCGCTCCGGATCTTCACGGACCCGCTGCTCGTCGGCGGGCGTGGTTTGTTCGACGTGCGATTGCTCGCCGATCGGCGGATCCCCTCCGAGACCCTCAGGGCATCGCTGTCGCCACGCTTCGAGCTCGGGCTCCCCGTCTGGCCGCTCGCGATCAGGGCGGCCGGGCGCGTGGAAGCGACCGGGTGGCGCGGGCCGCTCCTCGGACGCCGCGGAACGGCGCGGCTGGCCGCCGTGACGGGCGCATCGGTCGCGCTCCCGCTCCAGCGACGCTGGGGAGATGTCGTGCACGAGATCGTGCCGGCAGCAGGCGCGTCGCTGACGGCCATCCCGCTCTTCGATGGACCCTTCCCACCGCGCATCGACGACCTCGACGCGCCCGCCGAGGGGCCTCGAGCCGAGGCCACGCTCGCGTCGACCTTCTCCCGGGCCGGCGGCGACGAGCTCGTCTCGGCGCAGCTCGGCGCCCTCGTCGCACCTCGAAACGACCTCGGGTTGGCTTTCCTCCGGCTCGGCGCGCCGACAGGCCCGCTCGAGCTGGACGGGACGCTGGCGCTCGACCTCGCGCGCAAGGACTGGACCTCCCACGCCTCGGCCGCCCTTCGCGTCGGGCGATCGCTCGTCGGAGTCGAGCACGCGCACCTCTCCGAGGGCCGCTCGCTCCTGTCGAGCGGCCGCGCGGAGCCGACCGAGCTCGCCGTCCAGGATCGGCCCGTCACACCCGCCGACCTCGCCGCCGCGCGCGTCGCCCTCGCGCTCGGGCGCTGGCAGCTCGGTGCCCAGGCGTGGGTCGACCTCGACTCGCGGGGCGTCGCCGCTGTCGAAGGCTCGATCGAGTGGGCATCGGCCTGCGGTTGCCTGACGCTGGGCTTGAGGACGGTGACCTGGGCCGGTCGCGAGCTGCCGGACGTCCGCGCGATCGTGTCGGTGGACTAGCTGCTCCGACAAGAGCCCGAAGGCGACGGCGGGGACGTCCACATCTACTCGGCCTCATCGGCCCTGGTCAGGGGCCCGAGGACGACCGAGTCGGCCACCACCGAGCCAGTACGCTCGAATCTCGAGTAACGACCGTCGCAATCGAGATCGCCGGTGGCGCGCGCCACGAACGACTTCTCGTCCTGTGCGATCTCCAGCTCGTAGGAGTAGCGAACTGGAGCCTCGGGCCAGAAGTCGATGGCGGTCCAACCCGGGTCGGGCGTCGTGGGCCATGGGATGGGGCCGCATGGCGGCGTGGCCGGCGTCCTCGGGGGGCGCGGCGGCATCCGGTGAACGATCCCGACTCCCCCAGGACCCGCGCGCTCCGACCCGTGATAAACGACAGTCCTGCGTGCGATCGCGTTGACCCCGGCCTCGGGCTCGCTAGACCCGAAGAGGCTCTCGAAGTCCTGCACGGCCGCGAGGGGGCTTCCCGCGAGGCGCAGCGAGGCCTGATGGCGGAAGCAGGCCTGCACGGGCTGGCACTCCAACAGGTTCGCCCCTCGGAGACCTCCATCGCAGGAACGCTCCCGGATGCCTGCCAGGCAAGCGCCGGCCTCGTGGAGCGTGACCGCGCAACCCCGCAGGTGCTCGAACATGTCCGGTTCGCAGCCGCCCAGGTCGTCAAGCCCGATGACGAACGTGCTGCCGTCCGAGCAGGTCACGCTCCTCGGACGCCCGCCGACGCGCCGGAGCCAGGAGCATGCACGAGATCCTCGTTCGGACAGGCTCGCGAGCGGGCCGGTGCCATCGATTCCCGGCGCCCGAATCCCGGCCAAGCGCGAGCTCACGGCCGCGGCGACCTCGGGGCTTGTCGGCCCCGTGGGCGGGGCAGCCTCCGGCCGAGGCTCGGGCGCCATCGGGGGCGCCGCCGGCGAGGCGACTCCAGCGCGTGCCGGTGCCGACCGGCGCGAGCTGCCGCATGCGGTGAGGAGCGCGGCAAGGAACAGGGCGAGTCTGGCGGTCATCCGGGGCACGGCGCCTCTGGGAGGGCGAAGCGAAGCTCGACGGCGGGATCGCCGCGCTCCTGCTCCTCGAGCCGCCGCTCGATGCGGCTTCGGGCCTCGCCGGCCGCGACCCGCTCGCCGTCGGTCGTGGCACCGGCGAGAAGCGCCTCGATGAGCCGGAGCTCCTCGATCAGCCTGGCTTCGTCCATCGAGGTCGACCGAGTAGCACGGATGTCGCGGCCACCGCCACGGCAGCCGCGACCAGCGCCCCGGCGGCGGTTTGAGCGGGGCCTCGCGCGTCAGAGAAGCTCGATGAGCTGCTCCACTGTGAGGCCCGCGCTCCCGGCGGGCTGAGCACTTGGAGGGGCCGGACTGACCACGCAGCGGCGCAGCGGTCGCGGCAAACTGGCCACGCCCACCCGCCCGTGTTTACATCTCGGGCATGCGCCCCCGAGCCCTCCCCGCAAGGCGCCCGAATCCGGGACCCGCTCGCGTCCCGCCGGGCCGACCCGACCGCCGCGCCGACCAGCGTGTTGACATCGCCGCCGCCGCCCCCGACGCGCCGCTGCACGACCCGATTCCGGCCCGCCCGTCTGCTCCGACCGCGCTCGCGGCCTGGGCGAGGGGGCTTCTGGGCCAGATCCACGGCATCGAGGACCGGATCGGCCTCGACTTCTACCGGATCGGGCAGAGGCTGCGGGAGCTTTCGGACAGGAACGTCTACGGGGCGCTCGGCTTCTCGAGCTTCGGCCAGCTCCTCGAGGCCCACGGGGTGATGAGCCGTTTCTGGGCGACCCAGCTCATCCGCATCTCGGTCGAGTACAGCCCGGCGCAGGCGCGCACCCTGG
>JACPQR010000017.1 GCA_016190375.1 Deltaproteobacteria bacterium
GTCAACGAGGAGTACGCCCACGTCCAAGTCGTCGTCGCCGTCAAGGTCAAGGTCAAATTCTTCGATGCGCGCTCGCCTCGCCCGTCACCGAGCCCGCGAACGCCGAGTCTGCGACGTGAACCAGGCCACGACGATCGCGAGCAGGAAGATCCCGCAGATCGGTCCGTCGGGGTGCTTGATGGCGCAGCCGCAACCCCCTTCGGCGCGCCAGCGAGGCGGACCATCCACCCAGCCGCCGTCCCGATCCGCGTCCGAGTCGGCATCCGCGTCGGCATCGCCGTCTCCACCGGCATCGGAGTTGCCGCCCGCGTCGGCGTCGGTGTCGCCATCCGAATCGGCGTCCGAATCTGCGTCCGAATCGCCGTCCGAGTCGGCGTCCGAGTCGGCATCGGCCCCTCCGTCGCCCTCACCCACACCCGGTTCCACGAGGGCGCATTCCTGACGCGGCGGATCGAGCGGCGGCTCGAGGGGATCGTAGAAGCTGAGGAGCGCGCGGGTCGAAGCCCCGGAGGCCGGCAAGCCGACGTGAACGAACGCGTCGACCGGCTCCGAGACGGGGCCAATCGCCGCGCGGTACGCCCCCGGCTCGTAGTATTCGGTGGCGATCGCCCCCTCGATCGGATCGAACAGGACCGTGATGGGCACTCCAGGCCCGACGAGCAGGCCCGTCCGGGCGTCACGGGGCCGGATCATCGCGCTGATCGTGGCCTCTGAGTCCGCGGGGGCGTGCAAGGCGGACAGGCACAGATCGAGCGAGACGCCCTCGAGCGTTCGCTCCGGATGGCCGACGAGGTAGACGGTCGCGGTCACCCCCGACCCGAGCCCGCCCCATCCGACCTCGACGTGGTCGATGCCCGCCACGATCCCAGATCGCACCTTCGCCTCGAACTGCTTGCCGCCCTGCAGCACCCGCAGGCCAAAAGGCGCTCCCAGCTCCGAGAACACCTGGAAGTCGTCGGGTACGGCGATGATATCGCCATCCGAGTCCTCGAGCTCGCCGATCAGCCAGGCGAAGTCGTCGCCGTCGGCGTAGACGGACTCGTGATAGGGAGCGAGCCGCGACCGGGCCGGATCGACCGCGCCGAGCAGCTCCATCGGGTCGTCGTAGTACTCGAGGTCGGCCGGCCGGGAGAGCTCCGCTTCGTCGAGGAACACGTCGAGCGGCCCCTCGTCGTGCAGCGTCGCGGCGCCAATCGTGACGAGGATCGACTTGCTCCTGTACTGGACGTCCAGGGGCTCGACGACGTCGCCCGAAGGTCCGCGCAGCGTGACCTCGGTTCCCGCCGGCTGGGCGATCTCGCCCAGGGCGGTTCGAGGCGAGATGGTGATCTCGACCTGCGTGTCGGCGGCCTCGGCAGGCATGATCCACCCTGGCCAGACGCTGAGGGACGTCTGGACCGGATCGATCCGCTGTACCCCCTGGGATCTGAAAGGCGACCCGACCGCCTCGCCCGCCACGCGCGCCTCGATCGTCACCTCGCCCCCGTCGCCCTGGACCGTCGCCACATAGCTTCCGTCTCCCAGATCCGAGGGACCGGCGCTGACCGATCCGCCCTCGACGTCGAGACTGACGTCCAGCCCGGCGCCCCTCGCGTTGCCGGACGCATCCATGGGATGGACGTAGACCTCCATGGTCCCGCCCGAGACGTACGCCGGGCTCGCGGCGACGACCGACCGATCGCGGGCGAAGATCCGCAGCCGAGGCGCGTGCGGCAGGGTCACGCCGTCGACCGTCGTTCGCACGCGGACGTGTGAGCGGGGCGACGAAGGAGCGGCGATCGTCGCGGTGTACGACCCGTCGACGTTGTCGACCACGTCCGAGACCACGAGGTCCTCGGCCGAGATCCCGATGGCGTGGCCAGGCCCGAGCTCCGTCCCGTCCTCGCCGCTCGGTCGAACGGTCACCACGGCGGTGCCTAGCCCGTCTGCGGCGAGCCACTCCGGTTCGACCGTCAGCCAGGCGGGCTCGACCAGGTCCCGGGCTCCCCCGCCATCGTCGAGCTCGTGACGCGAGATCGCCCCGCTAGGCCAGCGTACGGTGACGACGGGCGTCGTCCCTTCGCAGCCGCCGAGTGGCATGGTGACGAGCATGGAGCCGCGCGAGCCGTAGCTGCCGGTCGAGTCGCGCCACTGTACCCGTCGAAGACCGTCGCACTCGAGGGCCACCCTCGCGCCGACGGCGTCGGTCCCGGACACCGTGCCGATGAGCCTCAACGATGCGCCGGCCGCGCCGCTTCCGTCGTTGCGATAAAGGTGGACGTTGCCGTTGATCGCCGCCGTCAGGATGTCGGCGTGGCCGTCCCGATCGAAGTCGCCAACTGCCAACCCGTGGCCGCTGTCGCTCGGTGCCGCGCCGACCTCGGCGGCGAGGTCCAGCGAGGCCATGCCCGGCGCCAGGTCGGGGTAGTAGGCGTTCGGCTGGCTCGTCCCGTTTCGAATGGCCGCGGCCGCCGCCAGGAAACCGGCGGCGTTGGCGAGGTCCGGGATCCCGTCGTTGCCGGCGTCGAGGAAGGCGGCCCCCCAGGTCACGCGCCACCCGTCGAACGCGAATGGAGAAGCGACTCCGGCCTCGTCGGCGAGATCACGGAAACCACCGGCGCCGTCGCTGGCCATGAGGATCGTCCGCCCGATGTTGGTGGTGAAGACGTCCGGGCGCTCGTCTCCGTTGACGTCCGCGGCGGCGAGGCCCATGCCATAGATCCGGCGGTCGAAGCCCGACTCCACGCTCACGTCGGCGAACACCGCTCCGCCCTGCTCGTCGAGGCCGTCGTTGCGGTACAGGGCGTTCGGCCCCGAGAACGGCCCGAAGTCGTTGGCGAGACTCATGTCGAGATCGCCGTCGTCGTCGTAGTCGAACAGAAGTCCGGAGAGCCCGCAGCCCTCGTTGGCCACGCCTTCGCTCTGGGCCACCTCCCGCATCGCCAGGTCACCCAGGTTCTCGAAGAGCTGGTTGGGCCAGCACTCGTGGAACGGCCAGCGGCTATGGAGGAGGTAGGCCACGATGTATACGTCCTCGAGACCGTCGCGGTCGAGGTCGCCGATCGCGACGCCGCCGACGTGCGGTGTCACGCCGTTGAAGGCCCCGCCGGTCGCGTCCCGGAACGTCCCGTCTCCGTCGTTCGCGTACAGGAGCGCCCCCTTGCGCGTTCCCAGAACCACGTCCTGGTCGCCGTCACCGTCGAGGTCGCCGGCGGACAGGGAGATGATGCCGGCATGGTCCGCCATCGGCAGGCCGGTCTCGCCCGTCACGTTGGTGAAGGTGAAGTCGTCGGCCGGTCCGCCGTTCCGGTAGGCATGAACGCCGTTGGTGTTGTGGGCGACGAGAACGTCGTCCCACCCGTCCGCATCGAGGTCCACAAAGGCGACACCGCCGCCCATCGCGTCGGGATATCCCTCGTTGAGCGCCCCGAACACGCCGGGGGCGTGGTCGATGAACGCAGGATTCTGGCCCAGCGCGATCGCCGGGAAAAGAAACGCCGCCAAGGCAAGCCGCATCGCAGAAGTATAGCGAGCTTGGACGCCGCCAGCCGCGCGAACACCACCACGGGGCTGGAACGGGGATCGCACGGCTTGGTCGAGACACGAAGCGGATCGCGTTTCGGCGCATCTAAGGTTCATCGACATGATCACGAACCAGAACGAGTACGACCAGGCCGAGACCGAATGGGGTGGTCCCGCCGCAGAGGATCTTTCCGAGGACGCAGGCGTCGAGCGCGATCCGGGTCCGACTACGGAGACGCTCGTCGAGGCGGCGCCGGTCGCCCAGGTCCGCGAGGACTCGGTTCCCACGGATGCCCTGGGCCGCTACTTCCGCGAGATGGCCGCTCACCAGGTCCTGACGCCCGAGGCCGAGGTCGAGGCGGCGCGCGAGATCGAGTCCCTCGAGATCGATCTCTGGTGCGAGCTTCTGTCTCATCCGCCGGCGACCGAGCTCGTGATGCTGGCAGCGGAAGCGGCGATGGAGAACAGCCTGCCGGAGTTCACGGTCCTGCGGCGTCTGCTCAAGGCCTACCGGCGGAACCACAGCCGCTTCGCGCGCGGGCAGTCGGCCCGCTTCAAGGCCACCGTACGATCCGCCGCGGAGAAGCTCCGCACCCTGGACATCGACCGTGCCTTCATCGCTCGGGCCGAAGAGGCGGTCTCGCGAGCGTTGGAGGCCGGTGTCCTGGCGCCGGGGAGGAGCGCGCGGACCATGCAGCGCGTCGCGCGGGCCAGGCGGCTCCTCATGGATGCCAAGAACCGGTTCGTCGCTGCGAACCTCCGGCTCGTCGTCTCGATGGCCCGCCGCTACGACCGCGGCCGGATGCCTCTCATCGACATCATCCAGGAGGGCAACATCGGCCTCATGAAGGCCGTGGAACGCTTCGACTACCGTCGCGGGTACCGCTTCAGCACCTACGCGAGCTGGTGGATCCGCCACGCGATCTCCAGAGGGCTCGCCGACAAGGGTCGCGCCGTTCGCATCCCGGTCCACATGCTCGACACGGTGAACAGGGTGGCGCGAGCCAGGGCGAAGATCTCGGCCAGGCTGGGCAGGGAGCCCACGCCGGAGGAGATCGAGGCCGAGAGCGGCGTGGCAATGGCGAAGCTGGAGAAGATCCGGCCGTCGTGGACGGAGCAGCCGTTCTCGCTGGACCGGCCCGTCAACGACGAGGATGGCCGCCGATTCATCGACTTCCTGCAGGAGGAGGACGCGCGGACACCGGACGAGGAGCTCCAGACGGAAGCCTGGGAACGGGAGCTGCCTCGGCTGCTCGGAAAGCTGACTCCGATGGAGGCCAGCATCATTCGCTGGCGGTTCGGCCTGGACGACCAGGACGAGCTGACGCTGCGCGAGATCGGCGACAAGTACGACCTGTCGCGCGAGCGGATCCGCCAGCTCCAGGAGCAGGCCCTCGCGAAGATGCGCCACGCGCTCGAAGAGGGGGCGTTCTAGTACTACTCGCTCGCTTCCCGGCGCGGAACGGCGTAGCGAGGGCGTCGAGGCGGCGGTAGATCGCGCCGCACGCCCGCAGGACCGACCGAGGCGTGGCACCGCCACGTCGCAGCGGAGGGCCGAGGACGTACGGCGCGAGATGCCGTCGGATCGGCGGCCGCAGTAGCCGGGGCGTGGCGGGAAGCGAGCGAGTAGTACTAGAGGTCGTTGCCGGGCAGGACCTGCCCGAGGTGCGCGAGCACTCCCCGCTGGGGACTGTCGCGGCCGGCGGACAGGAGGTTGCCGCCCACGGCGAAGCCGAAGTCGCCGCCGTCGTGCCACACGCCGTGAAGATCGAGGTTCGTGGGCAGCGCCTCCGCCCAGCCGCCCTCCGCCGTTCGGGTCGCGACGTATCCCTGCATCCCCACCACGACGACGTCGCCGCCGGACGCGCAGTGAACTCCGTTGATCAGCGGCGCGAACGGAGGGCTGATGTCCGTCCACGAGCCGCCGGCGCCCTCCTGGTGAAGCACGACGCCGTTGCCGAAGCCGCCCACGGCGTACACGTCGCCAGCGCCGCACCCGTGGACCGTGAACAACCTGACGGTCGTTCCGGCGTCGAGCCGGCGGAGCTCCGCGCCATCCCAGTGCAAGAGGGTCCCGGACTCGCCGACGAAGAAGACGTCGCCCGCCGCGGAGCCCCACACCTTGAACAAGCCGGGCAGAGGATCGCCGTCGACCTCGACCTCCTCGAACGGCCCGCCGTCCTCTGACCGTACGATCACGCCGCGCGGAGTCTCGCCCTCGATCGGGACGTTGCCCACCGCCCAGAGATCGTCGGCGGTCGCGCCCCAGACGCCGTAGAACGTGGCGTCCTCCACGGGCGACTCGACCGGAACGAACGCCCCGTCCTCGCCACGGAAGATCGAGCCCCTCTCGCCCACGACCCAGAGGTCGCCTTCGCTCGATCCCCACGCCCACCACAGGAGCGCGTCCCCGTCGATGTCGACCGCTCCGAATCTCTCGCCGTCCCAGCGGACCACGAGCGCCTGGTCCCAGGTGCCGCCCACGAACCAGACGTCGTCCCGCCCGTTTGCCCAGGCGGAGACGAGCCAACCCTCTTCCAGCGATTCGTAGACGGTTCGCCATTCGGGGGGAGCGCCGTCGTCGTCGTCATCCCCGCACGAGACGAGGATCGAGAGAAGAGGAACGACCATCGCGACGAGTGCCTTCATGGGACACCCGCGTCGTAGCGCCGCAGGAGCGATCCCGGCGGCCCGCTCTCCGACAACATCCGCGCGCATTCGTCCTCGCCGAGCCGCTTGGGCCCCGATACGGCACCGAGGCTCGCATCCGCGTCCATGAGGAGCCACGGCCGGTCCGGGCCGACGTTGTCTGGATGGTATGGCTGGTCGAGCAGGACGTGCCCGGCCTCGTGCGACTGGGTCCACGACTGCCGTTCCTGGCGAATACCGCTCCTGTCGAGGACGACCGCGTTCAGGATGGGACCGGCGTCCCCCTCGATGAAGGCCTCGCCCTGCCTCGCGCCGGAGGAGAACCGGTTGACGACGTACAGGTCGATGGTCGCGGGATCACCGTCGGTCAACGTCTTTATCAAGGTGCGCTCCTCCAGGGTTCCGCTGGATGCGTTCATGTTGTCGAAGTCGTCGAGCTGGTCCGTGAGGTCGACCGATCCAATCTCCACCCGCTGGCGGGAGTCGGTGGTCAGGGGCGCTTCGCCGTCGGCCTCGAAGCGGAGCGCCTCGCCGCCCGCGCCGCGCGCCAGGACGTCGGCCGAGGCGCCCGCGCCCTGGTCGGTGCGAACGTTGTGAGTCACCTCGGCGCCGTAGCCCAGCGCGCGGATCCGCTCGCCGAGAGCCGTCGCGGTCTCGATGGGGCTCCACCCGGGCCGCGTCGCGAGCGGCCGGATCGGGCGGCCACCGACCCTGAAGCGAATGACCCCGCCCAGCGCCGGAAGACCGTCGGAGTCGCCGACGGCGAGCAGGGTGGCCTGCGGCGGGTCGACGATCCGAACGCGAGTGTCCGCGGGGTCGCCCCAGGCGATGTTGCACTGGGCGTAGATCTCGTTGGCGATCTCGACCTGTCTTCTGGCGACGCGGGTCGCGTCCGCGTCATCGACCCCGACCGAGGGCGGACCACCCGCCGACAGGCGCACGACGACGATGTCGAACCTGGCGCGCCTTGCCGCCTGCGCGCCGTCCTCCCTGCCGGGACGCCCGACGCGCATGTCCATGGTCGCGTCACGATAGACGACGCGGACCCTGTCTCTGAGCGCGACGCGCAGGACCTGCCCCTGAACGCCCGGAGCGGAACGGTCCATGTCGTCGGCGACCAGGCGAATGAACGCGGTCCGCTGGGCTCCGCCATGCGGGCCATGGGCCAGGCCGACGGCCGCGATCCGGTCCCGGACCGCGCCGGTACGGGCGTCCGTGCTCACGAGCTCCAGGCTCGCCGCACCAGGCGTCGGATCGGCCACCTCTATGCGAAAGTTGTCCGGGTCCTCGGAGGTCAGGTCGAAGGCGTCGCCTCGCGGCAAGGAGGGGCCGTCCGTGATCTCGTTGGATACCTGCAGCGAGGCGCGCGAGGGATCGAGGACCTCGTTCGAGGCGCCGACGAATCGGATCGCGACGACGGTGAGCGCCACCTGCGCTGCCGGCGCCACGGGGCCGCCGGCCCCCTGCCGCTCCGCCGTCAGGAGCACGTCCTCGTGGGCAGCGCTCGCCCGCCTGCCGACCACTTTCAGGGTGACGGGCAGCCGCGAGGCCGGGATGGCCGCGGGCAGCGAGAGCGCGTGGTCCGCGTCGAACAGGCGCACTCGCTCGAGGCCCCGACCGCCGAGCCTGATCATGTCCGTGGCAGGGACCGGCGGGCCGCGGACCACGATCTCGACCGCCTCGTCGTCGGCATCGCTCGGTCGAGCCGCGTTGCCATCCTGGGCTCCGTCTTCGTCGTCGTCGTCGTCGTCGACCGAGATGGTGAGCGGCGTCCGAGAGGTCACGAGCTCGACGGGCGCGTCACCCTGCGCCCAGGCGGGTCGCCCGACTAGATGTAGACCCGCGGGGAGGAGCACGACGAAAAAGCGCGTCACCGACCGTGGACATTACCGCGCTTTCGGGATGTGGCACACTGCTCGTCATGCGCCCGCTCGCCTTCGCGCTGGCGTTCCTGTCATGCAGCGAGGAGCCCAGGGCCGACGACGACCGCGTGCCGCGCGAGCGTGGCGGCCGCGCGGTCGAGACCCGCTCGATCCGGATGCCCGAAAGCGCGGCGGGCCCCGAGCGAACGATCGTCATGCTCCCCCGCGCGCGCGGCCCCGGCGATCGGTTCCCGTTGCTCGTTGCGCTGCACGGCCAGGGAGAGTCGAGGCGCGGAGTCGACCGCGGCGCGTGGGGCTGGGTCCGCGACTACGAGCTGGATCGCGCTGACGCCGCGCTCCGGCGCGGGAGCTTGACGGCGCGAGACTTTCACGACCTGGTCGAGCCCGAGCGCCTGCGCGCGCTCAACGAGGGCCTGCGCACGAGGCCGTACCGCGGCATCGTCGTGGCCTGTCCGTACACGACGGACCTGTTTGCCGATCCCGAGGCCGCGGCGCAGTTCGATCGGTTCGTGACGGCCGAGCTCGTCCCGCGGCTGCGGCGCGAGCTCCCTGTCGCGCAGGGCCGCGAGGGGACCGGGATCGACGGCGTGTCGCTCGGCGGGATCCACGCACTCCTGATCGGCCTCGAACACCCGGAGACCTTCGGAGCGGTCGGCGGAATGCAGCCCGCGATCCGGGGCAGGATCGCCGAGCTCGTCACGCTGGCGGGCCGCGGAGGTGACGGGCAGGCGCGCCACGCTCTCGGCCAGAGGATCCGTCTGATGAGCAGCACGGGGGACAGGTTCCGGGGCCTCGTCCTGGACCTGTCGGACCGGCTCCGATCCGCATCGGTCCGGCACGACGTGCTGATCACGCCAGGTCCTCACGACTACGTCTGGAACCGAGGACCCGGGGCGATCGAGATGCTCCTGTACTACGACCGCGTGCTGCGTGGCGAGCAGGACTGAAAAAGCGAAAGGGCCCCTTCGGGGTCACCGAAAAAGCGAAAGGGCCCCGTCGGGGTCACCGAAAAAGCGAAAGGGCCCCTTCGGGGCCCTTTCGGTCGAATCGAGCCGTAAGCCGAGTTCTGTCGCCCTGGCGGGTCGCCCCGACCAGGGCTGGTGGTCATTCCTCTCGGGCACGCGTTGCCGCGTGCCTCCAGCGACCGTACCCGGGAGCTCGAGCGGGCCACTCGTACGCGAGCCGAGGCTCGCGAGCGCTCCCCTATTTGGTCTTGTTCCGGGTGGGGTTTGCCTCGCGACCGCTGTCACCAGCGGTCCGGTGAGCTCTTACCTCGCCGTTTCACCCTTGCCGGCGGTATCGCCGGCGGTCTGTTCTCTGTTGCACTCTCCTCGGGGTCGCCCCCACCGGCCGTTAGCCGGCACCCTGCCCTGCGGAACTCGGACTTTCCTCGTGCGTGCCGGTGTGGCGCGCGCGCGACCACCTCGCCCGGTTCGACGCCGCGGATTATACCTCGGACTTGCCGTCCTTCCAGTAGATGATCCGGTTGCAGTTCGGGCAGAGCTCCATCGACTCGCAGCGCTGCAGGATGTTGTAGAGCTGCGGCGGGATCTGCATGTGACAGGCAAGGCACGTCCCGTCCCGAGTCTCGGCGAGCGCGATGCCCCGCTTCTGGCGGATCATCTCGTAGCGGCGCAGGATGTGCGGCTTGACGCGATCGCCGATGGCCTTGCGGTCGCCAGCGAACGTCGCCTTCTTGGCCTCGAGCTCGGCCATCTTCCGCCGCGCCTCCAGGTCCTCGGCGTCGAGGACCTTGCGGAGCTCCTCGAACTCCGACTCGTGCTGCCTGATCGAGGCGCGGAAGGTCTCGATCGCCTGCATCAGCTTCATCATGTCCGCCTCGCGCTCGCCCAGGGACTTGCGCACGGACTCGAGCTCGCGCTGAGAGGCTTCGTATTCCTTCTGGTTGCGGGCAATCGTCGCCTTGGTCTTGGAGCGTACGAGCTGCTCGTTCTGGGACTGCAGCTCGATCTCGGCATCCCGGTGGGTCCGCTCGGCGTCCGCGAGCTCCGCTCGCTCACGTTCGAGGAGCTGGCGGACGCGGTCCACGTCCCGCTCGAGCTCCCGGACCTTCTTGGGAATCTCTTCGAGTGCTATGTCCAGCTCGCGGACTACGAGATCGACGCTCTGAAGCTCTGCTAACGCCTGAAGCTGGTGCCGCACGGATCGCCGACCTCCTCCCGCGTCTGCCAGGATTTGATTGTCATTCATCTCAGGGTGGGCCTACCTGGACTCGAACCAGGAACGACCCGGTTATGAGCCGGGGGCTCTAACCAATTGAGCTATGGGCCCGCGACCTCAAAGTCGCGGCAGTATAGGGGCAAGGTCCCTCCTTTGCAAGAACGGTCTCGTGCCTTCGGCGACGCCGTCCCGCAGGCGCGTGACGGCGTCTTGGTGCGGACAGCCGCACGGTACGCGCACTGAGCTCAGTTCTCGATGAAGCTCTCGAGCTGCTTGGAGCGGGACGGGTGGCGCAGCTTGCGCAGGGCCTTCGCGGCATCTCGCGGGGGGCTTCGCCCCCTCGACCCCCTTGCTGTCACGTCCGTCTGTCTTGTCCTTCGCATGTTGTGGATCGCTCCTGCGGAGTTATTCCGCTTCCGCTCGCTCAGTTCTCGATGAAGCTCTCGAGCTGCTTGGAGCGGGAC
>JACPQR010000023.1 GCA_016190375.1 Deltaproteobacteria bacterium
ATGTAGACGTAGACGTGGTCGTGTACGTTGACGGCGACGTGGACGTGGACGTGGGCGACCCGCGTTTGACGCGACCCGCCTGCGTCAACCGGGGAGCGTCCAGGTCCACGTCCACGTCGCCGTCAAGGTCCACGTCAACGACGACGGCGACGACGACGACCAGCGAAGCCCGGGGCCGAGCAACGCACCCTGCGTGCTTGACACCGCTCGCCTGGCACGGGATGTAGGACCGATGGGGCGTTCCCGCTTGCGTGAGGCGTCCGATCTCGGAGCGGCGCTCGATCGCGTGCGCGCCGAGACGGACGTCGCGTCGAGGCTCGCGGCCGATCCCGTCGGGATCGTCCACCGGTACGGGGATCCCGCCGACGTCGAGATCGCCGGGCTGGTCGCGGCGTCGCTCGCCTTCGGGAATGTCCGCGCGCTCCGCGCCAGCGTCGAGCGTGCGCTCGAGAGGCTGGGGCCCCGGCCGGGCCGCACCGTCCGCGACGCGAGCTTCGGGGAGCTCGACGCCCTTCTCGAGGGGTTCGTCCACCGCACGACACGCGGCCGCGACCTCGCCCGCACGCTCTCGGGAGCCGGAGCTCTCGTCCGGCGGCACGGCAGCGTGGGAGCCGCCCTGAAGGCCCGGTTCGAGGGCGAGCTGCGCCCGGCGCTCGGCGCTCTCGTGAGGGACGTCCGCGCGGCTTGCGGCGCGCCTGCCCGGTTGCGGTCGGGGACATCGCTGCCCGCAGAGCTGCTCCCCGATCCGGTCGCCGGCAGCGCCTGCAAACGGCTGCTCCTCTACCTGCGCTGGATGATCCGGCCCGCGGACGGCGTCGACTTCGGCCTGTGGGACCTGCCCGCGCGGATCCTCGTGATCCCGCTCGACACGCACGTCCATCGGATCGCCCGTAACCTCGGCCTCACCCGACGGCGCGACGTGTCGTGGCGGACGGCCGAGGAGGTGACGGCCTCGCTGCGCAGGTTCGATCCGGAAGATCCCGTGGGCTACGACTTCGCGCTCTGCCACATGGGCATCTCGCGCGCCTGCCCCTCGCGGCGCGATCCCGCGCGCTGCGCCGACTGCGGTCTCGAGCCGCATTGCGTGAGGTGAGATGAGCACCGTCCGGATACTCGCCGACCGCATCTTTGACGGCGTCTCGTTCTCGAGCGAGCCCCGCAGGATCGAGATCGAGGGCGAGCGGATCGCCCGGATCGTGCCGGCGAACGTGCCGGCGCCCGGCGACATCGACGCGCGAGGCGAGACGGTGCTGCCGGGGCTCGTGAATGCCCACGTTCACATCGCGCGCGGGGGCATGTTCGAGCCGCTCGAGCCCCTGTCGATCTCGCAGGTGGTCACGAACCTGCGACTGACTCTGGCCGCCGGAGTCACGACAGTCGGCGACATGGGCTGCGCGCCGGGTCTCGCGGGAGCGCTCGCGTCGCTGGTTCGCGACGACCCGCTTGCCGGACCGTCGATCGTCGCGGCCGGGCCGATCCTGACGGCTCCGCGCGGCTACCCGCTCGACTGGCTTCCCGCGTTCTACCAGCGCGCCGGTGTGGCGCTCGCCTGCGCGAACGAGGACGAGGCGCGGCGAGCGGTCGAGCGCGTGGCGCGGGCCGGGATGAGCCACGTCAAGCTGGCCGTCATGCACCGCAGCTACTCCGACCGCCCGCTGGCCGCGCTGGAGGCCCGGGTCGCGCGGGCAGCGGTCGCCGAGGCGCACGCATCGGGCCTGAAGGCCTTCGCCCACGCGCACTCCGTCCAGGACTACGGGGTCGCGCTCGCCGCGGGAGTGGACGCGCTGATGCACTCCTCGTTCGAGCCGCTCGACGCGGAGCTCGTGGACCGAGTCCGGGACTCTGGCGTGACGGTGTGCCCGACGCTGTGGGTGTTCGACTCGGTCTGCCTCGGCGCCGAGGCCGCGTGGGACCGCGACTCGCGGCGGACGGGTGGCGTCACGCGAGCCGTCGTTCGCTCCTGGCGGCGCTTCCGCGAGGCCTACGAGACCTCCGGCGACGTGCTCCCGGCCGGCATCGCCGGCGGCCTGCCGAAGGCACGGGCGCGCGAAGGGGTTCGCTTCGCGGCGGCGAACCTCGTCTTGCTCCGCGACGCGGGCGTGCCCATCGCCTACGGCGACGACGCCGCCTATGGTTTCTGCGTCCACGGCCGGCCCTTCGAGGAGCTCGACGCGATGCGGCGGACGGGGATGTCCGTCGAGGCATGCCTGCGCGCCGCGACGTCCGGCTCGGCGGCGCTCCTGGGCCTGGGCGACCGCGGCCGGATCGCGGCCGGCCACGGGGCCGACATCCTGGTCGTCGATGGCGACCTCGAGCGGGACCTCGGCGCCCTCGAGCGGGTCCGCCATGTCCTGGTACGCGGCCGGCGGCTCGACGGCGGCCTCTTCGAACGCTCGGCTCGCGCTGCGCGAGCGGGCGTCGCCGTGGCGAGGGGCATGGCCGCCACGGCGGTGGCGATGCTCAGAGCCTGAGCTGGTCGATAGCCTCGCGGATCGCGCGCTGCATCTCGCGGGCGGCCGCCTCGCTCGGATAGCGCACCCGGGGCCAGAAGAAGCCCTTCAGGCCGTCCCCCTTTCGGCGCGGCACCACGTGCACGTGGAGGTGCGGGACGCTCTGGCTCACGCGGTTGTTGATCGCGACGAACGAGCCTTCGGCGCCGGCCGCGGAGACGACGGCCTGCGCCAGGAGCTGGGCCTTGACGAACAGCGGGCCGACGATCGTCCGCGGTAGATCGGGAAGCGTCTGGTAGTGCTGGCGGGGAACGAGGAGGCAGTGTCCGGGCCGCAGGGGGCTGTGGTCGAGGAACGCGACGCAGACGTCGTCCTCGAGCACCCGGTAGGCCTCGAGCTCCCCGCTGACCACGCGGCAGAAGGTGCAGGGCTCCATTCGAGAAAGCTAGCACTCATCGCCGATCGCGCGGGAAGGCGAGGCTCACCAGGAAGGCCGCGACGCCGATGCCTGCGCAGATCCACAGGACCGTGACGAGCCCCGTGCCCAGCGCTCCGCCGAGGCGCCCCTGCACCTCGGCCGAGAGCGAGCGGCCGCGGTCGGGCCCGAGGAGCGCGTTCGCCGCCTCGAGAGGGACCGACGGATCGCGCGTGAGGATCCGGGTGAGGACCCCTCCGGTCACGCCGACGGCGAGAGCGCCGCCGATCATGCGGAAGAACATGGTGCCGGCGGTCGCGACTCCCCTCTCCTTCCAGTCGACGCTGGTCTGGACCGCGATGAGCAGCGAGGTGTTGCCGAAGCCGAGGCCCACGCCGAACATACCGGTCGCGATTCTGAGCAGGTCGAGCGAGGGATCGGGGCGCGCGACCACGAGCGCCACTCCGATCGATGCGGCCGCGGAGATGAAGAGGCCGAGGAGCACCAGCGGCCGGAACCCGGTCCGCGGGATCAGGCGTCCCCCGATCGCGCTCGCGATGGGCCAGCCGATGACCATCGGAGCGATCGCGCTGCCGGCCGCGGTGGGCGAGCCGCGGGTCACGCCCTGCACGAAGAGCGGCACGTACGTGACCATCGCGAACATCGCGCCGCCGGCGAGCGCGCCGGCGAGGCTCGCCACCCAGATGACTCGTCTTCGCATCAGCGGCAGCGGGATGACGGGCTCCGACGCGCGGCGCTCCACGAGGACGAAGCCGACCGTCGAGAGGGCGGCGGCGACGAGGCCGACGATCCCCGCGGTACCCCCGTGGGCGCTCGTCAGGAGCGCGAGGACGAGCGCGGTGACGAGCGCGAAGCCCGCCAGGTCGAGCTCGTGGGGCTTCTTCTCGATCCGCTCGTGGAAGAAGAGGACCAGGAGCAGCATCGAGGCGATCCCGAACGGGACGTTGAGGTAGAAGACCCAGCGCCAGCCGATGTGCTTGACGATGAGGCCGCCGACCATCGGGCCGGCGAGGCCCGCGAGCCCCCAAACGGCGCCGAAGACGCCCTGGATGCGCGCCCGCTCCTCGAGGCTGAAGATGTCGCCCGCGATCGTCAGGGCCATGGGCTGCATCGCGCCCGCGCCGAGGCCCTGCACGATGCGGAACGCGATGAGCTGGGTCATGGAGCGCGACGCGCCGCTCGCCACCGAGCCCAGCATGAACAGCGCCACTCCGAACAGCGCGACGGGCTTGCGACCGTACGTGTCGGCCAGCTTGCCGAAGATCGGCACGGTGACGGTCGCGGCCACGAGATAGGCGGTGAACACCCAGGAGTAGAGCTGGATGCCGCCCAGATCGCCGATGACCGTGGGCATCGCGGTGGACACCACGGTCGCCTCGAGCGCGCCCATGAAGAGGCTGAGCAGGAGCGAGACGACGGTCAACGGGCGGTGGGTGGTGGTCACCATGCGTGGCGGCGAAAGGAGGCGGATGGTACACCGTCGTCCCCATGACCTACCTCGCCGCAGTCGTGCAGGCCGCCCCGGTGGTGTTCGATCGCGAGCGGACGATCGACAAGGTCCAGGCGCTGACCGCCGAGGCAGCCGCGAAGGGGGCGAGCATCGTGCTCTTCCCCGAAGCGTTCGTCTCGGCCTATCCGAAGGGCCTCGACTTCGGCGCGCGGGTTGGCTCGCGGACTCCGGAGGGACGCGAGGACTTCAGGCGGTACTGGGACAGCTCGGTCGACGTCCCCGGCCCCGCGACCGAGGCGCTCGGCTCCGCCGCTAGATCGAGCCAGGTACATCTGGTGATCGGTGTCGTCGAGCGCGACGGCGGGACCCTCTACTGCACGGCGCTCTTCTTCGGGCCGGACGGGTCCTTGCTCGGCAAGCACCGCAAGCTCATGCCGACCGCGGCCGAGCGCCTCGTGTGGGGGTTCGGCGACGGATCGACGATGCCCGTGATGGACACCCCGCTCGGACGGCTCGGCGCCGCGATCTGCTGGGAGAGCTACATGCCCCTTCTGCGCATGCACCTGTATGCCCGGGGCGTGCAGCTCTACTGCGCGCCGACCGCGGACGACCGCGAGACCTGGCTCGGCACGATGCGCCACGTCGCGCTCGAGGGCCGCTGCTTCGTCCTGTCCGCGTGCCAGCACCTGCGCCGGGGCGACTGCCCCGAGCCCTACCGCGCCGTCCAGGGCGACGATCCCGCGGCGGTCCTCTTGCGCGGCGGAAGCTGCATCGTCGGCCCCCTCGGCCAGGTCCTCGCGGGCCCCGTCTTCGACGAGGACGCGATCCTCGTGGCCGAGCTCGACCTCGCCGAGATCGCGCGGGGCAAGTTCGACTTCGACGTCGCCGGCCACTACGCGCGCCCGGACGTCTTCCGGCTCGTGGTCGACGAGCGCCCGCAGCGGTCTGTCGCTCGGCAAGAAGAGCGGTAGGACCGCCCGACCCCCTCGACGAGCCGGCCCTCGATCCTCGATAATGACCCCTCTGGAGGGTTGACATGACGAGATGGCTTTGGTGTGTCGCGGGGGCGATGGCGCTCATCGGGCTCGGGGCGGGTCTTGGAAGCTGCGGTGGAGGGAAGGGCGACGCGCCGAACGGCGACGCCGACGCCGACGCGGATTCGGACACCGACGCCGACTCGGACTCGGATGCCGATTCGGATTCCGACACCGATACCGATAGCGACACGGACGCGGACGGCGACGTGGACGGCGACGGCGACGGCGACGGCGACGTCGACGGCGACGGCGACGGGGACGGCGACGGCGACGTGGACGGCGACGGCGACGGCGACGGCGACGGCGACGTGGACGGCGACGGCGACGTGGACGGCGACGGCGACGAGGATGTGGACGTGGACGTGGACGCGGACGGCGACGTGGACGTGGACGTGGACGTGGACGTCGACGGCGACGCGGACGGCGACTGCGCCGGTGAGGTCTGCGAGGACGGCCAGTGCTGCGTGAACGGCTGCGGAGGCGTCGATCCCGGCTCGGAGTGCGTCGACCAGGCCCAGATCTGCCCGCTGTGGTTCGAGCCGGTCTGCGGTTGCGACGGCAACAACTACGGCAGCACCTGCGAGGCCCACAACGCCTGCATCGCCGTCGACCACGCGGGTCTCTGCGAGGGCAACGGGGGCTGCGGCGACCGGGACTGCGGCGACAACCAGTGCTGCGCGCTGAGCTGCGGCATCGGCGGTGGCGAGGTGTGCATCGACCAGCCCGCCAACTGCCCCAACGACGACTGGAACCCCGTCTGCGGCTGCGACGGCCAGACCTATCCCAACGAGTGCCACGCTCGCCTCGCCTGCGTGGCGATCGCCTTCGAGGGCGAGTGCGAGGTCGTGGTGGACTGCAACTACTCGCGCGCTGGCGACGACGGCCTCTGCCACGACGGAACGATCGACTGCCCGCGTGGCGGCCCGGGCGACGGCATCTGCATTCCGCCCGACCAGTTCGAGTCGTGCTGCTGCCCGCTCTGCCTCTGACGCGCCCCGGTCTCCCTGTGCTATACCGCGCCGCGTGATCGTCGAGATCGACGGCCTCGAGAAGCGCTACGGCGCGCTCCGCGCCCTGGCGGGCGTGACGCTCGCCATCGAGGGCGGCACCGTGGGCCTCCTGGGCCCGAACGGAGCGGGCAAGTCCACTCTTCTCAAGGTCATGCTCGGCCTCCTGCCGTTCGACGCGGGATCCATGCGTGTCCTGGGCGTCGACGTGGCGGCGGCCCCCCTGTCGGTCAGATCGCGCGTCGGCTACATGCCGGAGGGAGACGCGGTCATCCCCGACCTCAGCGCGCTCGACTTCGCGACCTTCGCGGCCGAGCTGTGCGGGCTGCCAGCAGCCGAGGCCAAGAGCCGCGCCCACATGGTCCTCGAGTACGTCGGGCTCGGCGAGGCGCGCTACCGCAAGCTCGGCTCCTACTCGACCGGCATGCGCCAGCGCGCGAAGCTCGCCCAGGCCCTCGCCGGCGATCCGCGGCTGATCCTGCTCGACGAGCCCACGAGCGGCCTCGACCCGCAGGGCCGCGACGAGATGGTGGAGCTGATCCAGGACCTGCCCAAGCGCACCGGCGCCCACCTGATCCTCTCGACGCACATCCTGCCGGACGTGGAGAAGACCTGCAGCCAGGTGGTGGTCCTCAGGGAAGGCTCGGTCCTCTACTCCGGCGCGCTCGAGCTCCTCATCGCGAGCGAGAAGAACGTGTACGAGGTGCGCGTCAAGGGCGATCCGGCTCCTCTCGCGCGCGCCCTCGAGGAGGCGGGCTGCACGGTCGCCCGCGAGGGCTCGACCCTTCACGTGCGCGCTCCCGAGGGCGCGGACGCGGATCTCGTCTTCCGCACGGCCCCCCGCGTCGGCGCGCAGATCAGACACCTCGCCCCGCTCGCGAACACGCTCGAGCGGGCCTTCCTCAAGGCAGTTCGCGACGGCGAGGCGCCGAAGGCAGCGTAGCCATGCCGATCCACGACCTCGGCTACAAGCCCTACGCGGGGACGCGACGGCCACCGAGCGCCAACCTGTGGACGCTCGCGAGGCAGGGCCTGAGACGCGCGATCGCTCCCTTCATCGTCAAGGCGAGCCTCATCGCCGCCGGCTTCGCCGTCGTCATCTATCCGATCGTCTTCCTGGTCGCGTCGTTCGCGAAGGTCACGACCAGCCGGGGCACGCGCGACCTCGGGGCGGCGCTCTCGCCCGAGGGGTTCGTGCGCGGGATCTTCGACTGGCAGCTCTGGCTGTTCGTGTTCGTGATCACGATCGCGGCCGGCGCCGGAGCGGTCGCGGACGACGTGCGCCACCGCGCCTTCCAGTTCTACTTCGCGAAGCCCGTGACCCGCGAGCAGTACATGTTCGGCCGGATCTACCCGGTCGCGTTCCTGAGCTTCTTGCTCACGTTCGGTCCGGCGCTCGCCCTAATCGCCCTCGCCGTCTTCGTGGCGCCCGACAAGGCCGAGGCCTCGACCCGCGCCGGGCTGATCTTCCCGTCGCTGATGTTCTCGCTCGCCATCTCCTGCGTGATGGCGGTCGTCTCCGTCGCGGTCTCGAGCCTGTCGCGCTCGAAGGGCCTGACGATGAGCATGTGGGTCGCGATCTTCTTCCTGCCCCACATGGTCGCCGTGGTCGTCCGGCTGGTCACGAAATCGAGCTGGCTCTACCTCGTGTCGCTCCCGGGTTCGTTGGGCATCCTCGGCGACGCGATCTTCAAGCGGGCAATCGAAGGGAACGTCGGCGGCTGGCACGCCCTCGCGACGCTCCTGGCCGTCATGGTCGGATCGCTCCTGGTCCTGCGCAAGAAGCTCCTCGACGTGGAGATCATCGGATGACCGCGCCCATGATCCGCGCCGAGCGGCTCGGCAAGTGGTACGGGCCGGTCATCGGCGTCAACGACCTGTCTCTGACGCTCGGGCCCGGCGTGCACGGACTTCTCGGACCCAACGGGAGCGGCAAGACGACGTTCCTGCGCCTGGTCGCCGGCCAGCTCCGCCCTTCGACGGGGAAGGTCGAGGTCCTGGGCGCCTCACCGTGGAATCGGCCCGAGGTCCTCGCCCGCATCGGGCTCTGCCCCGAGGTGGACGCGTTCTGGGAGGAGCTGACTGGCGTGGAGCTGGTCCAGGCGCTCGTGCGCTTCTCCGGCTTCGACGAGCGCGAGGCTCGCGAGCGCGCGGTGCGTGCGCTCGAGCTCTTCGAGCTCGCCGACGTCATGAACCGGCCCGTCGGCACCTACAGCCGCGGGATGAAGCAGCGCACGAAGCTCGCGCAGGCCTTCGCCCACGACCCCGAGGTCCTCATCCTCGACGAGCCCCTCGCGGGGACGGATCCGCTCACGCGCACCGCGATCGTCGGGGCGATCCGCTCCCGTGGCGAGAAGGGCGCGTGCGTCCTCGTTTCGAGCCACGTGCTGCACGAGGTCGAGTCGATGACGGAGAACGTGCTGCTCCTGCTCAAGGGCCAGCTCGTCGCCGAGGGCAACATGTACCGGATCCGCGAGCTCATCGACGAGCATCCCCACCGCGTCCTCGTCGAGTGCGAGAGGCCACGAGACCTCTGCCGCGCGCTCGTCGACGCGCCGTGGGTGCTGTCCTTGCGCTTCCCCGCCGAGCACGAGCTGGAGATCGAGACCCGGGCGCCCGACGCTTGCTACACCGAGGTGCCCGAGCGCGCCCTCGCGCTGGGGATCAAGATCCGGCGCCTCACCTCGCCCGACGCGTCGCTCGAGGCCGTCTTCCGCTACCTCGTCGAGGTCAAGCACAAGCGCGAGCGGGTCGAGGCGCCGGCGCCCTCCGCCCCGCGCCCGGAGGCCCGCGCATGAGCGGCAGGCTCCCGAGCTTCGGCGAGGCGTCGCGGGCGGCCCTCTCCCTGACGCTCCTCCGGATGCGCCGCGGCCGCGCGGTGTGGTTCGCCGCCGCGGTCGGCGGCCTCGTCGTGCTCATGACCCTGGCGATCCGGCTGGGCGGCGGCGTCGCCCCCCGGGTCCTCTGGGACGCGGTCGTGGCCTGGCCGCTGCGCTACGTCGTCGGCGTCCTCGTGCCCTTCCTCTTCTGCGCGACCGCGCTGTCCGAGGAGGTCGAGGCGCGAACGATCACGTACCTGTTCTCCCGCCCCGCCCCGCGCTCCGCGCTGCTCGTGGGCAAGTACGCCGCGGGCACGGCGATCGGGGGCCTGGTCGTGTGCGCCTCGGTCCTGTGCGTCTTCCTGGTCGCCTTCTCGGCCGGCGGCGGCGACGACCCGGTGCCGTGGGGCGAGCTCGGCCGTGCGCTGGGGGGCTTCGCGCTCTCGACCGCCTGCTACGGCGCGATGTTCCTCTTCTTCGGAGTGCTCCTGGTCGACGCCCCGTACCTCCTGTGCCTGCTGTACGTGGGGCTCGTCGAGATCCCGCTCTCGCTCCTTCCGAGCGTCGTGCGAGTCGTCTCGATGAGCTTCCACCTGACGAACGTCCTCGGCAAGGCGCCGCACGAGCAGAACCCCGTCCTCGCGACCTGGAACCCCGACGTCCCCGTCGTGGCCTCGGCGTGCGTCCTCGGCGTGATGGCGCTCCTCTTCCTCGCGGGCGCGCTCTCGATGGCGTCCGGGTCCGAGTACCGCTTCGGAAAGGCGTGAGGGGATGGACGTCGCGGTCGCCAGCGTGCCGACGCGTGTCCGCGGTCGCTCCATGACCCGGCACCGCGCGCAGCAGCTCGGAGGTGATCGCGCAGCACAGTCGGACCTCGTCCTCGTGGCCTCGGCCGGCGGGCCGCCGACGCTCTGGAAGCGCGGGCTGGACAAGGTGATCGCGGCCTTCACCGGCGAGCTGGGCCAGCCCCGACCGGACGGGGTCGAGACCTCGATGCGCGCCGCCTACGCGGCTGCCAGGAGGTCGCTCGTCGGTTTCCGCGAGACCCTCCTCGGCCCTGGCCCCGACGTGATGCTGGTCGCGCTCCACCTGTCGCCCGGCCGCGCGGCGGTCCTCGTGGGGGGCGCCGGGCGCGTCTACCTGCACCGCCGCAAGGGCCACGAGCGCCTGACCGCGTTCGAGGACCTCGAAGGGGGTCTCGTGGACCATCCCGAGCCCTGGTTCTCCTCTGCCTCCCTGCACGGCGGCGACCTGCTCGTCGCCGGATCGCTCGAGGCCTTCGAGCTCCCCGCGATCGGATCGGTCGCCGCCCGCCTCTCGCTCGAGCCCGGAGCGGACGTGCGTGCCATCGCCGAGATCCTCCTCGGCCCCGCGCGCGAGTCGGGCATCGGTGCAGCCGCAGCGGTCGTGCGGGTCTAGTAGTACTAGGGCCTTGTCCGCGTCCTGACCGATCCATAGCTTGCAGAGCGATGGACCGGCCGACCGTGCTCGTGGTCGATGACGAGCCCGACGTACGGGACAACATCGCGCTCGTCCTCGAGGAGTCGGGCTACCAAGTCATTTCCGCCGCCAACGGCCGCGAGGCGCTCAGGCTCCTCGAGGGCCCGGGCCCGCTGCCGTCGATGATCCTCCTGGACATGATCATGCCCGTCATGGACGGCTGGCACTTCAGGGCCAAGCAGCTCGAAAATTCCAGGATCGCGTCGATCCCCATCGTGATCTTCACCTCGTGGGCGGTGCCCCGCGACACGCCTGCCTCGCTCAAGGCCGCAGGCTTCCTGCCCAAGCCGCTGCGCATGGACCACCTCGTCAAGGCCGTCGCGGACGTGACTGGGACTGCGCCCACGAGCCGGTGAGCCACGTGGACCCCGAACCGGACGAGGCGCGGCGACAGAGGCGGCCGACCACCTTCGTGATCGTCTCCTTCCTGGCCGCCACCGTCTGTTTCCTCGTGGCCGAGTCGTTCGCCCAGTTCTGGGCGACGGGCGTCGATCGGCCGGCGCGCCAGATTGCCCATGAGCTGGCGCCGGAGATCGTGGACCTCGCGGCGGCGCGCGGACAGCTCCGCCGCCTCCAGGTCCTCGGACACCGGCGTGTCCACGGGCCGCCCTGGGCTGGTCGCGCGGAGATCGAGTCCGCGCGGGCGAAGATCGACGAGCACCTGGAGCATTTCGTCGCGGTCGCTCACTTCCCGGAGGAGGTCGGCCTCGCGCGCCAGGTGCGGGCCGGCTTGCGTGACCTCGATCGAGCGCTCGCCGACCTGGAGGAGTCGGTGCGCGCCCGCGACATTGCCTCGGCGCTCCACGTCGTCGACCGCGAGCTCGATCCGGCAGCCGAGCGCGTCGCCGAGGCTACCCGCCGCGCTATCGACCTCAACGCCCGTGAGTCTCGCAAGCTCGCGAAGAGGATCGCCGCGATCCGCGCTCGATCGATACGCCTCACGATCATCCTCGAGGGGCTGGCGGTGCTCGTGTCGGCGCTGGCGCTCGTCACCGTCGTGAAGGTCGTCAGGAGCTACGAGGCCGCGCTCGGCAGGTCGAACGCGACGCTCTCCCGCCAGGCATCCGTGCTCGAGGAGTTCGCCGGGCGCGTGGCGCACGACATCCTGAGCCCCCTCGGGGCGGTCTCTCTCGCGCTCGACTACGCCCGGCGGGGCGGCCCTAACACCGCGACGATGCTCGACCGCGGGACCCGCGCGCTCCAGAAGACGACCGAGCTCGTCGACGACCTGCTCAGGTTCGCTCGATCCGGCGCCGTCCCGGCGCAGGGCGATCGCGCCGATCTGCGCGAGGCCGCTCGCTCCACCGCCCGGGAGATCGCCCCGGCGGCCGCCAGCGCGAACGTCGCGGTGTCCGTAGAGCCCTGCGAGCCGTGCGAGGTCGCGGCAAGCCCGGGCGTCGTCTCGAGCCTCTTGTCGAATCTCCTCGAGAACGCGGTCAAGTACATGGGCGACTCCGCGGTGAGGCGCGTCACGGTCCGCGTGCTCCCGCGCGACGGCGCCGAGCGCGTGCGGGTCGAGGTGGAGGACACCGGCCCCGGAGTTCCCACGGACCTCGCCGACAAGCTGTTCCAGCCCCACGTGCGCGCCGCGGGGACCGGCCAGCGCGGCATCGGCCTTGGGCTGGCGACGGTCAAGCGGCTCGCCGAGGCCCATGGCGGCGCGGTCGGCGTTCGCTCTGAGCCCGGCAAGGGGAGCCTCTTCTGGTTCGAGCTGCCGCTCGCGCGGCGCCCCGCGATAGATCCGGCGGGCCGCAGGTGACACACTCGAGGCGATGGAGTGCCACTACGTCGCCGTCAGGCGGCACGAGGGGGATGTCGAGGAGCGAGCGCGAAGAGTCGCGGAGGCCCTGGGCCTGTCGCTGTACGAGGCCCGCCCGCGCGTCCAGGGTCGGGGCCCGACACTCGTGGCGGTCTTCGCGGACCCTGCAGCCGCGGCCACCGCCGCCGCCGCGCTCGCCGCCCGAGGGATCGAGCCCGTGGTCTTCGGAGACGACGAGATCGAGACCGACCAGCGGCGGGCCGTGGCTCGGAGCTTCGAGCTGGGCGACGACGCGCTCGAGGTGACGCTTCCGGACGGCCTCGGCTTCGCGGTGCCGTTCTCCCGCGTCATGCTCGTCCTGCGCGGCACCAGGCTCCTTCACGAGGACGTGACGAGGGTCGTCAGGGACGTCAAGCTGAGCGTCGGCAAGTCGATGGCCGTGGGCCTGCCGGTCTTCACGCGCACCAAGACCACGAAGACCGAAGCGAAGGAGTCCCGCGAGAGCTTCTGCCACGTCTATGCGCCCGATCTCGCGGTCGTGGCGCTGCGCGAGTCGGCGCTGCGTTACGACTCGCTCGGCGCCCTCAAGGAGCCGACCGCGACGGCGAACTTCCTTCGTCTCGTCGAGCAGATCCGCTCGCGGTGCGGTTCGGCGAGGTGGGACGATCGTCTCTGCGCGCGGCCTGGGCAGGTGCAGACGCTCGGCGGCATCCGGCCACCCGAGGAGTTCCTCGACGTCGCGGTGACGCTCCTGGCGCGCGTGCTGTAGGGCGCCGCGCCCTACTGGGGCAGCTCGATGGCGGTGGCCGGGTCTATCTGCCGGCGCTCCGGCCACGCGCCGCGAGGACCAGGAGGAGCCAGACGAGGTGACCCCGGATGCGACGCGGGCCGGCCGCCAGGCAGCCGCAACCTTCGTCGCCGCCGACAGCGGCGCCGGCGCCCGCATCCACGCCGGGCCTCGCACCCGAGTCCGGGTCGCCTCCGCCCGCGTCCCCGCCGGCACCGTCGCCGGCGTCCGCGCCGCCACCGTCCGCGCCCGCGTCGCCTCGCTCCGAGTCGAGCGGGGTCAGGCGGACGGCGTCGAAGACCACCTTGCGGCTCGCGGGGTCCGTCGCGCCGAGGTACGGCTCGCCCGTGTGATCGTAGAGCTCCACACGCGCGGACCCCGCGCCGAGGACGAACGTCCCGATCTCGAGCCAGCGCCCGCGCGCCGAGTCCTGATCGACGACGACTCGTTCTTCGCCGCCGGCCGAGATCAGGGCGTAGGGCGCGCGTGCCGACGAGAGCCCCACGTCGGGCAAGTACGCCTCCAGCCGGTAGCGGCCAGCCGCCTCGACCTCGAACGACCAGCGCCCCGAGCTGTCCTGCTGGGCTCCGTCCCAGGCCCAGGTCCAGCGGCAGGATCCCCCCTCGCCCACCGCGGCCGTCCACCACGCGTCGCCGCTTGGCTCGAAACATGGCGAGGCGTCGTCGATCGTGAGCGGCTCGCCGCCGAGCCTCGCGTCGCAGGGCACGCGCTCGCTGAAGACGGCGAGGGCGTCGACGACCGCGCGCTCGACGCCGCCGGACGGGACGTTCTGCACCGCGCCGTCGTAGTAGAACGTCGTCGACCCGCCCGAGTCGAGCTTGAGCGCATCGGCGGCCCCGAGCTCGACCATGAGGTCGACCATCTCGTGCGCCATGCGGCAGCCTCCCGCGCCGCCTGCGTCGCGGCCGTCGCAGGTCGCCAGGATGAGCGTCGCTCCGTCGGCCGAGAGCCCCAGTGCGGTGTTCGGGTCGGCGCCGTCGCCCCAGCCCCACGCCTCGGCTCCGAACCAGGTGTCCCCGTTGATGTCGACCATGTTGCCGTCGTTCGCGTTCGCGGAGGCATCCCAGCGCGCCTCTCCGTCGAACAGGAACTGCGGACCCGCGCCCACCGCGTTCCAGAACCACTCGGGGCAGTCGTCGGGCGGCCCGTCGGGAATCGGCCACGTCCCGAATCGGCCGATCTCGGCGCGCCCCAGGTCGCGCGAGGCGGCGAACGCGCTGCGCTCGGGATGCGCGCGGTAGCAGGTGCCCTCCCCCGCGGTCGTGCCTTGCGGGGGATCGGCGTCGCCCCAGCTCCAGTAGTCGCCGTTCACCGCGACCGCGGCGCCGGCCCGGTCCGCCATGCCGCTCACGGTCTCCTTCGCCCCGCGCCACTCGTCGTGGTCGAGCAGCGTGCGCAGCGAGACGCTGGGATCGCCGAGGTCCACGATCGCGACGTGGTAGCTCTGGAACACACCCGCCTCGTCGAAGCCGCTCCGGCGCAGGTGGCGGATGCCCTCGAACGTCTCGTCCCACACGTCCGCCATCTGGGCGCGCGCGGGAGAGGCCCCGAGGAGGAGCATGGCGGTGACGACCAGAGGAGCGCGCGGCGACATGCTGCCGATGGCGGTGCAAGAAGCGTGCGGCCCCGACGTCGCGCCGTGCAGGGGAGGTGCCTGGTACCGCCGGCGTTTCACGATGGCCCGACCGTGAGCACGCGGGAATACACGCCGTGCGGCGGTCAGGCGACGATGGGCTCGTGACCGACCAGGTCGATCCGCCGCCACCGGCCCGAGCGGAACCGGTATCCGTAGACCGCCGCGAGCGCCGCCAGGTACAGGACGACCGACGACATGACGGTCGGGACTCCGCCTCCGAACACGAGGACCGCGACGGTCGCGGCCGGAGCGAACAGGAGCCACGCGAGGGCAATCCGGGCCCACATGCACCAGGCCGTGTCGCCCGCCGCCCGCAGCGCCTCGCTCAGGGTCATCCCGATCGCATCGAAGAGCTGCCACGCGACCGCCATCGCGAGCATGGTGGCGATCGTCTCGACGAGCGCCTCGCTCGGACCGTACCAGCCGTACCGCCGGACGGCGTCCAGCTCACCGCGACCTCGAAGCTGCGCCGCGAAGCTCTGGATGATGAAGACCGTGCCCAGCGGCAAGATGATCAGCGCGAACGCGTTCATCGCGCCGGTCGTGACGGCGGCGAGCGGCTCCTCGCCGAGGGGCGCGACCATCAGCGCGTCGGCGAATCCGACCACGGCCTGAGTGGATCTCGCCACCACGATGGGCCAGGCGAGCGTGAGCAGCGTTCGCAGCGGGGAGCGCCGTGGGGAAGCGGACATTGGTGGCCTAGGGACGCGCTCCGGCCGTCGTCGTCAGTCGCCGAAGTCGCCTCCGAAGTCGCCGCCGTCGAGGTCGCCGTCATCGACGTCGCCGTCGTCCGGATCGCCGCCGTCGTAGGCGCCGTCGGCGTCGTGGAGGTCGCCGATCGCGTCCGCGTGACCGAGCTGGGCTCCGTGAGGATCGACGACGACGATGTCGTGTGGCGCGAAGGCCGACGACAGGAAAGACCCGATCAAGAGGCCGGAGAGCATCCCGTCGAACGGGCTCGAGTGGTAGGCCCGGTACGGGTCGTACGCCGGCTCCGTCGGCGCCGGCGGCCGTCTGGGCTCGGTGCGTCCCTGGCGATCCGGTCGGACGACGCTCGCCTGAGGCTCGAGCTCCTCCACGCGGCCCTCCGGGAAGGCGGCCCGGAGCGCGTCACCCAGCTTCGCAACGAAAGCCTCGAACTGCCGCCGGTGCCCTTCGAGGAGCGTCGGATCGGCCAGGAGCGGCGCGATGCGGGTCCGGTAGCCCTCGGCGCTCTCCTCAGCCCGCGCCTCGAGGTCCACGAGCCGCGCGCCGACCCGGACCATGACGGTGGGGTCGTCGCGACCGTGCTCGGTCTTCGCGATCGTCTCGACCACGGAGTGCAGCCCGGCTTCGCGGTGCTCGACCGCCATTCTGAGCGCCCGGAAGCCGCCGCCAAACACCGGGGCGTGCTCCGACATCGCGATGAACAGGTCGCCGAGATCATCCGGCCGGCCCTCGTCGTCGTTGAAGATCACGTGGTCGTCGATCACGAGCGAGAGCGCGTCGTCGATCCCCATCCGGCCAAGCGCCGCCCGAACACGGTCCACGACGTTCGTCGCCTCGAGGGCCACGCGCATCTTCTCGCTCGAGAGGTCCACGTCCGCCCCGAACGCGGCCCGCGCCCGGTCCCAGAACGACGGCCGTCGCGGAACGATTTCGCCGGAGAGGAACACGTCGATGGCCGCTCGCAGTCGCATGTCGCGCAGTATAGGGCCCCCGGTCGCGGCGACAAGGTCACGGGCACTCGGAGGGTCGCTTCAGGAAGTCCCCGTCGACGATCCGCCCCGCCGGGTCCGTCAGCAGCGCGACGACGTTCGCCTCCGAATCGACGTCGAGCGGCAGGTGCTCGATCGCGGGGGCGGCCCTGAAGGGCGCGACCTCGACTGGAGCGCTGGCCGCGTCGAGGATCGCGCCGTCCGGCGACAATGCGAAGACGTGGATGCGGTGGCCGGGCAGCTCCGTCCACGTGTCGTTGATGACCCAGATCTCCACGTCCGAGCGGTCGATGCAGACGTCGAACGGCCGGTCCGCGGTCGGTCCCGGGTCTCGCGCCACGATCTGGACCCGCACGGGAGCGCTCGCCTGAGCGAGCAGGAAGTAGCCGAGCTTCGGGCGCCCTGCCTCGTCGACGAGGCCCTTGGGGAACTGGCCGGCGCCCAGGCCCGTCACGACCGCGAACGCGAACGTGCCGGCAACGCGATCGTGCATCCTCCTCAGCGCGTCGACCGACAGATCGAGAGCCGTGGCCTGCAAGCCCTGCGTGATCTGGATCCACTCCGAGATCGTCCTCGGCGGGTAGTACCCCGGATCATTGCAATCTCCCACCTCGTCCGCTCCGAGCTTCGTCGCCCAGGCATCGCCGATCTGGAAGCGCCGGCCCGCGGTGGCCAGCACGGCCGCGTAGCCGTCTCGCTCCTCCTGGGTGCGGAAGAGCGCGTCGTCGAGGTCCTCGCCGGCGAGGAACGGGTCGATCGGGCTCGCGCAGGTGGGGTTCCAGCGCTCGTCGGGCCACTCGAGCGGCGGATCCAGGATCCCCGCGGCGCTCCACTCCTCGATCGTCTCCCACACGGGAAGGGCCTCGGCCCCGGCCAGCTCGGAGAAGATTGCCTTGTACTCACCGTCACCCCAGAAGCTCAGCGCGCCCTCGTCGCCCGGCGGAGGCTTCGCGTGATGGTCGAAGTGCAGGCGCGTGCGGTCGTTCCAGTAGTCGAGCTCCTCCTCGACGAAGTACCAGGACTCGTGGCTGTGGTGGTCCAGGATGCGCCAGCAGCTCTCCTCGTCGAGACAGCCTCGCTCGTCGTACGGCCATCCCGGGACGTAGGTGCGCCCCGAGTTGGGGACCGTGATCCTCGTGGGATCCAGCTCGCGTCCGGCCCTGAACAGATCGGCCCACAGCGCCATGTTCCCCGCGAAGGCGTCGGTCTCGTGCGTGACCGCGTACAGCGCCACGGAGGGATGCCCCCCCGACCGATCGATCATCTCGTGGAGCTGCGTCACGAGGACGTCACGGAGCTCCGCCCGCACGGTGCCGCCGTCGAACCAGGCGCGGTACGCGTCCCACTCGGCCGCCGTCCAGTCGTCGACCTCGCCGACCGGAAGCACCTCGGCGAGATCCGCGTACGCCGCCGTGTCCTCGATCCACTGGTACGGCTGGCCCACGGTCGGCAGGTCCAGGTACACCAGGATCCCGTACTGGTCGGCGAGGTCGAGGTACGCGGGCTGCGCGGTCTTGAGCGCGTTCAGGTTGGCGGCCTTCACCAGGAGGATCGCCTCCTCCGCCGCCGCGCGCGACGTCGGCGCAACCACGACGCCCTGAGCCACTCCTCCGCGCAGGAACACCTCCTCGCCGTCGAGCAGGACTCCGCCGCGATCGGTCATCCCGACGTCTCGCAGCCCCGCCCGATCGTGGACGCGATCGAGGACCGCGCCGCCCGAGCCCCGGAGCGTGACCTCCACCTCGTAGAGCCACGGCTCCTCGAGCGTCCAGACCCGAGGGTCTTCGAGCTCCACGTCGATCCAGCGGGGTGGCGACAGCCCGCCGGCAGGGACCGAGAACGCCTCGGTCTCGCTCGACACGGGTCCCTCGAAGTTTCGCGGATGCACGGCCACGACCAGCTCGCCGTCCACCCGGGCGTCGGTCTCGTTGCGGACCTGCAGGCCCACCTCGAGCCGCCCGCCCGCCGCGTCCGGCCGCACGACCAGGCCTCGCAGCGCGCGGTCGTCGGCCGAGACGACGGGCCGGAGGTGCCCGACGTGGACCTCGCCCACCGAGACGATCCGGACGGCGCCCAGGCCGGCGACGTTACCGAACTGCGGGCCGTGGCGCCTCCGCCCGTTCGTGCCGTCGTGGACCGAGATCTGCGCGCCGTTCGCGCGGAGCGGGTCCCAGAAGTTGACGACCTCGATCGCGACCAGGTTGTCGCCCGCCCGAAGCTCATCCGTGACGTCCACCTCGAGCCGCGCGCGGATGTAGCCCGCGTGGTCCAGGACCGGCTGACCGTTCAGCCAGACGTGCACCTCCTGATCGACGTCCTCGACGGCGAGGAGTCGGCGCCGCCCGTCCGCGGGATCGACGACATCGAAGCTCTTGCGATACCAGGCTCGGTTCAGCTCCGCCCAGTGCGGCAGCGTGACCTCGGCCCAACCCGAGTCGTCGAAGTCCGGATCGAACCACCCTCCCTCGACCCCATTCGACGACTGGCTGCCCGCGCCATCGATGCCCAGGCGCCATGGTCCGTCGAGCCCCAGGACCTCGCGTGCCGGCTCGGGGTCGGCGTACAGGTTCCGCTGGAACGGCGCGTACGCCTCGCGGATCTCCGCGATCCTCGCGTCGAGCTGGTCCGCCGCCAGCATCGGATCGTAGGCGGCCACGAGATCCTCCGCGGTGGGGTACGGGTCCCCGCCGTCGAGCGCTGCCGCATCCGGCGCGCCCGCGTCCACCGCGGCGTCTTCGCCCGTCGCGGCGTCGGTGGCGGGACCGACCTCGTCGCCACACCCTGCGGCGAAGAAGAACGAGACGACGAACCTCGCCACGCCCCCGCGCTTGCCTTCCTCTTTCCTGCGCCTCATTCGCATGTCGCGCTGACGAGCAACCGGCGGGCCACGGGTTCGGCGCGGGATCCGCCGGCCACCTCGCCCGGTTGTTGGCTCGCGCCCCGGGGCCGTGCCCGCTGGCCCCTCGCGCGAGATCGCGAGATCGCCGAGGGGCGACGGTGTCGGATATCGGGTCCCAATCCCGACCACCCTCACACCCACCGGCACCGCCCCCGCGGGCTTGGGGACGTGTGTCGAAAGGGGCCTGACGAACTTGCGCGCGCCGGTATCTCGAACACGTCCCTCGCACAGAGCCCCTTGGCTCGAGCCTACAGGCGGGGGGCGGGCCGGCCGTAAACCCATTGGATTCCGATTGCGAAAGCGCGGCACGCCCCTCGCACTGCGAGAGCCCGTGAACGGAACCAAGGAGGCGACCATGAAGAAGACAATCGAGACCGTTGGCTTCGCAGGGCTCTTCGCGGTGCTGGCGGCGGCGACCGGGTGCGGGACCGCGGACCCCGGCGGCGAGCCCTCCGCGCCGCCGGCCGAGGACCCCGCCGTCGGTTCGAGCGAGAACGCCCTCGACCTCGCGGATCCGTCGGCCGACCAGGTCGCCGAGGTAGCACATCTGTCGCGCATCAGCTACGCCGTCCTCGACGTCACGCGGCGCCTCCCGGCGCGCGAGCCGGACGCCGACCAGCCGGTCGACTGCACCCCCAGGGAGCTCGGCTGCGTGAGCTTCGACCCGTGCCCCGAGGGAGCGATGGGCGCGCTCGACTTCGCCGACGGCGGCTGCGCCATCCCGGGCACCGACATCGTGCTCGAGGGCAGCATCATCCTGGTCGACTTCCAGCAGGACCCCGGCATCGTCGAGGTCGCCTTCGAGGGGCTGGCGCTGCGCGGCAACCCCGTCACCGGCGGCTTCAGGCTCGAGGCCGGCGAAGACTCGAACACGTGGTCGTTCGAGGTGTCCCAGGACGACGGCTCGGGCTCGATCTCGGGCAGCGGCACCGTCACCCGCGAGGGCGACCGGACCACCGCGGACATCACGCTTGGCGCGACGAACGAGGACGGAACGCGCTTTCTCGTGATCTCGGGCCTGACGATCGTCGACGGCGCCGAGATGCCCGACGGCGGCTCGGTGGCCGTGGTGCTCGATCCCCCGATTGGCATCCCCGAGGACGCGATCCCCGAGGACCTGAACGGCGACGGCCGGGTGACGCTCGCCGAGCAGGCCCAGCGGGCGCTGCTCCTCGCCGTCCAGGTCTCCGAGCTCGGTCTGGTCTTCCTGCCGACCACGCCGGTCGACGGCCGCCTCGAGGGCTACCTGAACGACCCGACCAACCCGCTCCTGACCTTCTGCATCGACACCGATTCCCAAGAGGTCACCTACGGCCCCTGCGCCTGATCGAAACCTGTCCCCTTCCCGCAACCACCACCATCTGGCGCTCGAGGGCGCACGGGTTACCCCGGTCCCCCGCGAGTGTGACCCGGAGAGATACCACGACAGCCTCCGGAGCCTCGTCACTTCGCGCGGCAAGCGCGCTAGGATGCGCGCGTGTGGTCGCGGCGCCGGTTCATCAGGCTCGGGCTGATCGCGGGCGCGGCTGGCGCGGGCGGGATCACGCTCGATCACGTCCTGCCCCTGGCGCCGGGTCGGGCGGGCGCCGCGCTGTCCGCGCGTGAGCGGGCGATCCTGCGAGCGCTGGGACGGCGGCTCCTCGTGGGCTCGGCTCGAGGGTTTCCCGATCCGAGCGAGATCGGCACGGTCGGCTTCATCGATCGCTTCCTCGCCGGCGCCGAGCGGGCGGTGCAGGACGACGTGCACACCTGCATCCAGGCCGTCGAGCACATGACGCCGCTGTCGGGCATCGGCATCCGCCCCTTCACGAAGCTCGACGAGGACGACCAGGAGCGCTACCTGGATTGGCTCGAGACGTCGAGCGCCGACACGCCCAGGACGATCTTCGCGGCCCTCAAGTCCCTCGCGGCGATGGGCTACTACCGCCACCCGCGCACCTGGGCGCTCATCGGGTACAGCGGACCGGTCGCGCCGCGCGGATGGGACGTGTACGGCGGTCGACGGCCGTCCCCTCGGCTCTCGCGCGCGAGCAAGGGCGCCCTCGAGACCGACGTCGTCGTGATCGGCACGGGCGCGGGGGGCATGATGATGGCGGCCGAGATCGCGTCCGCCGGCAAGACGGTGATCGCGCTCGAGGAGGGAGAGCACCTCGACCACCGCGACTTCTCGCAGCGCGAGGAGGAGATGGTGGCCGCGCTCTTCCAGGAGCGTGGCGGCCGCGCCACGGAGGACCTCTCGGTCAGGATCATGCAAGGCCGCGGCGTGGGCGGATCGACCGTCCACAACACTAACCTCTGCAAGCGCGCGCCGGCCGAGATCCTCGACCAGTGGGAGTCCGAGCTCCGACTCGATGGCCTGGGGGCACGGGCCATGTCCGCCGACTACGCGGCGGTCGAGCGGGAGCTGGGCGTCGTACCGATCCCCGCGGACCAGGTGAACAGGAACAACGCGATCCTGCGCGACGGCGCCAGGGCCCTCGGATGGCGAACGGCACGGCTCTCCCACAACCGTCAGGGCTGCATCGGAAGCGGGTTCTGCAACCTCGGCTGCCCGTTCGACGCGAAGCAGAACGGCCTCAAGGTGCTCCTGCCCCGCGCACTGGCTGGAGGCGCGCGCGTGCTGCCCGGAGCGAAGGCCGAGCGGATCCTCTTTCGGGGTAGTCGCGCGACGGGAGTGGTCGCGACGGTACTCGATGCCCGCGGCAGCAGGAGGGGAATGCTGGAGATCCGCGCGCGCGCCGTCTGTCTCGCCGGCAGCGCGATCGGATCGGCGGAGGTGGCGCTGCGGAGCGCCCTCCCCGATCCGCACGGCCACGTCGGACGGCACCTGCACATCCACCCCGCGGTGGCGGTCGCCGGGATCTTCGACGACCCGGTGGAGGGCTGGACCGGGATCCCCCAGTCGATCGAGTGCACCGAGCACCTCGACTTCACGCCGGGCGCACGCGATCGCACCTGGCTGATCCCCGCGTTCGCGCACCCCATCGCCACCGCGACCCTCACGCCGGGCGCCGGCGGCGAGCATGCCGCGAGGATGCGCGACTACGCCCGGACGGCGGTCGTCGCCGCGGTGCTCCACGACGAATCGGAGGGCAGCGTCCGCATCGAGGACGGTCGGCTGCGTATCGGCTACGTCCTCGACGCCGCCGACAGGAAGGCGCTCGCCCGCGGGGTCCGCGCCGCC
>JACPQR010000140.1 GCA_016190375.1 Deltaproteobacteria bacterium
CGTCGGTCCCGCCGGTGTCGCCGCCGGTGCCCGCGTCGGTCCCGCCGGTGTCGCCGCCGCCTCCATCGCCGCTCGACGAGCCGACCGGGAGGTTCGAGACGACGACGTTGTCGATGAATGCGCTTTGGTTGACGGGCGAGGTGTTCTCGGGTCCTCCGCCTCCCCAGTACTGCTCGATGTCGAGCCGGCGGATCTTCACGTCGTTGACGAGGCGAAACCTGAGCCCGCGGACCTCTCCGCGCAGCACACCGTCGACCCAGCCGCGGATGACGCCGTCGGCCTGGCCCGGGGTGTTCAGCTTCACGCCGACCTCGAGCTCCACCCAGCGTCCGGCCTCGAGGTAGGCCTGTCCTGCCGTGCTCAGGTACTGGTAGTCGCCCCAGACGCTCGCCTGGTCCATGTGATACGTGTAGAAGTGAAGCGCCCAGTCGTTGTCGATCGCGAGCACGACGGCCATCTTGTCGTAGCCGGTGGGGACCACGCCCGCGCCGCCGTACGTCTGGTCGATCGACGCGCCGCCCTTGATGGCGAAGAGCTTGAGCTGGTTGCAGGTGCCGAGCGAGTAGCCGTCCTCGAGGAAGATGTACAGGCGCATGTAGATCTCGTCGACGCCTTCACCTGCACCCGTGAACGGCGCGTACTCGCCACCCCCGTCGCTGTAGTGCTCTCCGGCAAAGCTATTGATGATGAGGGCACGGCTGCCCGCCCACACCGGGTCCGAAACGGTGTCGGGTCCGGGCGGCGCGCCCCAGTAAGTCGGCCAGCTCGATCCGAAATCGGCGCTCTCGAAGTCCTCGAACAGGAGGATCGCGCCGGGGTCGAGTCCGGGCTCGAGGTTCTGGCTGCCGTCCCATGCGCCGGCGTCGAGCGTTGCGCCGGCGACCGTCGCGAACATCGCGACGGCGAGGAGCCCTTCCAGGTGCTCGTGCTTCATCGCGCGCCAAGCTGCGCGATCCGGCCGTCCGATCACAAGCGAAAAATGTGCGGTTGCTTACATTCCAACTGCTGGCGTGTCAGTCGTTGGATCTCGCGGAACCTCGGCGCGAGCCAGAGTGAACTGATCGCCTCTGCTCTCGCCTGGACGCACCGGTGGTTTCGCGCTTACTGTGATTCGTTCGAATCGTATGACGACGCACACCGGACTCGTCCTCGCCGCGCTCGTCCTTGCCCTCCCGTCGGCGATCCGTGTCGAGAGCTGCAACTGCGGCGAACGCCTCGAGTGCCGCGTGCGCACGAGCGGGGATCAGGTCGAGCTCGAGGTCCGCGAGGACGCGAGCACGTCGACCAGGTGCCGAGACTGCGTCTCCGCCGAGGCGGCGTGCCCGATCCTCCGACCCCTCGCGCCCGGCCACGCAGTCGTTCGACTGAACGATCTCGTGGACGTGCGGCTCGACACGAGCGAAGCGGGCCTGCTCGCGGAGGGACGCTGCTGGGACGTTCCCGCCCGGAGGTGACGAAGGGCGCAGGAACGGCTCTCGCCGCGTGGTCTCGAGGCCCCGCACCACGTCCAAGAGCGCCGGCCTGGGGTGTCCACTCGCACGAAAGCCATCGCAGTGAAGGCCGGCACGGCCGTGGCAACTGCGGGAGCGAATGAGAATCGGGCGAACAATCCAGGTGCTCGGAACGCTCGTGGCGATCGGGGCGATGGGGGCGTGCCTGACCGGCGGAGTGGATGGAGGGACGACCGGCGTCGCCGACGACGATCGGCGCGACCCCGACGTCGACCTCGACTACTCGGGCGACGACCCGGGCAACGGTGGCGGCCCGGACAGGGGCGACGATCCCGACGGCGAGGGCGAGCTCGAGCCCGCGGATCCCTGCGCGACGTGCGTTCAGGCCCGTTGCTCCAGCACGGCCGAACGCTGCGCCGGCAACGACCAGTGCCTGGCGCTGATCGAGTGTGGGGACCGTTGCGAGGACGAGGCCTGCTACCGGGAGTGTGAGCAGGCCTATCCCGACGGCTCGAATGACCTGTTCGCTCACTTCGACTGCGTCGATGCGAGCTGCGCAGAGGTGTGCGGCGGGGGTGGAGAGGGCGAGGGCGAGGGCGAGGGCGAGGGCGAGGGCGAGGGCGAGGGCGAAGGCGAGGGCGAGGTCGACCCGTGCGAGGCGTGCGCAGAGGAGTCGTGCGCGGCTCCCTACGAGGACTGCCTGTCGAGCGACGATTGCCTGACCTTCTGGGACTGCGTGGCCCCATGCCAGGACGAGACATGCTGGCAGGACTGCGAGAGCAACAACGAGGCGGGCGCGAACGCCTACTACGTGCTCGACGAGTGCGTGTACAACGGCTGCCAGGAGGAGTGCGGCTTCACTGAGTGACGCGAGCGTCTCACCCGGGCGATAGCACGAGGGTCGTGACGCTCAGCGGCGGCAGGACGACGAGCAGGGAGTTTCGGGCGGCGAGGCCGACCGCGCCCCCCTGCACGGGCGCGGCGGTGGCGGCGGTCAGCTCGTAGCGCTCGGCGCGCGCCAGGAGCGAGGTGTGGCGCACGAGGATGGCGGCCGAGAGCTCGGACTGGCCCTTGTTCAGGAGCACCATGACGACCTGGCCGGGCGTCCCGGTTCCCGTCGAAGCATGGGCGGAGCCGATCTCGATGTCCGAGACATGGGCGGCGACGGAGGTCGAACCGAAGGCGCCGCCCGCTCCGTCGTAGTCGACGTACATCTTGAACGCGGCGTAGATGAAGCGGTCCTCGTCGGCGCTCCCTCCCCACAGGCATGCCTCGAAGACGCCCTCACGCCCGAAGATCCCCAGGACGTCGGCCTCGGCGAGGGCCCCCGAGATGTGCGTGCCTCCACCGTAGTAGTACTCGGTGAAACCGAGCTTCGTGCCCGGGTAATGCGCCTCGATCTTGCCCCGCACCCTGGGGATCAGTGCGATCGGCCCGCCGGTCGACCACTGGGCGATCCAGGAGTCCTCGATGTAGTCCGCGTCCCAGAGCGAACGAGGCGCCTGGATGCGGGCCTGGGCGACCGGATCCGATGCGTCGGCGCCGGTGATGCGGACGCCGCCTCCCTGCGCTTCCGGATACCAGTGCAGATCGAGGACGTCCACGAGGCGTCGCCCGGCAAGGGCTTCGGCGGCGCTCATCCGATCGAGCCAGTAGTCGAGGAAATCACGGCCGCCCGCGTCCGGCGCGCTCTGCAGGTCGACGTAGCCTGCCCAGCCGTAGTTGACGGGGCCGAGGATCACGGCCTCGGGCGCGACGTCCTTGATCGCGGCGGCGTACTCGACGTTCAGCTCCACTAGCTCGTCGTAGCCGACGGGATCGGGGTGGATCCTGGGGTGCGTCGACGACCAGAGGTCGGGCTCGTTGTCCAGCGAGTAGAAGATCGCGCGCTCCGGGTCGGCGTGCGCGCCCGGAAACTCCGACTCGAGCCAGGCGACGAACTCGTCCTGGAACACCACGTCGTCGCCCGTGTCCGGCGGGTCGGAGAACGCCGAGCCCTTACGCGCGAACGAACGGTGGAAGCGCGTCGCCAGGTAGTCGGGCGTGTTCGCGACGTCGCCGTCGCCGTCCTTGTCCGCGGCGACGTATCCGACGATCGGCACCGTGACGATCTCGCTCGCCGAAGCAGCGTGCGCAGCGGCCACGAGCTCGCGCACCGCCTCACCGGGCCCGTCGCCGCCGCCGAGGTAGCCGTCGTTCTGGTGGTTCCAGTCCGAGCCCGCGTTCGAGGCGTTGTTCTCCCAGTTGTACGCGGTCCAGCGGTTCCCGCCGGCACGGGAGAGCGTGAGCCCCCGCGCGGCGCCGCCCCACTCGGGATGGTTCGTGCCGTATACGTAGCGAGAGATCGGCACCCGTTCGGCGGTCGTGTCCACCTCGATGCGGATGTCCCCGGCGCCCGGATCTTCCGGCTCGATCACCTCGGCTGACGCGTCGGCGCCCGAGGAGGCGTCCTGGCCGGGCGCGCCGTCCGGGTCGGCGCCGTCGGGCCCGGCATCGACCGGAGGCGAGGCATCGAGGTCGGGTTTGGAGGCTCCGTCACCGCAGCAGAGGAGCAGCATGGAGATCCATCCGGCGCGCATGTCGCCAAGGGTACGGCGCCCCGGGCCGGCGGAGCTCGGAAATCGCGCCGGGTGTGCCCTCTCGGCTCCGGCCAGAGCACCGAGCGCTCGCCGGCTGGACAGTCGCGCAGCCCTGCCCGTTTCCGGCTGGCCGGGGCCGGTCGGCCGCCTGGAGGCGGCTGTCCGGGGTCGATTGTCTCCCATGGACCGCAATCCGCGTTCCGCCCCAGGCTGGTGGATGCTGGGTTTTCGCGATTGGACAGGCTTGCAGGGCGCCCAAGCCATCGGCCCGCCCGGCACGGAGCCTGCTCTCTGGCAATCGCAGGGGAGGTGCGCCGGCCGGATGACCACGAAACCTCGACTGTGGACCTACCTCCTGGCGGCCCAGCTCGCCGCCTGCACCGCGACGTTCGGCCCGGGCGGGCCCGAGGAGGAGAGCGGCGTGGGCTGGGGGGACGGCGACGGAGACCCGGACGCGGACAAGTACTCCCTCGAGCTCGACACCTCGGCCACCGACCCGTTCATCGAAGGATTCCCTCCCACCGCGCCGGTGCGTGGGATGGCGAGGGCATCCGAGGGTCTCGCGCGGGTGGAGGTGGCGCAGAGCGCCGTACCGACGGACGCCGACGGCAGCTTCGTGACCGAGGTGCCGGTCGCGGCAGGGCTCCAGCTCGTGCCCATCCAGGCGTTCGACGCCGACGGCCACGTGAGGAACGGCCACAGGGCGCTGCTCTCGGCGCGCTTTCTGCCGGAGGGCGAGGTGAACCCCGGCGCGGCCGCGATCACCGTCACCAACGAGATCCTCGCCGCGCTCGCGGGCGACCAGCTCGACGAGGTCGCGAACCTCGACCTGTCCGACGAGATCATGCAGCAGGGCGCGATCTCGCAGCAGGGCTGCGACATGCAGGTCCTGGGCGCGAACCACGGGCGGCCATCGCTGACGCTGACGGTCGAGGCCGGCCAGCTCGTCGTCACGTTCGTCGTGCCCGATCTGTTCGTCACGTTCACCGGGACCTGCGACATGTTCCTGGCGACCGTGAACTTCGACGGCGACATGTCGACGGACGTCGTCGTCAGGACGACGCTCTCCGCGCCACCCTCCGAGACCTGTCTCGAGTCGTTCGAGCACAGCTACCCTGCCGTCACGCTCCCCGACTTCGACCTCAACATCCAGAGCGATGACGGCGGCCTCATGGGCCTCCTCGTCCCCCTCGTCGGCGAGATCATGACGGGCAGCGTCTCGGACCAGATGGCCCAGCAGATCGCTGCCCAGGCCGACGGCTTGATCGACGAGCAGGCCAGGCAGCTCGGGCAGGCGGGCCTGGGCGAGGGTCAGACGATGACGTTCAACGACGTCGAGATGGACGTCGGCTTCTGCTTGACCGGGCTCGAATCGACGGGCGGCGTCCTGCGCGCGCGGCTGGGCCTGTCGGTGTCGGGCGACGGTGGCCTCGACGCTCCGGGCGCGCCCGTCGTCGATGGAGACCTGGGTCCCGTCGCGCCTTCGTCGCTGTGGCTGGACGCGAGCCTGATCTCGCAGATGATGTTCTCGCTCTGGCGCGGAGGTGGGCTCGCCGGTGAGAGCACCGGTGACGTCACGACCGGTCTTCTGGGCCTGCTCGTACCGGAGCTCGCCGACATGTACCCCTCCGACACTCCGGTGACGGTGGGGATCGATGGGCTCCTGCCGCCGCTCGTTCGGGCCGCGGACCCTGGATCGGAAGGGGACCTCGTCATCGAGATCGGCGACCTCTTGATCGACCTGTCCGTGGACAGCCAGCTCCTGTTCCGCATGAGCGCGCTCCTGAAGCTCACGCTGGACCTGCAGGTCCAGGACGGCGCGCTCACGCCGGTGATCGTCGACTCGGAGGCCACGGTGACCGTGCTCGACGAGCCGATCGCGGACGTCGACGACGCGTTCCTGCAGGCCGCCGTGGCCGCACAGATCGGCGATCAGGCCCAGAGCCTCCTCGGCGACGGCGGCTTCGCGCTCCCGGACATGGGCGGAATCGCGCTGTCCGTTCAGGACGCGGTCGCCGAGCCGGGCGGCAGATACGTAAGGATGACGCTGGCACAGTGACGCCGAGGGGGACACCGCCGAGGGGGACACGCACCCGGCCCGCAGCTCCGCGAAATCACTCGTCTTTCCAGGGCAACCGCGCGAACACGTTTCGTGCCATCGGCACGGATCGTGTTCGCGCGGTTGGTCTCAGAACACCAATGATATCAAGTGCCTATTCGGCGGGTGCGTGTCCCCTACAGCGTGTCCCCTACAGCGTCGGCTCGTCGTCCGGCGATGACTCGAGGATCTCGACATCCGAGGGCTCGGCGTCGCGGCCCGAAAGATCGACGCCCACGGCCGGACGCGTTCCGAAGACGCCGGCCGCGACGACGTTGAGCGTGAAGGTCGAGCCCGAGAAATAGGTGTCGATCGCTTGCCGGAGGTGGAAGAGAGTCCGGTCCCAGGCAGGCTCGCCGGCGATACGGCGGAGGTCGGCGACGAGGACGGTCTCGACGATCGCGTCCGCGAACAGCTCCTTCGAGCTGCGGAAGGGGAGCGAGAACGCTTCTCGCCGGACCTCCACCTCGGAGAAGCCGGCGTCCTCGAGGAGCGCCACGGCCCGCCGCTCGTCGGGCATGCGCTCGATCCGCTCGTCGAGCCTCCGCATCGCTCCCTCGATCTCGAACTTGAGGAGCACCTCGCGCAAGAGGTCGAATACCTCGAGGTACGATCCCTTGAACGGAAGGCTCACGGCCAGGCGACCGCCGCGCTTGAGCACTCGGCGCATCTCGCGGAGCGTCTGCGTCGGATCGGGCAAGTCCGCGATCAGGAGGTTCGCGACGACGCGATCGAAGACCTCGGGAGCGAAGTTGAGCCTTGCGTCACGCTCGGTCTTGAAGAACACGCGGCGGCCCGCCAGCGATCCGGCCCTGTGCCTCGCCATCTCCATCGCGGGCCCGCCGCGATCGAGCGCGATGACGCGGCTGGTGGGATCCGCCTTCTCGAGGATCGAGAGCGTGAGCGTGCCGGTGCCGCAGCCGACCTCGAGTGTCGTCGACTTCGGCGGGAAGTCGAGCGCGTCGATCAGGAGCTTGCCGAAGACCGCGTTCCACCGCGGAACGACCTCCCGGTCGAAGCGCTCCGCCCCCTTCTGGTCGAGCGGGGCGCGGGACGGCAGGGGGCCTTCGCTGGCGCTCACGACCGCGAGGCCCCGCCCGGCGCCTCGTCGGCCGGGTCGTCCGGGCTCTCGGCGGTCAGCTCGGCGATGGCGTCCTGGGCGAGCTCCCCGACCGTCATGCGAAGCTCACCCACTCCCTCCTCCTCGAGCGTCACCTCGCGGGTGTCGCCCTCGAGCTTCCGCAAGTGCTCGATCGCCGCGGGGTCGCCCATGGCCGCGAGCGCCTCGATGCCGGATGCGACGGCCGCGGGGTCGCCGAGCCGCAGGAACCGTGCGACGAGCTCGACCGAGGGCGGATCGCCGAGCTCCGCGAGGACGAAGGGAAGCTCCTCGAGGGCGAGGTGCAGGTCCTTCGCCCCGAGCGCCCGCTCCACAGCGGAGCGGACGTCCTTGAAGCGGTCTATCCCGAGGTCGCGCAGGGCCTCGCCGGCCTCCGTGCGGACGGCGGGGTCGTCGTGGTCGAGGATCCTGATGAGCGCGTCGAGCGTGGCCTGCGCCGGCACCTGCGCGCAGAGGTCGGCGAGGCGAGCGAGCCGATCGCTCGATCCCGGCGCCTTCTTCTCGCGCTCCGAGGCCACTCTCCGTGCGAGCGCCTGCGCCAGGGCGCTTCTGTCCTTCGTCGCGAGCAGGCGCGACTCGGCCGCGCGCAGTGACCGGTCGGCCTCGAACACCTCCTCGAGCACCTTCTCGAGATCCATGGCCGGATCGGTAGTCGACCGGTCCCGGGCGGTCAAGGGAGCCGCGGCCCGGCCGGGACGACGAGGACGTGGTCCACCGCGGCTCCGATGGGCCCTCCGCCGTCCTCGGCGCGAACCTCCACCGCGACCCCGTAGTCGCCGTGCGGTGGCGCGTCGAGGCGCGCGCGGTACTCCTCCCAGGCATCGCCGATCCGAACGGGCGAGAGCACGTGGTCGCCGAGCCGCAACGTCATCGTTGCCCGCCTGCCCGTGGCGCCGTCGTGCCGCGCCCGCCAGGTCACGATGGAGGGACCGAGGTCGGCAGCGCCCTCGATGCGAAGGGTCGCGGTCTTGCCGGGCGCCGAGGTGCAGAAGGTCGCGTTGAGGAAGTCCCCGACGCGCTCCCGGGTCGCTCGCTCGCATCGCGCCCAGCCCGAGCCGAGCGCCCGCGCGCCGACGCCCACGTCCGTTCCCGCAACCTTGCCGCGCCCGATGGCGTCGAGACGGATCAGGCTCTCCGCCGTGAACTTGACCTCGGGCTCCTCCCGGAACGCGCGCACGAGCCTGTCGATCGAGCGGGGATCCGGGATCGATCCCAGCGCCTGGACCGCGTAGGCCCGAATGTCCGTGTGGTCCTCGTAGTCCAGGAGCTCCGTCAGCGTGTCCCACGCGCGGTCATCGCCGATCTTGCCCAGCGCGATCACGACGAGGTAACGCGTGCGGTACTCGGGGAGGATCTCGAGGAGGGGCTCGATCGCACGCGTGTCGCCGAGATCGCCCAGGAGGCGGATCGCTTGCTCCCGCACGGGCAGGCTCTCCCAGGACATCGCCTCGACGAGACCGTCGACGGCGCGCCGATCGCCGAGCTCGCCGAGGGCCAGCGACGCCACGATCCGCGTCTCGGGGTCCTCGCTGTAGATGGCGCGCTCGAGGATGGGCCGGCCCCGCGCGCTGCGCAGCCTCGCCAGCGCGGCGGCGGCCTCCACCCTGAGCTTCTCGTCCGGGTCGTCGAGCGCCCTTCCGAGGGGCTCGCGGCTCGAGCCCTCGGCCAGGTCCCCAACGAGCCGCGCGGCCTCGCGGCGAAGCTCGACGCGCTGCCCTTGGTCGCACACGAGCTCCTCGAGCGGGCGCACGGCGCGCTTGTCCTGCAGGCGCCCGAGCGCGATCGCGCGCTCCGCCTCACTCGTGGCCGGCGGCTCCGCGGCCCCCATGCCCGCCACCAGGGCGGGCGGCCGGCCAAGACCGTCGAGCCAGCCGTAGATCTCGGCGCGCAGCTCGTCGGCGACGGCGCGCTCGCGGTCGTAGAGGTTCGTCTGCTCCCTCGGATCGCGGGCGAGATCGTAGAGCTCGTAGACGTCGTACTGCAGGTCCGCGATCAGCTTCCAGGGCCACCGCACGACGGTCTTCTTGTGGGTGACCGAGAGGAAAGCGGGAAGCTGGGGCATCGCGCCGTCCCCGCCGAACAGGAAGGGTCTCAGGTCGTCGCCCCGCATGGTCGGAGGAGGATCGACGCCGACGAGCCTGAGGAGCGTGGGCCCGACGTCCACCAGCTCGACCTGGCCGTGCACCACGCCGGGGCGCAGGCGCGGAGCCGCGAACACGAGCGGCACGCGGGCCTGCTCGTCGTAGGTCGACGATCCATGGTAGTGCCCGCCGTGCTCCTTGAACTCCTCGCCGTGGTCCGCGGTGAGCACGAACACCGTGTCGCGCCCTAGCGTCTTCCTGGCGTGGCGCACGAAGCGCCCGATCTGAGCGTCGACGTGCTTGATCTCGGCCCGGTAGCGATCGAAGGGCCGGTCGCCGAGCTCGGTGGAGCGGTAGGGCTCGTGCGTGTCGAAGTAGTGGAGCCAGAGGAAGAACTTCGGCTCGCCTCGGGCGACGAGGCGGTCGACCTCCTCGATCCCACGGTCGGTGATCACCTCCGCGACGCGGTTGCCGTGATCCGTGACCGAGAAGCCGAAGCGCCTGTCGTCGTAGGAACGCAGCCGCTCGCCCTCGGTGTGGAAGATCCCGCGCGTATAAAAGGCCGCGGTGTAGTAGCCGGCGGCGTTCAGGGCGTCGGGAATCGTCTGGCGAGGCTCGTCGTGGCCCAGCTCGATCGCCTCGCGCATGTACTCGGAGGTGAACAGCGACGTGAGCGAGATCGAGCTGTGAGGCGCCGCGCAGTACGCGCGCTCGAACCGGACGCCCGAGGCGGCGAGGCGGTCCAGGTTCGGGCTCAGGCGCGCGTCGCCTCCCCACGCACCAATCTGGTCGGCTCGAAGCGCGTCGGCCGTGATGAGGATCACGTTCGCGCCCGGCAGCGTGGGGGTTCGCCCGGCCGCCTCGCGGGCCCGGCGCTCTCGCTCGTACAGCGCCCGGCGCTCCGCGCGCGACAGGCGGGGCGTCATGCTCTCGCCGCCCGAGGCAGCTTGAACGAGAAGGAGCGCATTGCGGAGGGTCGCCGTCCGCTCGAAGGCCGTGTACCGGACGTTCTGCGACAGATCGAAGGTCGCGGTGGACGCGGCCGCGAGGGCCAGCGCGACGAGACCGGTGAGGATCGCCGCGCCGCGACCAGGGACCCACGCGCGCCGCGCACCGACGAGCGCCACCGCCGCCGTCGCCGAGGCGAAGGTCGCGACCGAGAGGACCGAGTGGATGTAGCCGTACAGCCGGCGGAACATCGTCAGATCGGTCGCGTAGCTCGCCGCCGCGGCGAGCACGAACAGGAGCACGAGCCCCCTGAAGGCCAGCTTCGACATGGCCGGAGCGCGCGAGAGGAGGTCCTCGATCCGTCGCACGGCCAGGTAGACCGCGAGGACGAGCGCCGCCGCGGCGGCGGGGATCAGCACGGGCCGCAGCGCGAGCGAGCGCATGTGACCGCCCGAAAAGAGCGCCCATCCGATCGTCACGCAGGTCGGCGACGCGAGCGCCGCGACGAGCACGCCGCGCCATCTGTGCGCGCCGAGACGCGGCAGCCTGGCCGCGAGCCTGACCAGGAGCGCCCACAGGACGCCCGTGACCGCACCGATCGCCGCGCCGAGCGAGGTGAGGACGCCGACCGTCTCGAGGAGCAGAAGCCGCCGGTCCGCGCCGGCGAGGAGCGTGATCGTGCCCGCGACCTCGAGGCCCGCGGCGACCAGTCCCCCGAGCGCGCCGAACACGAGGCCCCGGCGGGCCGCTGGCATGAAGGGAACGGACATCGGCGCGGGTCCGAGGGACTATACGCGCGGCCCGTTGTCGGTCAACGTGAGAGGCTACTCCGTCGCGGCTGGAGTCGGCCTGGGGGTCTCCTTGCTGCCCACCACGATGAGGTTCATCCCCACCTGGACCGAGAGCAGCTTTCCGTCGACGGTCAGCGGAGCCTTGGCGGACAGGTACCACCCGAAGCTCCCCGTCGAGAACTCGCGTGGCTCGGCGATCAAGGGCACGCCACCGACCTCGATACGGAGGGGCTCCGCTTTGGCGAGGAAATCAGGGCGGCTGATCGGGCACGTCGTCTTGGGCACCATGGCGCGCGACTGTAGCTCAAAGCCGAAGAAACGTGTCCGCGTAGCGTCGCCGGAGCGCCGCGCGCAGCGCCTCGCGGTCGGCGCCGCGGGGGAGATCCTCGGGGCTCACGATCCAGATCCGGCGAGGAGCCTTGTGGTCGGCGAGCCGCTCGCGTGCCCATGCGAGGAGCGCGTCCGGCTCGACCTCGGCGCCCTCGCGCCCAGCGACGACGGCGACCGGCATTTCGCGCCGGGTGGGGTGCGGGACGCCAAAGGCGAGGACGCTCTCGACCGCCGGGTGGGAGGCGAGCGCTCGCTCGATCTGGGCCGGCTGCACGGTGTAGCCGCCGGCGCGGATCACGCTTCTGCGGGCGGCTTCGAAGTGAAGCAGCCCGAGGAAGTCCTGCGAGGCGAGCTCACCGGTCCTGAGCCACCCGTCGCTCGTGAGGTCGGCGCCTGGCCCGCCCATCCCTGGCCCCTGGATCCAGAGCTCGCCGGCCTCGGCCCGCCCGAGCTCGTGTCCGGCATCGTCGCAGACCTTGGCCCTGAACGGGTGGATCGGGATCCCGACGACGGATTCGTCCCAGCGCGATATGCCAGGCGGCGACAGGCGGAGGACCGCCGCGCCCGGCAGCTCGGCCGTGCCGTAGCCGTCGACGAAGATCGCCTCGGTCCGCCACGGGCCAACGCGGAACATGGCGCCCCGGCGCTTGAACTCTCCGATCAGCTCGACGGGAATCCGATCGGTCGCGCTCGCCCAGAGTCGAACCGAACGCAGGTCGAAGCCGTCCAGACCCGCGTCTGCCATCGCGCGGTACATCCAGGAGCAGCCGAAGAAGGCGGTGGCTCGGCGGCGCTCGATGGCCTCGAGGGCTCGCGCGGCATCGAAGCGCACGACGTGATGAAGGGTCACGCCGGCCGCGAGCGCCGCCACCGCGGAACAGAAGCCCGTGAGGTCTGCGAGGGGAAGCGCGGCGATCCCGACCGCGCCCCTCTGCGGCTTCACGAGGGCGAGAGGACGACCACGGGCGGTCAGCCCCTCGGATGTCAGGACAGCTCCCCCGGACAGCGCGGACCGGGCGGAAGAGCGGAAGATCGCGATGGCCTGCTCGCCTTCGACCTTCTCGGGATCGCGCTCCGCCGAGCTCCGGGCGAGCGCCGCATCGATCGAAACCGCCCCCTCCGGCGCGGATGCCGCGGGGCCGAGGAAGGCCAGGGTCCGCGGTGGAGGATCGAACACGACCTGGTCCCAGACCGTCCGATCCGTGATCAGAGCCGGCGCCCGCTCCTCCGAGAGTGCGTGGGCGAGCGCGGCCGCACCGGTGTCGGCGGGGAGGAGCACGGTCACGGCGCCCAGCCGGAAGGCTGCGAGGACCACGAGCAGCTCGTCGAAGAGGCCCGAGGTGCAGACCACGACGCGGTCGCCCCGCCGGATGCCGAGGTTCGTCTCGAGGACGAACGCCGTCCTGGCCACGAATCGGCGAACCTGGTCGTACGAGAGGCTTTCCCCAGAGAAGCCCTCGTACGGAAGGGGGACGTCCAGGATCGCCGCGACCCGGTCCCCCTGCTCCTTCGCGAGGATGTCCGCAACGGTTGCGGCCGTCAGCTCTGGCCCGAGGACGTTTCGGATGCGGTCGAGCAACGCCAGGCGAGAATACTGCGAAGCTGGCTGGAGGCGCCGACCGGACTTGAACCGGTGGTGGAGGTTTTGCAGACCTCTGCCTTACCACTTGGCTACGGCGCCGAAAAACCGAGCCACTATACTCGACGCGCTCGCGATCGCCAAGCCAATGCCGCCCCGCCCCGATCCACTTGCCTGCCCGACCGGGCAGGCTCATGTCACGAAGGTGCCGGGAGCCAGGATCCGCGCTAGATTCAATTCTCGTGCGGGCGCATCTCGTCTTCCTGTCGGTGATCCTGGCCGCATCGGTGGTGGTGGCGGACCCGCCGCCCGCGAGGCCGATCGTGGCGCTTCCGCGCATCGCGACCCAGGCCCAGCTGGACCGCTGGATCCGACCATGGCCGAACATGCGAATGGGGCACCCGCGCGAGGAATGGGTCTCGGATCCCGCCGCGACGGGGCCGATGAGGCCTCGCGAGGAGTGCCTGGCGGAGCTCCGCGCGGCCGGAGTCGAGGCGACGGCGGCGGATCCATCTCCAATCGTTCCCGGCGCCGTCACGGTGCGGAGCGCGATTGGCGGCGTTCGCTTCGTCCCGGGTCATGGCGAGCCCCTCACCTACGCCTGCGAGCTCGTCTCCCGCCTGGTCCGCTTCGCCGCGGTGCTGCGCGAGCAGGGGATCGGCAGGGTGACCATCGCGTCGGGTTACCGCGACCACCCGCGCGTGAGCTTCCACACGCTCGGGCTGGCCGTGGACGTGAGCCGCTTCTTCCGGGACGATGGCTCGGACCTGCTCGTCCTGAGAGACTACGACCGGACACCGGAGGCGGGCACTTGTCTGGCGGAGCTACGCGGCGAGAAGGCACAGGCCCTGCAGCGGCTGGCTTGCGCGCTGCACGAGCGCCGGATCTTCTCGTCGGTCCTGACTCCGAACTACAACGTCGGGCACCACGACCACATGCACCTCGACTGGCGGCCGGCGGACGAGCGCTTCTACTTGCGCTGACGCTGGCCCTCGCCGGTTGCGGAGGCAGCCCGCCGGTTCCGACGCTCACGCCCCAGGGGCACGCGGGCGTCCTGATACTTCCGATCGATCGCGTCGCCCAGCTTCAGCCCCCGTTCGCGGTCCGGCTCCTGGGCCGGCACCCCAGGCTGCCGATCTACCTCCACGTCGACCGGAACTGGGACTTCCAGGCCGTCTCGGGCTGGTGCGGGTCGCGCGAGTGCTCGGTCGAGTATCACGAGCGTCGCGACCGCTTCGAGTGCGCGTGCACCGGCGCCCAGTACCTGCCCAGCGGGCGGCCGCTTCACGCATCCGCCAGGGGCCCCCGCGCCCTCGCCACGTTTCCGGTGCTCTACCGAGAGGAGCTCGTGCTCATAGACCTCGGCGGCCTACCGGGCCGCTGATCCGAGCGCCGCGAGCCCGAAGACGGAGACGAAGTAGAGGCCGCAGCACAACAAGGGAATCGTCAGGACAATCGCCACGGCGCGGCCGGTGCTCACCTTGTGGGCGTGCTTGACCGCGAAGATCGAGAGGACGACCCAGTAGACCTCTCCGGCCGTCATGCCGATGAACGGGATGATGCCCAGCGCGAGCGCCCCTGAGGCATAGGCGTGGCAGCGGAAGGTCGCCTCGTACGAGGCGGCTCCGCCGAAGATCTTCGCGAAGAGGTGGAGGAGCAGTGACCAGACGAAGAGCGCGGGGACGATTCCCAGCGCGAGGCAGCCCATGACCGCGAGGGCGATGCCGACGATGATCGGTGCGGTGGGTCCCTGCTCTCCGGCCGCGTCCGGCGGGAAGGGCAGGATGGCGAACATACCGCCCACGATCACCGCGTAGATGATGAACACCATCCCCACGGCGAGCAGCCACGAGATCCATGCGAAGAGCAGCGGGCCGCCGAACCCTCCGTGAGCGGGCATCCGCTGGAAGAAGCGGTCGGGGCCGAGCAGAAGCGACTTGAGCGTCCGCAGGAAGGCCGTCCAGGTCCCGAGCCGCCGCCGGTCCTCCCAGGCCACGTACTCGCCGCCGGGATCGCAGCGCACGCAAAACCGCTCGGCGCCGAACTGGTAGCCGGCGCAGCTCTCGCAATAGAAGCTGCCGCAGCGGGTGCACGTGGCATCGGCGGCCGACTCGGGATGGGCGGCGCAGCGAGCGCCGGAGGCAGGTACCGTGGCGGGGGCGTTCACGCTCATGGAGTGTACACGAAGGGCTCGGGAGCACTGGCGTGAACGCGGCGCTACCGAGCCTTCTGGCCCGCAGGCGTGTCGGTGCTGGTCGGGGCGCCGGGCGGCGAGGCGGTAGTGGTGGGCTCAAGCTCGGACAGGAACGCGGTCAGCCTTCGAGTGCGAGCGCGAGGTTCGACCGAACGAATCACTCTCAGGTCGAGAGCTCGTCATTTGGATTGGCCAACGAGCTGCCCAGGATCCACGGCCGGCGGTCGGTGATCTGCCGGATCGGCTCTCGGTTTGACATCCGAGAGCATACGAGACAGCCTCCTCAGTATGCGAACGACCCTGGACATTCCCGAGGATCTCCTCGAAGAGGCGCGCTCCGTCCTGGGTTACAAGTCGAAGACGGACGTGATCGTCTTCTCCCTCCGCGAGCTCGTTCGCCGCGAGCGAATCAAGGAGCTCAAGGCGCTCGCCGGAAAGGTCCGACTGGACATCGACGTCGACCGGTCGAGGCGGCGGCCGCGCAGAGGGGTGCGCCGCTGATCTTCGCCGACACCTCCGTCTGGGTCCCCTACTTGCGCGGCTCCGACGTGGGGCTGCGGGCCCGCTTCGAGTCTTTGCTCGACGAGGACCTGGTGGCGCTCGCGGCTCCCGTGTGCTTCGAGCTCCTGGGTGGCGCCTCGAGGCAGTCTTTCCGGAAGCTCCGCCGCTCCCTGTCGGCGCTCCCGGTCTACTACCCGACGCCGGAGTCCTGGACGGTCCTCGAGTCCTGGGTGGAACGGGCTGTGCGCTCCGGCGAACGGTTCGGGGTGGTTGACCTCCTGATCGGGGTCGTCGCAGCGGAGAACGACGGCGAGGTCTGGTCGCTGGACGACGACTTCGGCCGCATCGCGAGGCTGGGGCTAGTCCGGCTGTACGGAGCGGACTGAGTCGGGCGACGCCGAACGGGAACGAGGCGGCGGTGCTGGCGTCGCGGCTGCAGGCGGTGGCGGGCTCGGGCGTGGCGCCCCCGCAGGGGCTAGCCGGCCACCAGGAGCTGGCCTGGCGGTCTGGAGGGTGCCGGGAGCTTGCGTGACGCTCGATCCACGGCACGGAAGCGCTGCTGGAGTACCGCGCGGCGCAAGGCTGCCGTGGTATTCTCCTGGCTCGTGGATCCATCGTCGGGCGCGGGCGAGCCGTCGAGGAGACGGGATGCCCGGCTCTTGGTTGCGCCGTTTCTCGAGGCGGTGGTGGCGCCCCATTTCGAGGGACAGCGCGGGCGGGCGCCCCGCGAGATCGTCCAGGACCTGTCGACCCGCGGGCTCTCCTTCTTCACGGCGAACGCCGATCTCATCGGCCAGGCCCACCGGATCGACGCGGTCACGGTCGAATGCCCCGACGGGCTCGCCGCGACTCTCGGCGTGGCCACCGCCCATGTCCGATCCGGGCAGGCCGGGCTCGGGTCGCCAGTCCGGATGGCGCTGGAGTTCGAGCACCCGCGGCCGCCGATCCGGATCACGAGCGCCGTGCAGCGCCTGGCCGACGGGCTGTTCGCCCCGAAGCGCCGTGCCGACGCCGCACGCCTCGTCCGCGCGCTCCTCGGCGCCGACCCGGAGGCCCGCGAGCGGCGAAGGGCAGAGCGGATCCGCGTGCCGCTCGAGGACGAGATCCGGGTCCACCTCGAGCGGGCCGGCGCGGTGGTTGGCGAGGCCCTGCTCGCAGACGTCTCATCACACGGCTTCGGGTGCATCGCGCCCGAGGACTTCCAGCTCTCCGGGGCCGTCGAGGAGGTTCGGCTCGTCGCCAAGGGAAGGGAGCTCGTCCGCCGGGCCGTGCGTGACGTCTTCGTCGATCGCCGCTCGGTCCGCGGCCAGCCGCGAACGCAACTGCGAGTCGTGATCGCTCCGCCGCCGGGAGCCGCCGATCTGAACCTGCCGCTGTGGGTCGGCGCGCACGAGTTCGGATCCGTGCGGCTGCGGCGTGGCGGGCCAGGTGCGGAGCTCGTGCAGGCGGCGCTGCTCGCACGCACCGACGTGAGGATCGTCGAGGCTCGAACCCCCGAGGAGCGCGACGCGGCCGCCGATCTTTCCTACGAGGCCTTCATGGGCGAGGGGGACGTCGTGGCGGCGCGCTGTCCACGTTCCGCATGGTCCGACGACTTCGAGTCTCGCGCCACCGTGCTCCTCGCTCGCGCCGGGGACCTCATCGCGGGCACGATCCGGCTCGTCCCCGACGGGCCCGGGGGCCTGCCGTTCCAGCAGTACGCGCCCGAGGAGGTGTGGCCGCGGCCTTCGAGCCGGCGAGCGGAAGGTGGAAGGCTCGCCGTCTCGCGGGCGTACCGGCAGGACGTCAACGCGCGCCTTGGCCTCGGGCTCCTCCTCATCGCCCGCGACGTCCAGATGGCCCAGGTGCAGGGGGTCGAGCGTATCCTGATCGGCGTGCGCCTCTCGCACGCACGGTTCTATCGCGCGATCGGCTTCGAGCCGATATCCCATCCGTTCGTCCACCTTCAGTTCGGCCTCGAGGCCCAGCTCCTCGAGATCGGCGTTGCCTCGCCGGGGCCCCTGAGGAAGTTCATGCGATGAGCACGGCCGGCTACGACCAGGGCTTCTGGGATCGGTACTTCCGGTACTACGACGCCCTCGAGCAGTTCGAGCCGTACCGCGAGATGCTGGACCTCGTGGCGCGGCTCTGCGAGCCGGCGCGCGGGGTGCGGATCCTGGACGTCGGCGCCGGAACCGGGAACCTCCTGTCGAGACTGCGCGCCGCTGGCGCGACCGCCGTCGCGCTCGACGCCAACGATCGCGGCCTCGCGCGTGCCGCCTCGAAGGGGCCGAGCGTACCGTGCATCCGCGCCACCCTCGACTCGCCGCTGCCGATCCGGCCGGCCAGCTTCGAGCGGGTGACGGCCGTGAACGTCCTTTACACGCTGTCGCCCGCGGCCGCCGAGCGTTGCCTGCGCGAGGTCCGCCGGGTGCTCAGGCCCGGCGGGCGCTTCGTCTTCGTGACGCCGGTCGAGGGCGCGAAGCCCCAGATGGTCTACGTCGAGTCGGTGCGCCGGTGGTGGCGCGAGCAGGGACCCATCGGCGCCGCGCGGCGCATGGCGCGCGTGATTGTCCCGACGGTCGCGATCCTTGCCTACAACGAGCGCATCCGTCGCCAGGGAGACCAGGGCGCCTTCCGCTTCTTTCGCGAAGTCGAGCTCCGCGAGGAGCTCGTCCGAGCCGGATTCGAGGTCGGCGAGATCGGGCGCACCTACGCGAACCAGGCGTGGATCGGATCGGCGGTGTCGCGATGACCGTCCCGATCTGGGCGCCCGAGGTCAGCGCGAGGTTCGCGCGGGCGCTGCTCGACGAGGCCGACCGGAGGCTCGGGTCCGTGGCCGTGACGGAGCTCTTGGCTCCGCTGGGCGTGACGCGCGCGGAGCTCGACGACGAGACCGGCTGGCTCTCTCTCGCGTTCTGCGAGCTGCTCTGCGAGCGAGTCGTCGAGACGGCCGGCTCGGCCGAGATCCTCGTGCAGGCGGGCCGCGCCGGGTTCTCGCCGAGGGTGCTCGGCTTCCTCTACGCGCTCGTGAGGGCCCTGTCGAACACCGAGGCCCTCTTCGCGAGGATCGCGCAGGTCGCGCCCACGGTGAACAAGGTCGCCAGGATGACGATCCGGGAACGCGCGCGCGGACGGATCGTGATCGAGTACCGCCCGCTCGACGGGGCGCCCCGGGAGAGGACGCGGCTGATGTGCACCCTTCGAGGCGCCCAGCTCGCCGCGATCCCCACCGTCTTCGGCCTCCCGGAGGCGCGGCTCATCGAGCACGAATGCCACGCGCTCGGCGCGCCGCAGTGCCTGTACGAGTTCCGGTGGCTCCCCGCCAGACGTTCGGTCGGCCTGATGACCGGCCTCGCGGCCGGCGTCGGGGCGGGCCTCGCCGCCCACTGGCTCGGTGATGCAGGGATGGGCACGGCGCTCGCGGTCTTCGCGACGCTCGGCGGAGCGATCGGGGCGCTCGTCGACTCGCGCCGCGAGATCGTGCGCCGCGGCCGCTACCTGGAAGAGCAGAACGCAGCGCTCGCGGCCTCGGCGGAGGCGACGGAGCGGCGGTTCGCCGAGGCCGTAGAGGCCAAGCGGGCCGTCGATCAGAAAGTGGAGGACCGCACCCGGGAGCTCAACCACGCGCTCGACCAGCTCCGCGAGGTCAGCCGCGCCAAGAACGACTTCTTCGCGAACGTCTCGCACGAGCTGAGGACTCCGCTCACCCTGATCCTCGCCCCGCTCGAAGCGATGCTGGAGGATCCCGGGCGGGCCGGCCCCGACGCGCTCGCCACGATGCACAGGAACTCCGTTCGGCTGTTCAGGTTGATCAACGAGCTCCTCGACCTGGCCAAGGTCGATGCGGGCGGGATGCGGATCCGGCCCGTGCCCACGGACCTCGGGGCGCTCGCGCGTCAGGTCGCCTCCCCCTTCGAGCCGCTCGCGGCGGAGCGAGGCATCGAGCTCGCCGTCGAGACGGTGGCAGGCATCCCGGCCGTACCGCTCGATCCGGACCGCATCGACATCGCGCTGTCGAACCTCGTCGCCAACGCGCTCAAGTTCACACCGCGGGGCGGCCGCGTCGTCGTCGAGGTCCGGGTAGATGGTCAGGACGCGACGGTCGAGGTCGCCGACACGGGACCGGGGATCTCGCCCGAGGACCAGTCCAGCGTCTTCGAGCGCTTCGCGCAGGCCTCGCAAGGCCCGCGACGCGCAGGAGGAACGGGCATCGGCCTCGCGCTGGTCAGCGAGATCGCCTCGCTTCACGGTGGGAAGGTCGGTCTGAGCAGCGAGCCCGGTCAGGGCGCCACGTTCACGATGCGGCTGCCCCTGTCGGCCGATCGAATCCCCGCCGCGAGCCTCGAGCGACGCCAGGCTGCGGTGCCCGTCTCCGTCGTTCGCCGCCAGAGCGATCTCGACCCCTGGTCGTCCCTGGTCGGGTCGGCGGGGGCTCTGGCCGAGCTTCGGGCCGAGAGCTCGTCGGCCGACGCGGTCGAGCCTGCCACCGCTCCCGAGGGCGCGCCCACCATCCTCGTCGTCGAGGACCACGACGAGCTGAGGAGCTTCGTGGCCCGCTCCCTCTCGGGGCGATACCGGGTGCTGCAGGCGCCCGACGGCGAGGATGCGCTCGCGCGGATCGCGGACTGCAAGCCGGACCTCGTCGTGAGCGACGTGATGATGCCCCGGATGGACGGCTACGAGCTGTGCCGGCGGCTCAAGGCGGACGTGGCCACGCGCCCGATCCCGGTGCTGCTCTTGACCGCCAAGACCGGAGTGGATCGGCTGGTCGAGGGATTCGCGGCGGGCGCGGACGACTACCTCGCCAAGCCCTTCAACGAGCGAGAGCTCCTCGCGCGCGTGGAGGTCCACCTGCGCCTGCGGGGCCTGATGGAGGACGTGGGCCGGCGCGAGAGGCTTGCGATCCTGGGCATGGTGGCCGCGGGCGTGGCGCACGAGGTCAGAAACCCCCTGTCGGCCATCCAGGGGATACTGCCGCGGCTGACCAGGACTCTCGAGGCCGCCGGCAAGCTCGACGACCGGACGGCGGAGGTGCTCGGGGTCGTCGGTGACGCGATCGGGCGAATCGAGCGGGTGACGAGAGACCTGATCGACCTTTCGCGCATCGACCGCGAACAGGTCGGGGTCTGGCGCCCGGCCGAGGCGCTGGAGGCGGCGATCCGCCTCCTCAGCGCCCGGAGCGACGAGCCCGCCCAGGTGATCCTGTCCGCGGGGATCGGCGCCGAGGTCGCGGGGCGGCCCGCGGAGCTGAATCAGGTGATCCTCAACGTGATAGACAACGCGCTCAGAGCTGCGGGCGCATCCGGGAAGGTCTCGGTCGGCTCGCGAATCGAGGCGGAGCGCTGCGTGATCGAGGTGGCGGACTCGGGACCTGGGATCGCGCCCGGGGTCCTTCCGAGGATCTTCGACCCGTTCTTCACGACCCGCTTGGGCGGGGAAGGTACGGGGCTCGGTCTCGCGATCGCCAAGCGGATCGTCAACGAGCACCTCGGCACGATCGAGGTGGAGTGCCCCCGGGACGGAGGGACTCTCGTCCGCATCGCGCTACCGATCAGGACCGGGCACGTCGTACAATCGGCGACCAGCGGATGAGCATCGACTACCGACAATTCCCGATCCTCTGCGTCGACGACGACCGCGCGAGCCTCGTGGCCATGCGCTACGCGCTCGAGGAGCACTTCTGCGTCATCACCGCGAGCTCGGGCGAGGAGGCGCTCAAGAAGCTCATCGAGCACGACGTGGCCGTCCTGCTCGCCGACCAGAAGATGCCCGGGATGGATGGCGTGCAGGTCTGCGAGCGCGCACGAGTGCTCAAGCCACACGTCGTCAGGATCATAGTCACGGCGTACGCGGACCTGGAGATGGCGCTCGAGGCGATCAACCGCGGGCAGGTGGCGCGCTACCTCCGCAAGCCCTGGACGGAGGACGAGCTCAGAGCGACGTTGAGGACCGCGATCGACGTCGTCCACCTTCAGCGGCTGATGGCCGACGTCGAGCTCAGGCTCCTCCGAGGCGAGGAGGCAGCGCTGATGGTGACGAGCAAGCTGACCCACGAGCTCGCTCAGCAGCTCTCGTTCCTGGCGCTGACGCTGGCGAAGGCTCGCGTCCTCGCGGCCAAGGTGACCGACCCGGCCCTCGGGGCCCAGCTCGGCGAGGTCGCGAGGAGCGGTGAGGTGCACGTCGACCACGTCACGGACCTCTTGCGCCGCGCCCAGGAGATCGCCGAGGGGCATGCCGCCAAGTCGGGCGTGGCCGACGCCGCGCGGGTCGTGGAGACGGCGATGGCGATGATCCGTCCGGAGCTCGGCCGCAGGGCGCGGTGCGAGGCGATCATCGAGGGCCGCCCGCAGGTGGGCCTGCCCGCCACGGAGCTCGCGCAGGTCCTGATGAACCTCCTGGCGAACGCGTGGCGCGCTCTGCCGGAAGGAGAGGCGCACAAGCACCGGGTCTCGATTCACCTGAGGACCGAGGACGACCTCGCGATCTTCACGGTCACCGATTCTGGCGCTGGAATCCCCGCCGAGATCCTTCCGAGGATCTGGGACGAGGGCTTCACCACCAAGCCCGAGCCCAAGGGAGCGGGGCTGGGACTGCACATCGTCAGGGGGATCGTCGTGCGCCGCGGCGGCAAGATCACCGCCGAGAGCGAGCCAGGCAAGACGGTGTTCATCGTCAAGCTGCCGGCGGTGCGGGACTAGGAGACTGGTGCGGGGAGTCCCGTTTGGCGTGTCCGCCGAGCCTCAGGCGTCGCGCTCTGTGGCGATGATCCGTCGCGTACCGATGAGACCTGGCTGGTGGGCGCTGATCGCGGTGTTTTCGTTCGTCTCCCTGTGGGGCTGCGGACAACCCGCTGGCGGGCCGTCGCCGGATCTCACCGGCGCCGACCCCCCGGTACCAGGGCTCACGACGCCGCCGACTCCGCAAGCCGTGCCGCCCGGAATGCCTGTGGCGCCAACCACGGTCCCGGCGACTCCCGGTACCGCGACCTCCTCCTCAGCTGAGCTACGGAGAGGCCCCTCGATGCTGACGGCCTGCATGAACTCGCCGCCGAACGCCGATGGTTCCCTCCCGACCTGCCAGAGCGCCACCTGCCGCGAATGCGTCGCGACCAACGGCGAGGGGCCCTGCCTGGTCATCTGCGGCGTCGCGAACCCGCGGTAGCCGGGGTCGAGCCAGGGCGACCGCAGCGGGGCGGCGTCCTCGCTCGGCTCGGGCTTGGACCCGAGCTGGCCCATGAGGAGGCGAGCGCGGTGAGCAACGGCGCGAGCGTGCGCAGCAGCATCGGCCGAACCTGTCAGCGTCGCAGCCGGAGCAGGTCCTGTCGGTGATCGAGGACGGGGCACCAGACGAGCGTCCCTGAGGGATGGGTCGATACGCTAGGTCTCGTTCACGCACGTCCCATCCATGCAGGTCTCGCCGTCGTCGCACTCGAAGCCGCACAGCCCGCAGTTGCTGGGATCGCGGGTGAGCTCCCGGCATAACGTGTCGTCCAGATGGGGGCAGGGCGACGAGGGTGGGTAGCAGACGCACTCTCCGTCCACGCACTGGCCCTCGGCGCACCTGACGAAGCAGGCCCCGCAGTCCCAAACGCCATGCAGCAGATCCGCGCAGCGGCGCCTATCTTCCGCCTGGCACAGCTCCGGGAGGGGATCGTCGCAGAAGCACTCGCCGCCGACGCACTCGCCATCGTCGCACGGCCAGTCGCAGCGCCCGCAGTGCTCCACGCTGGTCGACAGATCCACGCACTCGCCGCGGCACAGCGTCCGCCCGGGCGGGCAGTCGGTCGCGGCGTCGCCGGGACGGCCAGCGTCGCCGCCGGGATCTGCTCCGCCGTCGGGCTCCACGCCGGCGTCGCGGCCGGGCTCTCTTCCACCGTCGGGCTCGACGCCAGCGTCGCGCCCGGCACCAGCGTCTGCGTCGCCGTCCGTCGCCGCGTCGCGGGCGGGCAGGCAACGACCGTCCTCGCACGTCCAGCCCACGGCGCAAGGACAGCTCTTGGCGGTCAGGTCGAGGCCATCGACCGTGCAGGCGAGCGGCAGGGCCAGGGCGGACGAGCCGATCATCACCAGCGCGCGGAGCACCGCTGCTCGTCTCGAAGCCCATCCGTGACGGCGGGCCCCCGGATCGGGCCAGCCCTCGCGATCACTCCGAAGGCCGATCGGGTTTGGCACGTCTGCACCGCTCCTCGACTTCGCCCCCATCCGGCCGCCCGGCTGCAAGGGGTACGCCGCCCGGGCAACCAGGATCGGCTCGACCTTCGTCCCGTTGGGTGCCCTGATCGCTACCCACCGTGGGACGCGCCCTACCCAGGTCGCGCCGGTGCGGCCGCGCGAATGCACGGATTGCCCTCCGGCGGAGTGGCACGAACGGTGCTCGTGCCCGGCTACCCCGATGCGCTCTGGCGGGACGGCCGGTCGGTGGTCTCACGAAGTGGGAGGGTGAGAAATGAGAAACGGCGCGACCGCGGGTCTCCTCCTTCTGCTCGTCGAGGTCCCCGTCGCAACGGTGCGCGCGGAGGAGTGGTTCGTCGAGGCGGATGGATCCGGAGGTGGGACAGCGGACGATCCGTTCGGGAGCGTGCAGGACGGGCTGGACGTGGCCGGTCCGGGGGACGTGATCACCGTGCGGGAGGGGACCTACTCGGAGTCGCTCCGCACCGTGCGCGGCGGGACCGAGGCCGCCCCCATCGTCCTTCGACGGGATCCCGCCAGGGGACCCACGATCCTCTCGTCGAGCGGTCGGGTCCTGCGCGTCGAGCATCCCTACTTCGTCGTCGAGGGCCTGATCCTCGACGGCCAGTACGGGCCGGACGATGCGCTCGCGGTTCGCGACGAGGGCGACCATTTCGTCCTGCGCGACTCCGAGATCCGACGGTCCGGGCGAGATTGTCTCGACATGAGCGGCCAGGAAGGCGTCCTGGTCGAGCGCTCGCTCATCCATCATTGCCTCGACTCGACGGACGGCCGCAGGGATGCTCACGGCATCGTGGGCGGGCCGATGCGGGGTCTGGTGATCCGCGACACGGAGATCCATACGTTCTCGGGCGACGCCGTCCAGCTCGACCCCGATCGGGAACAGACCGGCTGGACCGACGTGACCATCGAGGGCTGCGAGCTGTGGCTCGAGCCGCTGCCGGCGGCCGAGGCTGGCTTTTCGGCGGGAACGGTCCCGGGCGAGAACGGCGTCGATACCAAGGCCACGGAAGCCGCGCCCCGGGCCATGTTGATCATCAGCGACACGGTGGCCCGCGGCTTTCGTCGCGGGCTCGTTCCGAACATGGCCGCGTTCAACATCAAGGAGAACGTCGACTGCACGCTGGACCGCGTGACCGTCCACGACTCCGAGATCGCCTTCCGGACGCGAGGCCCCACGGACGAGCACCCGCTGGGGTCCTGGGTCCGGATCGCCAACGCGGTGGTCTTCGACGTGGAGGTCGGTGTCCGCTACGAGAACGACATCGAGCGGCTCGCGGTCCTCGGATCGACGTTCGGCCGCGACGTGGAGCGGCCGTTCGACGAAGCAGAGGCCGCTGCGTCCGTGCTCGACGTCCGGAACCTCCTCGTGCTGTCGGAGACGCTCCCGGGAGAAGCGATCGGTCCCACGAACCTGGCGGTCGGCGAGTCTGCCTTCATCGACGCGACGTCCGACGACTACCACCTGTCTGCGGGCTCGCCCGCCATCGACCGCGGCGAGCCCATCGAAGGCGTGAGCCGGGATCGCGACGGTGTCGCCCGCCCGCAGGGCGACGGGATCGACATCGGCGCATACGAGTGGTGCGGCGAATGCCCCGAGCCGGGCAATCCCGACGCCGGCGGCCACACGCAGCCGGGCCCGGACGGCGGTGCCGATGCCGGCGCGGCGGACGATCGCGACACGGGCAGTCCGGTGGGTGCCGATGCGGGCGGTGCGCCGGCCGGCGGCGGCTTCGGATGCTCCTGCAACGCGACGAGATCGGCACCGGGAGCCTCATGGCTTGCGTGGATCGCCGGGGTTGCGGGCAGCCTCGCCTCCGGTCGGCGGAGTCGCCGAGGGCCTTTCGCTGGTCGGGCGCCCTCGCGTGCCCCCGTCACCGGGTCGGGCCCGTGTTGTCTATGATGTGCGGGCGGAGCATGGTGCTGACCTCGCCGTCGACGTCGGTCGCGACCGCGACGAGCGCGAACACGCCGTCCTCGAGCGTGGTGGTGTCGACCTCCGCCCGGAACGGGGGTTCGGTCCGGAGTCGGCGATCGATCCCGGCGTCATGTCGAGCAGCCGGCTCTGCATGATGTTGGAGTTCTGTGAACGATAGCCCAGCGTCACGATGGGACCCTCCAGCGGCTCCCCGGTCTCGGTGCGGAGGAACACCCAGTAGTCGGAGGCGACGTCTCTTCGGATCCGAAGCGCGTGTGCCGTCCCGTCGCCTGCGGACGGGTCGACCTCGAGCGCGATGAGGTCGACCTCTTCAGAGTCGGCCGCTGTCTGGACCGAGTCCTCGTCGAGCCACCCGCTGCGCAGCTTGAACCATGGGTTGAATTGCAGCTCGACGTCGACGTCCGGGGGCTGGCCGCCCCCGCCGCCCATAGGGTCCCACTCGTCGGCGTACAGGACTTCGACGGCCGATGGGTCGAGCGGCGATCCCTCGACTACGTGGAGGAAGTTGGCGTGCCCGAAGCCCATGGCGTGGCCCATCTCGTGAACGGTCAGCCGGGGGCCGACGCGGTTGATGAAGACGGTGTGGTTGTCGAGCGCGCCGATTCCGCTCGCGGCCGTGGGCCAGTGAACGACGCCGAAGATCACCTCGAGGTCGTAGGAGTCGGGGTCGAACCCAGCCTGCTCGGCCACCAGCAGCGCGTCGGCGCGCAGGCGGACGAGCGACGGTCCAGTTTCGTAGGCGGATCCTGGCCGCGGCATGGTCAGCACGGGCGTGACGTCGACGGACATGCTCAGTCGACCGTAGGCGTTCGCTTCGAACGACTCCCCGACGACCGCTGCCAGCTCCTCGGCCGCTGGCTCCGTCAAGAGCGGTCCATCGTCATCCTCGTAGTCGAGAAGGATGAACAGAACCCTCATCGTGTTGGTGAACGGCCGAAACAGCACGTTCCCGGCAGCAGTGGGAGACACGGTCTGTTCGGAACCCCCACAGCCCGCGACCGTGGCCAACCAGAGAGCCACCGAAGCGAGACAGCGCGGAGCGACCAGCGGTCTCACGGCGTTCGAGAGTATATGCCGAGTAAGGGTGACGTTTTCCGGCAAGTCGACGCCGGACACCGGGATGGGACACGGCGGATGGGCCGGCGGGGATGGCCGGTGGGGGGTGGCGGGGCGCGAGCAGCCTGGACGGCCGGCCATCGGGCGTGCCCGAGGCGCACGTGGGCGTCGACGCCTCTCGGGGAGGACGCGAGACGCGGGCCGAGGGCGCCGGGTCAGGCCGCTTCGGAGCGTGGGCTCCTGGCGCGGGCGATGAGCGACGGCACGGTCGGAAGGCCCAGGTGCTGCAGGATCGCGGCGCATCACGTGGCCCGTTGACGTGCCCCCACGGCTCCCGGTAGACGGGCCGAATGAAGAACGAGAGCGGCGTCAGGGCTGGCGGCGGCGACAAGGTCCGCGGCAACACCTGAGAACCTCCTCGGTCGGCTTCAACTCCGACACCGAGCAGCGCCTGCGCTCGAGGAGGGCCTGCGGAGCGTCAGCAAGTGGGACCCAACGGCTGCACTGACGACGGAGCGCTCCGGCTCGCTATTGTCCCCGGACGATCGACCACGCGCGCAAGGTGCCCGGTTCGGCGGACGCGGGGCCCAGCACCCCGAGCGTCCACTCACCCTGAAGGTCGGAGTCGGCGAGCTCGGGGATCGGGAAAACGGCTCGGAGGCGTGGACCGGCGCTCGCCGTGTCCCGTGCGAGCGCGAACGAGCGGCCTTCTCGCTCGACGGTGACGGCGAGCTCGTCCGGTCGAGGATGTTCGACGTCGATCTTGATCGCCACCTCGCGCGCCATGATGCTCGACTCGATCTCGATCCTGGCGACGACGCCGCCATCAGGTCCCGGCGGGATCGCGGCCGGACCTTCCATCCACGGCATCTCGTCGGGTCCAGCGTCGAGCCTCGGGAAGTAGCCGCTGTCGAGCGAGACGAAGACGAACCCTGCTTCCTCGAGCCCCGTGAGGATCGAGTCGAGCCGGTTGGCCGTGTTTGCGTGGATGTCGTGCATGAGCAGGACCCCACCGCCGGCGACCGCCGCCGATCGGTGCACCCATCCCTCGAAGTCGTGCTCGTAGCCGGGCGCCCGCCACGAGGTTCCGTCGCGCGCGAAATCCCAGTCGACCGTGTCGATCTGCCAGCCAACGACGCGGTATCCCAGGGCACGAACGGTCTCGACCGCCGCGCAGTTGGCCTCGCCGTAGGGGAACCGGAAGTACCGCGGCGGCCCAGGCTGGTGCTGCCGGATGAGCTCGTCCGTCTCCAGCACGGAGCGGCGCAGGCACTCGCCCGAGCACTCGCGCACGGCCCCACGGTGGTCCTGGGTGTGATTGCCCAGCTCATGCCCATCGGCCACGATGCGGTCCAGCAGGGCGTCTTGCCCGGACATCGATCGCGGGCGCAGTCCTGAAGAAGCCCGAATGGACGGTCTCGGACAGGCCGCGCGTCAGCGCCGACAGGCTCGAGTAGTCAAGGTGCGAGCGTCGCGCCAGGACGCGGTTGTCCGACGTGTAGCGTCCACCCGAGATGGCGCCGACGAAAGAGAACGGCAGCCGTCGCTTGTAGCTGAAGTACGCTCGCGCGATGTATGGCAGGTCCGCGCAGTCGGCGAACAGCCGGAGGTCGCCATCGTCCTCGTCGAACAGCAGGTTCGCCTCCGAATTGCGCAGGCACGACTGAAAGGTCGAACAAGCGCCGCCGGCGCGCGCTCGCCCGAGGATCTCGACCCACTGAGCGAACAGGTCCTCTTCGGCGGCATCCCAGCGGCCCGTTGCGACCCACGCGCCGTCCGTCTCTGTCGCCGACCTCTGCTCGACGCCCGGCACACCGACGCAGGCACAAGACAAGAGGCAGCCCACCGCGGCGCACCGCCGGAGAGCGGCGCGCACGTGCGACCCGTCCTTTTCCATTTCCGCCGAGTCGAGCAACTCCGATGCCGCACTGCGTCAGCGGGCGGCGGCCCGCCAAGTAACGGATATCGCGCGGCTTCGGTTCTCGACCCGTCACGCCGGGGTGCCGCCTCGCATGGCCCGCCGAAACGCCATCGGCGGCTAATCGAGTTGTGCCGGCAGACACACGTCGGCGATGGTCGCCGGCGATGGGCGCGAGGCAGTCGCGCAGTGATGCGACGGGCGGCACCCGGCCTGGCCAAACAGCCCCTGATCGCAGCGGCTATGGCACAGGCCGCCGGAGCCGCCGACCGCGACACAGAACGTCGGCGCGTTGAGGCCCGGCCGGTCGGGGCACGTGCGGGAGCAGGGCAGCGTGCAGGAAGCTGCGGCCGTTCCCGCGTCGAGGCAAAACGCCCCGGCTCCGATCCCGGCGCAGTCTTCGTCGCCGGCGCAGTGGCCACCGATGAAGGCGCGGTTCTTCGGCCGATCGCCCGGCTGCTCGCGCGGGCAGCGCAGGGGCTCGGCCTCCGCGCAAGCGAACAGGTACTCGTCAAGCAGAAGTCCGCTGTTGCGCAGCTCGGCGGCGGCGGCCAGCCCGACGTAGCGAAAGTGCCACGGCTCGTATGCGTAGCCCGTGATCGGCTCGGCGCCCCGAGGGTAGCTCAGTGCGAAGCCGAATCGATGGGCGTTGTCGGACAGCCACTCGCCTTCGGCTCGACTGCCCATCGAGGGCGACAGCGCCCAGTCCAGCCCGGCCGAGGTCAGATCGACCGTGGTGCCGAGCTGATGCTGGCTACGCCCCGGAAGGGCGCTGTAGCGCGCGGCGTGCTCGGGTCCGTTCTCGTCGACCTTGGCCCGGTACGTTGCGCACTGCTCGCGAAAGGATCGATAGGCGGAGCGCACCCTGAGCGCGACACCGATCTCGGCCGCGGCCGTGTCGATCAGCTCGTACAGGCCGTCGGCCGCCGGCCCCCGCAGCATCCCGTCCCGGCCCGGCATGAAGTAGGAGGGACCGAGCGCGACGAGGTCGGCTGGGGCGTCATCCGAACGGAGCTGACGTTGAGGCTCCTTGTTGACGAGCACGAGTAGGTCGTCGCCCGTGAGCTCTCCTCCAGCGAAGCCCTCGCAGACGTCGTAGGACGCCGCCGCGGAGACGTCGTCGTGATCGAGGTCGTACGACGAGTCGGTCGGATCGACGCAGCCGGTCTGCAGGGCCAACAGGACAGCGAGCGAGCACTCGCGATGCATGCGACCAGGCGCCCCGAGCAGATGGCGTGCCACTCGCCTTTGCGTGGCGTCCTGCGACGGGAGCGGCCAGTGTAGCCACGGAGGTGGCCCCTCCACGCTCCGGCTGCGCCCAAGCCTGCCTCGAGAGATCGCTTGACCGGGCCCGAGCGCCGCTCGTACCGTCGAGAGACGGGAAAACGCAGTCAGGAGCGACCTCATGAAAGACGGCATTTGCCCGAAGTGTGGCTCAGACGGTGTGCGAGTGCTGGAACGTGGGATCACCATCGGAGGAAAACCTCAAGGGGCCTATGTGTGGATTGGGGAATCCGCAAGCGCGACCACGTACAATACCTACCTCTGCCCGGACTGTGGCTATTTCGAGAGCTACATTGCCGACACCAAGAGGCTGACCCAGGTAGCGGAGAATTGGCCCCGCGCGAGATCGTAGGGAGTTCCTGTCGTCAGGTTCTCCTCACACGTTGGTCCAGAGGCGCCCCGGCCGAAGCACAGGATCCCGCCACCGTCGAGCGTGCAGTACGACGACGGCGCCGTCGTGTGGGCCATCGGAATGGACGGGGGCGGCAACGCGGGCCACGTCTTCGTGAGACGCCGAGTGGCGCCAGCGCCGCCAGGAAGATCACCGAGAGCCCGGCCGCGCGGCGGCCGGCGGACCCCGGAATCCGGCAGCCGCAGCCGTACGAAGCGGTGTCGGCGGGGCCGGCGTCGGCCGCGTCTGGGAGGTCCACGGCCGCATCCACCGGGTCGGGGTCGGGCGGTGGATCTCCGGAGGCGCATGCAGCGCCGTCGGCGACGGGGGCGCACCAGAGCCCCTCGGGGCAGGCGGCCGAGCCCGCGTTGGGATCGCAGGTCCGAGTGCACTGGCTTGCGCCCTCTACTTCGCGGCAGTCGCGGGAGGCGCAGTCGTCGGGGGCCGTGCAGGGGCTTCCGAGCGGAAGGCAGCCCTCGTCGACGAGGCCGTCGCAGTCGTCGTCCCAGCCGTCGTCGCAGACCTCGTCCTCGCAGATCGTGGAGTCCTGGATCGCCTGGTCGATCATGGCAGACCATGCGTCGACTCGAGTGTGTCCCGAAAGGCCCTCGCACGGGTCGTCCGGGTCGAAGCCGAACACGTTGACGATCACGCCGACGAGCATCTCCCCGGCGTCGAACGCCGCGCCGCCCGAGTCGCCGAAGCACGCGGGGTCTCCGGACGTCGTGAGGTAGGCCTCCTCGATGCCCTCGAGCACGGCATCGCCGACCATCCGGCGCCCGGCGAAGCCGTTGTCGCGCTGCCCGTACCCCACCAGGGTGATCGGGTCGCCTTCCGCCGGCTGCCACTCCCGCGCGAAGGGCGCATACGGGTAGACCTGGATGCGATCCGCGGCGATCAGGACGGCGATGTCCCGCCCGCGGGACATGTCTCCGTCGGTCACGCGGAGCTCGGCGATCGCGACGGCGCCGCTCTCGCCGTCCGGACCGAGCTCGAGCGCGAGGTCCGAGGGATCCGTGTCCTCGAGGCAGTGCTTCGCGGTGGTCGCGACCCTGGGCGCCACGACCGTGGCCGAGCACGAGCTCGCGTCGAACTGGCTCGCCCAGCGGTTCAGGCGGACGACGTTGTCCCAGCCCGCGCGGGCCTCCTCGCCGCGGTAGATCGCGCTCTCGGTCGTTCCGACCGTCGGAGCCGGCCCGCAGGCGGCCACCAGCGCGGCAAGGAGCAACGCCGACTGCCCGCCCTTCATGAGGCCACGTCCTTCCACGACCGACAGGATGCCACAGGTCAGGCGAGACCGAGCAAGGGGCAAAGCAGCCTCAGGCCCGCGAAGATGACGCCGAACCCGAGCACGTCGAGGACGATCCCCGCGCGGATCATCGCGGTGATGGGGACGCGGCCCGAGCCGTAGACGATCGCGTTCGATGGGGTCGAGACCGGCAGCATGAAGGCCATGCTCGCGCCCATGCAGACGCCGATGGTCGGCGGGACCGGGCTGACCTCCAGCACGTTGGCGAGCGCGATGACGACCGGCACGAGCATGCTCGCGGTGGCGGTGTTCGAGGTCACCTCGGTCAGACCGATGGCGAGGGCAATGGAGATCGCGCAAAGACCCCAGACGGACTCGACGCCGCTCCACTCGATGAGGGCGTTGCCGAGGACCTCGGCGAGGTGCGTCGAGAACATGAGGCCGCCGAGGGACAGCCCGCCGCCAAACAGGAGGATCGTCCCCCAGTGGATGCGGGTGGCGTCCGACCAGCGGAGGGTGAAGCGCCGGGCCTTCCAGTCCGTCGGCAAGAGGAACAGGAGCAGTGCGGCGATCAGCGAGGCGACCCCCTCCGGCAGGTGGCGCTCGAGGAGCCTGGCCGTGGCCGCCTTCGGCCCGATGGTCGACGCCACGATCCCCGGAAGGACCCAGAGCACGACGGCGACCACGAACGCGAAGAGCGCGTTCTTCTCGCCCCGGCTCCACGGCCCGAGCGCCGCGCGCCGGCGCCGTACGAACTCCATCGCCTCGGCGCCGTCGGTGTGCACGGCGGGAAAGGCCACCGCCATGATCGCGAACATGCACGCGCCCAGAGCGAGCGCGATCGGAGCGGCCAGCGTCATCCACTGGAAGAAGCCGACGTGCCGATCGGCCAGCCTGCCGAGCATCCCGATCCCAATCAGGTTCGGCGGCGTGCCCACGGGCGTCATGACGCCGCCGATCAGCGCGGCGTAGGAGATGGTCAAGAGGAGCCCCGACGAGAAACGCCGGCCCTGCGGGGAGCGCGAGGTGCCGTGCAGACTGTCCAGGATCCCGATCAGGATCGGGTAGATCATCGCGGTCGTCGCGCTGTCGCTGATCCATCCGGAGATGACGAGGGGGATGAGCCCGACCGCGAGCGCGAGCCGCCGCCCGCGTCCCGCGACCCACCCGGCCGACAGGATCGACAGGGCGATCCGCTCGTTCAGACCATGGGCGATCATCCCCTGCGCGAGGATGAAGCTGCCGATGAAGAGGAACACAACGGGGTTGGCGAAGGGAGCGAAGACCACCTGCGGCTCGGCGATCCCGAGGACGACGCACAGGACCGGCCCGAGCAGGGCAGTCGCGGGAATGGGGATCGGCTCGCAGATCCAGTAAGTCAGGATCCAGCCGAGGACCGCGGCGAGCCGGTGGGCCTCGGTCGAGATTCCGGGCAGCGGGAGGAGCCAGAGAAACGCGAAGAGCGCCGGGCCGACGAACAGGCCCACGGTTCGCCTGCCGCGCTCGAAGCGCTCCTCCGCCAGGGAGATCTTGCCGCCCTCCTCGCCGTCGTCCGCGGCCGCTTCATCGCGAGCTGACTCGAGCCCAGTGCCCAAGACGCGGGGACATTACGCCCCTGGCCGCGACTGTCCATGATCGATGCTCCGTTGCCCCTCCGGGCCGCCCGTGCCACAGTCGCGGCTCTCCGGAGGAGGCCCCATGAAGTACGGTGCGCAGAACGCGATCAACGCCAAGGTGACCTCGGTGAAGCAGGGCGACGTCATGTCGCTCGTGAAGTTCGACGTGGTCGCGCCCGCCAAGATGGCGTCCGTGCTGACGACGGAGTCGCTGGAGGCGCTCGCGCTGAAGCCCGGCGACACGGTGCAGCTCGTCATCAAGGCGATCCACGTCCTTCCCGTCAAGGAGTAGCGTGCCCGCCACGAGCTTCACGATCGGCCTCGTCCAGATGCGGATGACGGCGGATCCGGCCCAGAACCTCGCCACGGCGGAGCGGCTGGTCCGCGAGGCGGCGCGCGATGGCGCCACGGTCGTGTGCCTGCCCGAGCTGTTTCGCTCGCAGTACTTCTGCCAGACCGAGGACCACTCGCGCTTCGACCTGGCCGAGCCGGTGCCGGGCCCCACCACGGAGGCGCTGGGCGCGATCGCGAAGGAGAAGGGGATCGTCGTCGTCGCGCCCGTGTTCGAGAAGCGCGCGCCCGGCGTGTACCACAACAGCGCCGCGATCCTCGACGCCGACGGATCGATCGCGGGGCTGTACCGCAAGATGCACATCCCCGACGACCCGCTGTACCTCGAGAAGTTCTACTTCGCCCCGGGCGACACGGGCTTTCGCGCGTTCGACACGCGGCACGCGCGGATCGGCGCGCTCATCTGCTGGGACCAGTGGTTCCCCGAGGGCGCACGCTTGACCGCGCTCGCCGGCGCGACGGTGCTCTTCTACCCGACCGCGATCGGCTGGCATCCGTCCGAGAAGGCCAGGCACGGCGACGCCCAGGCGAGCGCGTGGCAGACCGTCCAGCGCGCACACGCGATCGCGAACGGCGTCTACGTCGCCGCGTGCAACCGCGTCGGCCTCGAGGTTGGCGCCGGCGAGGGCATCGAGTTCTGGGGAGGCTCGTTCGTCGCCGATCCGTTCGGCGTGGTCATCGCCGAGGCGTCGCGCGACCGCGAGGAGGTGCTCCTGGCCAGGTGCGACCTCGGCTGGCTCGAGAAGGTGCGGCGGCACTGGCCGTTCTTCCGCGACCGTCGCGTGGACGCGTACGGGCAGATCGCACAGCGCTGGTCGGACCGCTGACCGTGGCTGCTCCGGGCCGCGCACCATCGAGCCTCGGCTACGCGCTGCCCGCCGAATGGGACGAGCACGTCGCGACATGGATCGCCTGGCCCCACAACCGGACGGACTGGCCGGGCAAGCTGACGACGATTCCGTGGGTGTATGGCGAGGTCGTGCGCCACCTGGCGCCGCACGAGCGCGTCCGGATCCTCGTCGACGGCGCGGCACGCGAGGCCGGCGCCCGCCGGGTCCTCGGGCGGGTGGGCGCTCCCCTGGACGCGATCGACTTCCACCGCGTCCCGACCGACCGCGTCTGGACCCGTGACTCGGGCGCGCTCATCGTCAGCGACCGGACCGGGCGGCGCTGCGCGACCCTGTGGCGCTTCAACGCGTGGGCGAAGTACCCCGACTGGAAGAAGGACGCCCGCGTGGGCGCCGCCATGGCCCGCCTCCTCGATCTGCCTTCGTGGCAGGCCGCGTCGGGCGGCAGGCCCGTGGCGCTGGAGGGCGGCGCGATCGACGTCGACGGGGCGGGGACGCTCCTCGCTACCGAGGAGTGCCTGCTCTCGGAGGTCCAGGAGCGAAACCCTGGGCTCGGCCGCGAGGGCACCGAGAGCGCGCTCGCCGCGGGGCTCGGGATCCGCAAGGTCCTGTGGCTCGGACGCGGGATCGCCGGCGACGACACCCACGGGCACGTCGACGACGTCTGCCGCTTCGTGGCGCCGGGCCGTGTCGTCCTCTGCTCGGAGCCCGACGGGCGGGATCCCAACCACGCGATCCTCGAGGAGAACCGCGAGCGCCTCGAGGACGCGCGCGACGCGACTGGCGGGACGCTCGAGGTCGTGCGACTCCCGATGCCGCGACCGCTCTTTTTCGACGGGCGCCGGCTGCCGGCGAGCTACGCGAACTTCTACGTCGCGAACGGCGTCGTGCTCGTCCCGACCTTCAACGACCCGACCGACCGCGTCGCCCTCGGAGCCCTCGCCGAGCTGTTCCCCGGTCGCGAGGTCGTCGGAGTACACGCGGTCGATCTGGTCTGGGGCCTCGGCACGCTTCACTGCATGACCTGCCAGGAGCCGGCGTCCCGCTGACGGTCTACCGCCTGCGGAGGAGCAGGTGGGCGACGCGCTGCCGCTGGGCGGAGTCACCGGCGCGCTCCACGCGCTCGACGTCGAGGCCCCTGGCCGCGAGCCAGCCCGACAGACCCTGAAGGTCGTAGCGCCGGCTGTAGAGCATGGTGCATGCGCGGCGCTCCTCCTTGATGACCAGGTCGTGGCAGAAGTTGATGGAGCCGGGCACGCGGCAGGAGTCGTCGCCCTGGCGCAGCCAGACCCGCGTCTCGAGATCGGGCACGCGACGACCGGTCGCGACCAGCCAGCGCCGGTACGGCCCCTCCAGGAGCAGCCGCCGGTTCGTCACGGCCGCGGTCTCCTCGTGCTCGGGCTGCGTCATCGGGAACAGCGGGTCGTCCTCGATCTTCTCGAGGCGCAGGCCGACCTCGAGCCACGCCATGTCACCGGCGCGCAAGAGCGGCGACAGGCGCTCACGCACGAACGCGTCCTCGTCGCGGAGGTTCCCCAGCACGTTGCCGAGGATCAGGACGAGCCTGAGCCCGACGGGCTCGGGGCGCTGAACCGTCGGAAGACGTTCGATGAAACCCATCTTGCCGGCCTCGAAGTCGGCGCAGAAGGGCATCACCGTGCGACTGCCCGCGGCCGGGCCCGCGCGAAGGGCCGCGCGCACGCCCTTGGCGGCCTTGACGAGCAGAGGGATCGACACGTCCACGAGGCCAATCACGACCCAGGCGAGACAGGAGCGGGACGCCTCTTCGATCCGAGCAAGGTGTCGGGCGAGGATGACTTCCTTCGAGCCCTCGCCTGGGCCCAGGCTGACGACGTCCAGGCCCTTCGGCGAGGTCTTGCGACCCAGGCCGAGCGCGAGGCCGATGGGCCCCTTGCCTCCCGGGTCCAGCCAGCCGTCGAGGCAGGTCTGCACCGCGTGGAGCCAGGCGGCTTGCTCGTAGCCGCTCTTGATGAGGCTCTCCCAGGCGAGTGCCCCGTGGGGATCGAAGTAGAGGAAACGGTGGCCGAGGTAATCGTAGGTGACGCGGTCGGCGAACTGGCGCTGCAGGGCGTCCGGCCCCGAGCCCTCCTCGATCTCGAGCGGGATGAGCCCGTGGTCGAAGCCCGCTTCGAGCGCCTCGATCTCTCGGCGCAGCGCGCCCAGTCGAGCGGTCAGCCCGTCCTTCACGGCCTTCAGCGTCTGCCCCTTGAACTCCCGGACCGTGCCGGTGCGCCAGTTGGCGACGTTCTCCACGCTGACGTCAGCGAGGGCAGCGACGTCGCGGTCGGAGCTGCACCCGAGGAGCTCCGCCACGTGAAGGTAGAGCTCCATGACCTGGCTGCGCGGCGCCCCCTGTCCCTTCATGGTCTACGTGCAAGTAGACCACGCGCCGCCGAACCGTTACCAGCCGTCTCTGCCGCCGCCTCCCGACGCGC
>JACPQR010000144.1 GCA_016190375.1 Deltaproteobacteria bacterium
GACAGGCGACAGGCGACCGGGAAGCGTCGGAGCCGGAACCGCGCTGGTTCGGTCAAGCCGTGAGCGGTGCGTGCAATCTGCTTTCCGGAATACCCGGGACCGTGCAACGCACCCGCGCGCGGGCGCGCCGGTTGCCCGTGCGGGGCATCGTCGCTAAGCTCTGCACCCTTGCCGAGGTGGTGCATGAGGTCGATCACTCTGACCGTGCTGGCCCTGTTGCCTTCCGTGGCGTGGCAGACGGGATGCGCCACGGGCGGGGGCTCCGAGGAGGACGCCGGAGCGGATGGGGACGGCGGCGGGGGCGACGGCGACGCGGACGGCGACAGCGATGCCGATTCGGACACCGACGGCGACGGCGACGCCGATCCGAACGCGCCGCAGATCTTCTTCGTGGAACCCTCGCGTGGGCCGACGGACGGGGGGACCAGCGTCGCGATCACGGGGCTGAGGTTCCAGGACGGCGCGCGCGGGACGTTCGACGGCGTCGAGGCGTCGTGCAATCGCGTGGACGAGACGCGGCTCGACTGCACGACTCCCGCGCATGCCGCGGGCGCCGTGGAGGTCGCGGTGCGCAATTCCGATGGCCTGGAGGGTCGTTTCCCGGGCGGGTTCACGTACGTCGAGGACGCCGAGCCCGTGATCGAGTGGGCGGTCCTGCAGTGGCCGCCGACGACGACCGTCCTCGAGGGACGCGAGTCGGAGACGATCTACGGGCGAGTGCGGGTGCCGGGGCTGACGGAGCTCGAGGGAGAGCCAGTCGGGGTGCTCGCCCAGCTCGGCTGGGGCACGGATGCGGCCGACCCCGACGGCTTCTCGTGGGAGGACGCGCCGTTCTTCGGGGACACGGAGTCCGGGGACGAGTTCGCCTCGGCTCTGACCATCGACGAGGCGGGCGAGTGGGCTTACGCCTTCCGCTTCAGCGTCGATGAGGGCGCGAGCTGGGTGGTGGCCGACCTCGACGCCGGCGCCTACTCGGCGGACCAGGCGGGGCGAATCACCGTCCAGGCGCTGCCCGAGGGCCTCTTCATCGAGAGCATCACGCCCGCATGGGGCGCGGCGACCGGCGGCGAGACGGTCACGATCCGGGGGCAGCAGATGGACGCCGAGGCGATGGTCTCGATCGGCGGCGTGGCGGCGACCGAGGTCGTGGTGGAAGAGGACGGCACGAGCCTCACCGCGGCGACGCCCGCGCACGCCGCGGGCAGAGCGGACGTGATCGTCACGAACCCGGACGAGACGGTGGCGGCGATCGACGAAGGATTCGAGTTCGTGTACCGCGCGAGCCCGGTGGTCGACGGCGAGATCGGCGAGGACTGGCCGGAGGGCTACGTCGTCGGCGACAACGACGTGGAGCCCGACTGGGGAATCGGCAACGCGCTCGGATCGCTGCGCGTCGCGTACGACGACGCGGCGCTCACCATCGCCATCGAAGGAGCGTGCGAGGCCGACAACGCGATCGTCGTGTTCGTCGACGTCGACCACGGCGCCGGCACCGGCGTGCGCGCGACGAGCGACATCTCCGACGAGACGGGCGCGCTCGACGCGACGCTGGGGGGAGTGATCTCGGTCTCGACGCCGGGCTTCGGCGCGGAGTGGGCAGCCGGGACCAAGGGGATGGCATCGGTCAGCGGCGACGTCCTCTCCGACGACGCCGGGTGGCGCTTGCTCACGAACCTCTGGGACCTCGGATGGTTCGCGGGACAGGTCGCGACGGGCACGGGTGTCGAGCTCAGCGTGCCGATCTCGTCGCTCCTGCCGGACGGGATCCCCGGGTCGGGCGCGAACGTGGCCGTGTTCGCGCGGCTCGTGAACTACGACGGGCAGTTCCTCTCCAACCAGACGCTCCCTCTCGACGATCCCGAGGATCCTGCGGCCGTGTCGGAGGTCGCGAGCCTTCGGCTCCGCTGATGAAGGTCGCGCTCCTCGCCTCGGTCGTGCTCCTGCCCGTGGCCGCCGGAGCCGCCGAGCCCCACCGATCGACCGCGCTCTTGCCCTTCGGCAACGGTCACGGCGTCGCCGTCTTCGACGCAGAGGCGCGGGCGGCCACCCAGCTCTGGGAGCACGTCTACCGGCGCTACGAGGCCGAGGTGGAGACGCGGGACGTGCTCTGGGACTCGTACTTCGGCATTCGCGCGGGAGGAGGGAGCGGCGTCTGGCTCACCGACGTCGAGGCGGAGATCCGATACCTCGACGGAGATCCGATCGTCGTCGCCAGCCAGTCGGTCGGCACGCTCGACCTCGAGACGTACGCGTTCTCTCCATGGGGGCTCGAAGGCCCCGGCCTGGCGCTGCTCCTCCGCGCCGTCGCCACGGAACGAACGCCCGAGGCGGGCGTGGACACCACGATCTATGGCCTGCAGAACCTGCATCTCGGCCAGGGCCGGCCCGACCCTTCGGCCGAAGCAGAGGAGATAGTCTGGGACGAGGCGGCCTCGAGCTACGTCGAGCGTGGCGCTGCGGGCTCGGCGGTCTACCTGCCGCTGGTCGCGCCCACGCGTCACGCTTGCAGCCCGAACAATCCCTTCGTGGCCGGGGGCGCGGGCGAGGATCTCGTCGACACCGACGGGTCGGGCGTGACGGACGATGCAGTCGCCGGCTTCCAGTGGGACCTGGGCCTGCTCAGGCCAGGCGACGCGGCGTGGACCGGGTTCCTCGTCGGGTTCGACGCGGGCGGGGACGCCTCGGGGCTCCTCGCCAGGATGCAGGACGTGGTCGGGGGCCGCGACCCGCGCGGGCTGCTCACGGTCGAGCGCGCGGGGTGGGAAGCGTTCCTGGGCAGCGTGCCCGCGGACCTCGACGACGAGGCCCTCGTCGGGCGGCTCTCCCTCGCGATCCTCAGGATGGCGCAGAACCGCGAGGCGGGGGCGGGCCAGGGGCAGATCGTCGCGTCGCTGCCGCCGGGGCAATGGAACATCTCGTGGGTTCGCGACATGGCGTACGCGATCGTGGCGCTGGTACGAGCGAAGAGGGCGAACGAGGCGAGGGGAGCGCTCGACTTCGTCCTCGACGCGGACGTCGGGGATTACGCGCAGATCGTCGGCGAGCCATACGCGGTCTCCGTCACGCGGTACTTCGGAAACGGGCGCGAAGAGTCGGACGAGAACGCAGACGGTCCGAACATCGAGCTCGACGGGTTCGGGCTCTTCCTGTGGGCGGCGCGCCGCCACGTCGACGAGGCCGGCGACGACGAGTGGCTCGGCGAGCGATGGGAGCCGATCCGCGATCTGGTCGCCGACGTGCTCGTGCGCAGGATCGACGACACCGGGCTCGTCCAGGCGGACTCCTCGATCTGGGAGGTGCACTGGAACGGCAGGCAGCGTCACTTCGCGTACACGTCGATCGCGGCCGCTCGCGGGCTTTGCGATGCCGCGGCCCTGGCCGAGCGGGTGGGGGACGGGGACGCTCGGGCACGTTTCGAGGGCGCGGCGCGCGGCCTCGGCCGAGCCATCGTGGAGAAGCTGGTGGCGCCGGACGGTTCGCTCGGCGCCTCGCTCGAGGACGTCGAGGCCGGCGCGGGATTTCGTGACGCGGCGGTGCTCGATGCGATTGGCTGGGAGGTCATTCCTCCGCGGGGCGAGCTCGCGCGCCGGACGCTCGAGGCGATGAACGACCTCGAGGTGCCGGGCGGCACGGGGTACTTCCGGAACGACGACGGAGGAGAGTACGACCTGGCCGAATGGGTGTTCGTCGACCTGCGCGCCGCCCTCGCCTTCGAGAAGAGCGGGATCGGGCCGGTCGCGGACGGCCTTCGCGATTGGGTCGGCGCTCAGGGTGGCCAGAACTGGGGCCTCCTCTCGGAGCTGTACGACAGGGAGACCGGCGACTACGCCGGTGCGATCCCGATGGTCGGCTTCGGCGGGGGCGCGTGGCTCCTCGCGGACGACGCGTTCGCTGAAGACACGAGCTGCTTCGATGTCCCGGACGAGCCCGAGCCCGACGCGGGCGGGCCCGACGCGGGCGTCACCGACGATGGCGACGAGAACGCCTCTTGTGCATGTCGCTCGGCGGGGATCGGAGGGCGTGGCGGGGGGCTCGGCGCGTGGCTGGCGGTGCTCCTCCTGGCGATGGCCGTGTGCGCCGCGCGACTCCGGGCCGCTCGCGCCGCGCGCAGATCCACCTTGCCGGACCAACAGGCAACAGGCGACAGGCAGCAGGCAACCGGCAACCGGCAGCCGGCACCAGGCTCGCGCGCATCGGACGGCCGTCGGCCGCGGAGCCAACGATCGTCGTGAACGAGAGCCGCCAGGACCTGAACGGCTCAGCTCTCCGTGCGGCGGCGCCTCGAGCACGAGGTTGCGAGCCGAAGCGGACCCGCTGCGACAGCGGCGCTGGGCGCTCCCGGATGCGCGCGACTGGAGCGCTCCGATCGGCATTCCGGCAGATGCCCGTTGCCTGCTGCCTGTTGCCTGTTGCCTGTTCCCTTTCCTTCTGCGCGAAGGGAGGCGGGGGGGCGCGGATGGATGGCGGAGGGGTCGATTCGGGGGTCGATGCCGCCGTCGCGGGGGCCGAGCGGTGCGAGACGGTGATCGCGTACGAGCGGTCGGGCGCTGCGCCCGAGCGCGTCGCGGTCGCCGGGGAATGGAACGGATGGAGCGCGGATCTCGACATCGCGGCCGAAGAAGCGGGGCGATTCGAGCTTCGACTCGAGCTGCGGCCTGGTGACTACGCGTACAAGCTCGTCGTCGACGGCGCGTGGATGCTCGACCCGTCGAACCCGTACACGACGTGGGTCGATGGCGTGGAGAACTCGTTCTTGCGCGTCCCGGATTGCGCGTGGCCGCGACTGGTCGTCGAGTCCGCGAGCGCGACTCCGGAGGGACGCATACGGGCGATCGTCGCGTATCGCGATGGCGTCCTCGGCGCCGGCCCCGATCCGCAGGAGTCGCGCGTGCTCGTCGACGGCGAGGCCGCCGACGTGCCGCTCGCCGGGGATCGCTTCGACGTCGATCTGGAGGGCATGGCTCAGGGCAAGCACGCCTTGAGGTTCACCGCCCGGGACCTCGAGGGACGGGCGGCCGAAGACGTCGTCGTCCCGATCTGGGTGGAGCCCGAGCCCTTCGCCTGGGAGGGTGCGATCGTCTACTTCGCGTTCACGGACCGCTTCCGCAACGGCGATCCCTCCAACGATCGGCGGGTCGACGGCGTGGACGACCGAGCGAACTACCTGGGCGGCGACCTTCAGGGGATCCTCGACGCGATCGACGAGGGCTACTTCGATTCGCTCGGGGTCGGTGCGCTGTGGCTGTCGCCGGTGAACGCCAACCCGGACACCGCCGAGCCCGGCTCGGACGGGCGAATGTACTCCGGCTACCACGGGTACTGGCCGAGCGACGCGCGGCTCGTCGACGAGCACTTCGGGGACGAGGCGCTCCTCGAGGACGTCGTGGCCGCCGCGCACGGCCACGGGATCCGCGTGATCCTCGACCTCGTCCTGAACCACGTGCACGACTCGCATCCGTACTGGCAGGGGCATCGAGCGGACGGCTGGTTCAACGGCGACGGCTCCTGCGTCTGCGAGCAGTGCGGCTGGGACGCACATCCGATCGACTGCTGGTTCACGCCCTACCTCCCGGACCTCGACTACAGGAACGCCGAGGTCGTGCAGACGATGATCGACGACGCGCTCCACTGGGTCCGCGACGTCGGCGTCGATGGGTTCCGGCTGGACGCCGTCAAGCACATGGAGCACGTCGCGGCGCGGACGCTGGCGTCGCGCATCAACGACGAGCTCGAGGCGGGCGGGGCGCGGGCCTATCTCGTCGGGGAGACCTTCACCGGCGAGGAGGGCCGCGATCTGATCGGGCAGTACATCGGTCCGGACGAGCTCGACGGGCAGTTCGATTTTCCGCTCTACTGGCCGATCGTTCGGGTGCTCTTGCGCCGCGAGGCGCCGCTCGCCGACCTCGACGCGGCGGTCGTCGCGAACGACGGCGCGTATCCGCCGGGGACCGTGATGGCGCCTTTCCTCGGAAACCACGACGTCCCGCGGGCGATCTCGCACGCCTCCGGAGTCATCGCCGACGCGTGGGGCAACGGCTCGAAGGAGCAGGGCTGGACCGATCCGCCGGGTCCCCCCTCTGGCGAGGTCGCCTACGAGAGGCTGGCGCTGGCGTTCCTCTTCCTGTCGACGCAGCCTGGGTTGCCGCTCATCTACTACGGCGACGAGGTCGGTCTGCCCGGCGCGGGCGATCCCGACAACCGCCGCATGATGCCGGCGGAAGAGGAGCTCGGCCCGTCGCAGCGCGCTCTGCGCGGTCGTGTTCAAGCGGTCGGCGTGGCGCGGCGCGACAGCGTGGCGCTGCGCCGAGGGGCGAGGCGGACGCTCTGGGTCGACGACGACCTGTACGTCTATGCCCGGGGTGGGGGCGCAGACCTGGCGATCGTCGCGCTGAACGTTTCGGAGTCGGAGCGCAGCGCCCAGGTGCCGGTTCCTGCCGACCTCGGCCTCGGCGGCGGGACGGTCCTTCGCGACAGACTCGGCGGCGCCGACGTGTCGGTCGACGGCGGCAGCTTGCCGATCACGCTGCCGGCGCGGCGGGGCGCGCTCTACCTGCGCTGACGCGGCGTTCGACCGTTCGTCGTCGACGCCGATGCCCTGACCGCCTTGACGGTCCAGCGACCGGGCTGTATGAACGAAGGTATGAACGCCGCCGCTTCGGCCCGGACTCGCCGCGTGACCGCCAACCTGCCGGTCGCGCTCCTCGAGGACGCGTGCGCCGCGTCGGGGCGCGGGATCACCGACACGCTCGTCCAAGGCCTGCGACTCGTGCGCGCGACGCGCGCGGCCGCGAAGGCGCGGGCGCTTCGCGGTCGTCTGCTGCTGGAGGTGGACCTCGAGGGCTCCCGTGAACGCACTCGTGGTCGATAGCTCGGGCTGGATATCGTACTTTGCCGGTAGCGGCCACCCCGGGGACATCGAGTCGGCGCTGGAGGAGGGTCGGGTGCGCGTGCCGCCAATCGTGGTCGCGGAGCTCGCGAGCGCCCCCCTCGGCCGTCGAAGACGTCGGGCACTCGAATCGTTCCTCGACGACCTGCCGCTCTGCTCTTGCGACCTCGCGCACTGGCTGAGGGTGGGGCAGTTGCGCTCACGCCTTCGTGGCCGAGGCGTCACGGTGTCCACCCCTGACGCCCACGTCGCGCAGTGCGCGATCGATCTGGGAGCCGAGCTCCTGACCGAGGACGCGATCTTCGGCCTCGTGGCTCGCCACGCGGCACTGCGACTGCTGCGCTGAGCTCCAGACTGCTCGATGCATGGCGGGACGAGTCAATCGTCGATGATTGACTGCTGACGGCTATGAGGGCTCAGGTGGCGGCGGCGGCGGGACCGACGGCGGTCGCGCCAGGCCGGCGCCGTTCGACGGAGGTGGTGGCGGCGGCGGGTAGAGGAGCGTGCTCGTCACCTCCGGCAGCAGGCGCGGAGGGTCGGAGGGTGCGGGCGCCTCGGGCACCGCCTGGGCGCTCGTGAGCGGGGTGGTCTGTCCTTCGATGACGCCGCCGCGGTCCACCTCGAGGCTGCCGTAGAAGGCGTCTCCCTGGATGCAGCCCGTCGAGAGCATGTGCAGGCAGGAGGTGGCGGTGACCGTTCCCTCGACGCGGCCGCCGATCGTCACGGTGTCGCCGCGGACCCTGCCGAGGACGGCCCCTGCCGCGCCGATCGAGACCGTGCCCGCGGACTCGACGGAGCCGCCCACGCGGCCGTCGACGTGGATGTCCTGCTCGCTCTCGAGCGATCCCTCGATCACGGCTCCCTGGCCGACCAGGGTCGTGCCGCTCGTTCCGTCGCGCTTTCTTCCAAACATGTTCCAGACACCGGCGCCGATCAGGCGCCCCTCCTCGAATGTCGCGCCTGGCTTGGCCACATGTCCAAATGCGGAGCAACGCGCATGCCATGGCGCCCTCGACCCGAGCGTGCGAGCTCGCCGGCATCTGGGTGTCCATCGGCGCGGCTTCCGTGTGGCGGCGCTTCGAGATGGAGCGGCGCGCGCTCCCGGGCAGAGTCAGCGCCGCTCCCAGGCGCGGACGCGCCAGACCTCTGTGCGCCCCTTCGCGAGGCGGAGCGCGTAGCGCGTCCGCTCCGGGCCACGCGGGCTGTCGGTCGTCACGACCACTCGAACCTCGAGGTGATCTCCGGCGTCACGCGGCGGCAGGACCTCGACTCGAGGAGGGTGCTCGCGCATGGCTTTCTCGAAGAGCGCGACCTCGGCCGGGTGCGCGGCGCGCTCCTCCTCGCGCGCTCGTCGCTGGACCTCGACGCCGCGAAGGACGTCGCCTTCGGCGTGCCTTGCCGCCTTGGCGTAGTCGCCGGCCGCGAAGGCCTCGATGAAGGCGCGAGCTGCGCCGGCCGCCTTCTCGCTCGGGGGCGGGCCCGGGTCGCACGCGGTGGCGGCCAAGAGGAGCGCCACGCCCGCTGAACGCCGGACCGGATGAACAGGAAGGCGGGAAGGCGGGAAGGCCGGACCTTGCGGCGCGGGACGATCTCGGCGTGCGTTGCCAGGTAGGTCGGCCTCGGGCGCATTCCGGAGGTCGGCGAAGACGGGGACTGGGCCCATTCGACGGGCCGCAGTGTAAGGCGCCGCTTGCCTTTTTCCGCACGCTATCGTACGTGACCGGCCAGGCGTCGATGCCCCGCGTCCTTCTGGCGCTCCTTCCCCTCGCCGCGCTCGCTTGCACGAGCGACGACTACGCGCACCTGTACCGGTCGTCGCCGCGTCCCCCGAGCATGACCGAGGAGAGCATCGCCGCGCTCGATACCCTCGGCCCGACGATCGTCGACCGTGGGGTGAACTTCAGCGTCTACTCGGAGCGGGCGACGCGCGTCGACCTGGCCCTGTTCGAGGACCCCGAGGCCTCGCAGCCCACCCGGCAGTTCGAGATGACCCGCTTCGGCGAGGTGTGGAACGTCCACGTCGAGGGCGTCGGGATCGGGCAGTACTACGGATACGTCGCCTGGGGGCCGAACTGGCCATACGACCCCGAGTGGTACCCGGGCTCGATCGCGGGGTTCATCGCCGACGTGGACGACGACGGGAACCGCTTCAACCCGAACAAGCTCCTCATCGATCCCTATGCGAAAGCGATCCATCGCGAGCACGACTGGTCGAAGGGGAGCGTCGCCTCGGGTCCGGCGCGCGCCCAGTCCACGTTCGCCGCGGCCTCGAAGAGCGTCGTCGTCGAGAGCGAGTACGTCTGGAGCGACGACGAGACCGAGTGGCTGCGGCAGCGGGAGGAGGGCCTGCCCTACGCCTGGAACGAGGACGTCCTGTACGAGGTCCACCTCAAGGGCTTCACGGCGAGCGCGGCGTCCGGCGTCGACCATCCCGGGACGTTCCGCGGGTGCGCCGAGAAGGTGGACTACCTCGCCGACCTCGGGATCACGGCGGTCGAGCTGATGCCGATCATGGAGAAGCCGCTCGACGGAACGTACTGGGGATACCAGACGCTGAGCTTCTTCGCGCCCGAGCTCGGCTACTCGTCGCGACCCGATCCGCGGGAAGTGATCGACGAGCTCAAGGGGATGGTCGACACCCTGCACCAGAACGGGCTGCAGGTGGTCCTCGACGTCGTCTACAACCACACGGGCGAGGGCGGCTTCTGGCGCGAGAAGCTCGAGCGGGACGACGTGTCGCTCGATCCGGACGTCGACTCGCAGCTCGTCAACTTCGATCCGAAGGAGGTCGCGGGGATCTACTCCTACCGCGGGCTCGACAACGTCGCGTACTACGCGCTGTCCGACGACTGGCAGTCGTACCGGAACAACACCGGCGTCGGCAACGAGACCAGGGCGAACCACGTCCCGATGCGGCGGTTGATCCTCGATTCGCTCCGCTGGTGGGTCGAGGAGATGCACGTCGACGGGTTCCGCTTCGACCTCGCGCCGATCCTCGGCGAGCTCGACCTCGACTACGACCGGTGGGACGAGGTCGCGAACACGGTGCTGCAGGACATCATCGACGACCCGATCCTGCAGGCGAGGAACACCCGCATCATCGCGGAGCCCTGGTCCATGGGGAGCTACGGCGTCAAGGTCGGCGAGTTCCCGGCGGCGACGGAGGCCGACGGCGTCGGCTGGGGCGAGTGGAACGGGCGCTTCCGCGACTGGTGGCGCGCGTTCGTCAACTACGACGACTGGCGGCTGAACAGCCTCGAGGCCGACGCGGACGGCGGCTTCACGATGACCGCGAGCGATCGGTACTACCGGCCCAACGGCAGGCGGCCCTACCACAGCGTCAACTTCGTCACCGTCCACGACGGCTTCACCATGTACGACCTGTTCTCGTTCGATCAGAAGGAGAACGGCTGCGGGCCGCTCAATCCCACCTGCTGCGACGACCGCAGCTCCCCCTTCTGCGACCTCGAGAGCGGCGAGACGAACAACCGGTCGCGGGACTGGGGAATGGACCGCGAGGACCTCAAGCGGCAGCTCATGCGCGACCTGTTCGTCGCGATGATGATCTCGCACGGCACGCCGATGCTCTACGGCGGCGACGAGTGGATGCGGACCCAGCTCGGCAATAACAACGCCTACTCGACGCGCGCGGACAACGAGTTCAACTGGTTCGACTGGGGCACGTGGCAGGCAGCGGACGAGCGGTGGCGCATGCACGACTTCGTCCGCGACGTCGTTCGTTTCAGGCGCGAGCACCTGTACGCCCTGGCGCCCTCGGACTGGGGCGCGGGCGCGCCGTTCGCGTGGAAGAGCCCCGCGAACTCCGAGCCGCCCGACTGGAGCGGCAAGAAGCTCATGGTGCACTACCACGACTCGTCGTTTGGCCCCGAGCTCGCGATCCTGATCAACATGGACCGCAGCTCGGCCCGCTTCACCCTGCCGGACGGGCCGAGCTGGGTGATGCTCGTCGACACCCAGTCGAACTTCGACGTGCCCGGCTACTTCGAGGGGTCCGGGGCGGATCCCCAGACCTCGGCCAACGTCCGGCTCGATGACCCCCCGGACGTCGAGGGCTCATACGACGTCGCCGGGTCGTCCATCGTCGTCCTCGAAGGGCGCTGACCTTGCGACGGTTCCTCGCGGCAGCGATTCCCCTGCTCCTTCCGGCCTTCGCGTGGGCGGAGGCGGAGCCGGGTCCGGTGAACGTCGGCGGATACTTCCGCGTGATGACGCGGCCCGACTTCCAGGGCGGCGACTCGCGGCTCGGCTACTCGACGCTCTACGGGCGGCTGCTCAACGAGGGGCCGTGGGGAGCGCTCGAGCTGCGGCTGTCGCTCCTCGACGAGGTGCCGGGCGCGAACAACGTGTGGACGAGCCTGCACGCCAAGATCGAGGGCGGATCGGTGGCGAACGCGGACGTCGGTCAGGGCAAGCTGGATCGCTTCGCGCTGACTCAGCTCTACGCGAAGTTCGGCAACGTCCTCTTCGGCCGCGTCACGTGGCAGCTCGGGACGCTGAACACGTACCTCGGGGACCTGGGGCTCTACGACCTGCGCATCGCCGAGATCTTCTTCGAGACGCTGGGGCTGTCGGCCCGGTACCAGGGCAGGATGGTCGACCTGCTCGTGGGAGTCGGGGATTCGGGCTACGGGATCCGGCGAACCGAGTACGACACGATCCTGACCGCGGGCGGCTATCTGCGACTGCACCTGAACGATCACGTCGAGATCGCCGCGGGCGGCCAGGCGATGCGCGAGCCGGGAGTCGAGGGGAACCGATTCGCGCCGTACACCACGCCGGACGTCCGCTTCGAGGACTTCCTGCGGCACGAGGTGGCGAAGACCTGGATCGACGCCAATCCGGGGCAGGAGGACCTGTTCCCGCCGCCCCTGCCGACCTCCTCGTCGTCGTACAAGGCGATCGGCTACCTCGGCTTCGGGGGGTTCGGGCCGATCGAGTGGAACAGCCTCTTCGTGAATTACGTCAGGCGCCACCCGGAGAACTTCTACGTCGAGACGTTCGAGGGGCGCGACTACCAGATCTTCGTCAAGGAGCTGACCGACGAGCGCTACCAGCTCAACGTGGGCGATCAGCTCCAGCTCTCGCTGGTCCCGCGCCAGCTCGACGCGGCGATCGCGTTCCTGTACGGCAGTCACTGGAACGACGACAACGAGATCGCTCCGAGCGAGGACGATCGGAGCTTCTACTCGGGCGTGCTGAGGCTGCAGCTCTACGTCACTCGGACGGTGCACTGCCTCGTGGAGTCTTCGGTCGCCTACGAGCGCTCGAAGCAGGGGAACCAGTACCGCGAGCACCTCGACTCCGTCTTCCGGAACGAGGATGGGGTGCCGGACACGCGGGGGTTCGAGTACGGCGACTCGGCGAGCAGGACGACGTGGCAGGGCAAGATGGGGATGGTGCTCAACCCGCTCGGCTACGGGCTGTTCACGCGTCCGTCCTTGAGGATCCTGTACGGCGTGCAGTACTCGACCCAGACCAACGCCTTCGGCAACAGCTTCGTGGAGAGCCTGGACCAGTTCAACTACTTCGGCGGGACCGAGCAGCACTGGCACCACGTCCTCGCCCTGGAGGTCGAGGCATGGTTCTGAGGACACTGCTCCTCGTTCTCGTCCTCGCCCCGTCGTGCGTGCACGGGCCCCGCGTGACCCGCCTTTCGCGCGCGACCAACGTGGCCGTGGCGTACGTCGTCGACCGGGACGACCGGCGCGAGGTTGGAGACGTCCCCGAGGAGGTGGCCGGCGAGATCGCGCGGACGCTGCGTCCGAGGAACCTCCGCGCGCGGCGCGTCGAGTTCGCTTCCTACGCCCAGACGTTCGAGTCGGGACGCACCACGCAGCACCGCCTCGGCCAGCTCGCCACCCTCGCGCCGGACGCTCGCCTCTTGCTCCTCGTCGAGACCAAGGTGGCCTTCTACTCCCAGCTCAGCGGCCGCTATCGGTGGAACGTCTATGCCAAGGTCACGATGGCCAGCCGCGAGGCGCTCGGGGAGGCGGTGAGCGCTCAGATCGACGCGGCGACGTTCCTCCTGTTCGCGCACGAGAGGGAGCCCCGCGCCTTGACCGCCGCGGCCACCGAGATCGCCGAGCGCGTTGGAAGGCTCGCGGACGACTTCCTCGGGGGGCTCGCGGCTCCGAGGGCCGGTGCGGTCGCGGACGTGGAGCCCTACGACGCGATCTACTTCGTGATGGTCGACCGGTTCGCGAACGGCGATCCGGCGAACGACGGCGCCGTCGACCGCGCCGACCCGGCGGCCTTCCATGGCGGCGACCTCCAGGGGATCCTGAGCCACCTCGACGAGCTGCAGGAGCTCGGCGTCCGCACGATCTGGCTCTCGCCGGTCTTCGCCACGCGCGCGGAGCCGTTCATGGGACACGGGGCCTTTCACGGCTACTGGGTCATGGATCTCGACGCGATCGATCCGCGCTTCGGCTCGGTCGAGCTCCTCGCAAGGCTCTCGGACGAGCTTCATCGTCGGGGGATGCGGCTCCTTCTCGACGTGGTCCTGAACCACGTGGCCTTCGACGCGCCGCTCGTGACCGAGCGCCCCCAGTGGTTTCATCACGAGGGGCCGATCACCGACTTCGAGGATCGGGCACAGCTCGTCGACCACGAGGTCCACGGTCTCCCCGACCTCGCCCAGGAGCGGCCGGAGGTGTACGAGTATCTTCTGGCGCGGTCGGTCGCGTGGATCGACAGGGTTCGCCCGGACGGCTTCCGCCTCGACGCGGTCAAGCACGTGCCGGTGGAGTTCTGGAGCCGCTACAACGAGGCCGTCCGGTCGCACGCGGGTCCGGGCTTCGTCCTTCTCGGCGAGGAGCTCGACGGCGACCCGCAGCTCCTGGCGCGGACCATGGCGGAGGGCGGTTTCTCCGCACTGTTCGACTTTCCGCTCCACTTCGCGATGGTCGACGTCTTCTGCCGTGACATGCCGCCCGGGCGGCTGGCGGCGACGCTGTCTGCGGATCGCGCCTACGAGGCCGGCGCACGCCTCGTGACGCTGCTCGACAACCACGACCTGCCGCGCATCGTGACCGCATGCGGCAACGACGTCGAGCGCGTGCGGCAGGCTCTGACGTTCCTCCTCACCGCGCGGGGCACGCCCTCGATCACGTACGGCACCGAGGTGGGGCTCGAGGGACAGGCGGAGCCGGCCAACCGCGGCGACATGCGCTTCGAGGATCACGCGCTCGCCGCGCACATCCGGAAGCTCCTGGCGCTGAGAGGCGAGCACCCGGCGCTGCGCGGCCGCTCGGCCCGCATGCTGGAGGTCGGCGATGGCCTGTTCGCGTACCTGCGGGCGGGCGGTGGCGAGATCGCGCTCATCGCGGTCAACCGCGGCACCGAGCCCGGAGCGGTGAGCCTTCCGGCGGAGCTCGGCGGCGTGGTTCATGATGCCTTCGACGGCGAGGCCCTGCCGAACCCGGTGCCGGTCGCGCCTGGGTCGACGCGCGTGGCGCTGATCTCGAGCGGCACGCTCCCGGCACCCTCGCACGAGCCCGTCGAGGTCGAGTTCCGCGTCCGCGGGACGCCGCTCGGAACGGGCGACGCGCTCTACGTCGTGGGTGGCGGTGCGGAGCTCGGCAACTGGAACCCCGAGCGCGGTTTCGGTCCCCTCGAGGCCAGCGGCGACGAGCTCGTCGCGCGCCGGCCGCTGCCCGCCGGTCTCGTGCTCGAGTACAAGCTCGTGGTCCGCGCCCAGTCCGGCGCCGCGACCTGGGAGACCGGTTCGAACCGCTACGTCCTTCTGGGCCAGGCCCCCCAGCGAGTCGACTGCACGTGGCGCTCCTGACTCGGGGACACGCACCGCCCATCCAGGTCCGCGTAATCAAACGCGGATTCGACACAACCGCGCAATTCGGCGCCCTCCCGTCAAGGATCCCGTCGGCAGCCCGCCGGCAGGCGCCCGGCCGACAAAACGCGCGGTACCCCCTGAAACCGCTGCGATTTCGCCACCTTGCGATCCTGGTGCGTGTCCCCGTTCTTCTTCTTCTTCTGTCCGGGACTGCGCGGGCTGATGGGGCGGTCGTCACCTTGTGGCATTCGTATCGGGGAGCCGAGGCGAGGGCGCTCGAGCGGGCGGTCGAGATCCTGGAGCGGGAGGACGGGTCGGTCGACGTCCAGGTCCTCGCGTTGCCGAACGACCAGATCAACCAGAAGCTCGTTGCGGCCGTTCCGCGGAACAATGGCCCCGACCTGGTCATCTTCGGCCACGACCGCATCGGCGACTGGGCGCAAAGCCGGATCATCGCGCCGTTCCCCGAGCCGCCTGCGCGGGGTGTCTATCTCGAGCCCACGATCGAGCCGCTTCGCCGCGGCGGCGACCTGTACGGCTTGCCGCTCGCGTTCAAGAGCCTGGTCCTCTACTTCAACCCGCTCCTCGTGAGGGCGGCGCCCCGGACGACCGACGATCTGATCGCGACGGCCCGACGCGCGACGCGGCGGGACCGGGGCGTCTTCGGCCTCGTGTACGAGTCTCAGGTCGTCTACCACACCGTTCCGTGGATCACGGGCTTCGGCGGAGCTCTCTTCGGACGCGATGGCCCCCGGCTCGCGACCGCCGAGAACGCTCGCGCCTTCGCGTTCGCCCGCCGCCTCGGCGTGGAGGAGGGCGTGATGCCCGCCGATCCGACCTCTGCTCTGGTCGGCGATCTGTTCAACCGCGGCAAGGCGGCGATGGTGGTCAACGGCCCCTGGTTCCTCGGCGACCTGCGGGACGGGACGCCGTACCGTCTGGGAACCCTGCCGGTCGTCTCCGACACGCGGCTGCCGGCTCGGCCCTTCCTCACGGTCGAGGCGATCATGCTCACGACCTGCGCCCGCGATCCCGCGTCGGCTGCGCGGGTGGCCCGCGCGCTGACGCAGGGCCAGAGCGCGATCGTTCGAGCTCTCCAGGGCCTGCAGCCGGTCGCCTGGTCGGCCGCGTGGAACGATCCGAGAGTCGCCGGCCACCATGCGCTCTCGGTCTTCCGGCGCCAGCTCGACGCCACCGTTGCAATGCCGAACGACCCGAGGATGGCCAGCGTCTGGGAGCCCGCGGCGCGCGCGCTGCGCAAGGTGATGCGCGGCGACGCCGAGCCGATCGCGGCGCTCGGGACCGCGGATCGCCAGATCGCGACGGTGCTCGCGCCGCCCCCGCGGCCGCGGTCAACCGTGCCCTATCTCGTCGGGCTCGGGCTCGCCTTCGCGCTCCTGGCCCTCGGGATCGTCCGCCGTGCTCGGCGGATTGGCGCCGTGCCGAAGGCGCGCGCCGCGCGACACGCCTACGCGTACCTGGCGCCGGCCGTCCTCGCGGTCGCGGTCCTGATCGCGCTTCCCTTCGTCGTCGGCGCGAGCATGAGCCTGTTCTGGCACCGCGGCGGCGAGTTCAGGTTCGTCGGCTTCGACAACTTCGTCCGGATCCTCCTGTCGCAGGACCAGGGCATCGGCGATCCGGGCAGCTTCTACTTCACGCTCGCGGTCACGATGGCCTGGACGACGGCGAACGTCGCGCTTCACGTCGCGATCGGGCTAGGCCTCGCGCTCCTGCTCAGGCCCGCGTGGCTCAGGCTCCGGGGCGTCTACCGGACGCTCCTCATCCTGCCGTGGGCGGTGCCGAGCTACATCACCGCGCTCGTGTGGAAGGGGATGTTCCACCGCCAGTTCGGCGCGATCAACGCCGTCCTCGAGGCAGTCGGGGCGCGCCCGGTCTCCTTCTTCGGGCGCTTCTGGACCGCGTTCGCCGCGAACCTCACCACGAACACCTGGCTCGGCTTCCCGTTCATGATGGTCGTGACGCTCGGGGCCCTGCAGGCCATCCCGCGCGACCTCGAGGACGCCGCGGCGGTCGACGGCGCCAGCGCCTGGCAGCGGTTCCGGCACGTGACGCTGCCGCTCGTCAAGCCCGCGCTCGTCCCCGCGGTCCTCCTCGGCTCGGTCTGGACGTTCAACATGTTCAACGTCATCTACCTCGTGTCGGGAGGCGAGCCGGACGGGCAGACCGAGATCCTCATCAGCGAGGCGTACCGCTGGGCGTTCGATCGCCAGTCGCAGTACGGCTACGCGGCGGCGTACGCGGTCCTGATCTTCGCGGTCCTGATCCTGTACTCGCGAGCCACCAGGCGGCTCAAGGAAGCCGAGCCGTGAGCGCGCGGACGTTTCTCCGATCGCTCGCGACCAACCTCGCGCTGATCGTCGCGGTCGCCGTCACGCTGTACCCGCTCCTCTGGGTGCTCAAGATGGCGCTCTCGGGAGAGCAGGGCTTCGCGGTCGGGCCCGCTCCCTGGCCGGACCGGCTCTCCCTGTCCAACTTCGCCGACGTCATCGGCGGGGACGGGTGGCTGTTCGCGCGCCAGCTCGGTAACAGCGTGCTCGTCGCGCTCGCCACGACCGTGATCGGCCTCGCCTTCGCGACGAGCGCCGCGTACGCCTTCAGCCGCTTCGAGTTCCCCGGCAGGCGGACCGGGATGGGGGCGCTCCTCGTCACGCAGATGTTCCCGGGCGTCGTGATGGCGATCCCGCTCTACGTCCTCCTCGACGAGACCGGGCTCGTCGGCAGCCTCGCCGGGCTCACGCTCGTGTACGCGACGACCTCGGTGCCCTTCAGCGTCTTCATGCTCAGGGGCTACTTCGACACGATCCCGCGCGAGCTCGAGGAGGCCGCGACGGTCGACGGCGCGAGCCGCTTCACGATCTTCCGGAGGATCGTCCTTCCGCTCGCGCGACCGGCGCTCGCTGTCACGGCCCTATTCTCCTTCATGACGGCCTGGAACGAGTTCATCCTGGCGTCGACCTTCCTGTCGGACGAGAAGTCCTTCACGCTTCCCATAGTCCTTCAGCGGTACGTCGGCGAGTTCTCGGTGGAGTGGGGCCGCTTCGCGGCGGGCGCGATCGTGGTCTCGGCGCCCGTGATGGTGCTGTTCTTCTACCTGCAGCGCCACCTGGTCGGAGGCCTGACGGCCGGCGGGGTCAAGGGATAGGAGCGAACATGGCGCGGGTCCTGCTCGAGCACGTCACCAAGAGGTTCGACGCGACCGTCGTGGTCGACGACGCGTCGATCGACGTGCCCGATCGTTCCTTCACCGTCCTCGTGGGCCCGTCCGGCTGCGGGAAGTCCACGACGCTGCGCATGGTCGCCGGGCTCGAGGAGGTGACGGACGGCAAGCTCTCCATCGGCGGTCGCGACGTTCGCCGCGTGGCGCCGAAGGACCGGGACATCGCGATGGTGTTCCAGAGCTACGCGCTGTACCCGCACATGACCGTTCGGGAGAACATGGGGTTCGGCCTGACCCTCCGGCGCGTGGCCGGCGCCGAGATCGCCAAGCGCGTCGGCGAGGCGGCGGCGATGCTCGGGCTCGAGGGGCTGCTCGACCGCTACCCGAGGCAGCTCTCCGGCGGACAGCGGCAGCGCGTGGCGATGGGGCGGGCGATCGTCCGCCGGCCGCAGGCCTTCCTGATGGATGAGCCGCTCTCGAACCTCGACGCGAAGATGCGCGTCCAGATGCGCGCCGAGCTGATCCGGCTCCATCGCGAGCTGGCCGCGACGTTCATCTACGTCACCCACGACCAGGTGGAGGCGATGACCATGGGCGAGCGCGTCGCCGTCATGGAAGGTGGCCGCCTCCAGCAGATCGGCCCGCCGCAGGAGGTCTACGACCGGCCGGCGAACCTCTTCGTCGCCGAGTTCATCGGCAGCCCGCCGATGAACTTCCTCGAGGCGGAGCCGGCCCAGGAAGATGGACGGCGAGGGCTACGGGCGGCTGACATC
>JACPQR010000145.1 GCA_016190375.1 Deltaproteobacteria bacterium
CCTGTTGCCTGTTCGATCCCTGCCCATCCGGATCCCGGCTTGGCAAGAAACCGGATGGGCATGAGCCGAGGAGGTGAAATAGGCTCGTCCCTTGCAGCCCTCGCCGGGAATGGACACCGGCGAAGCGAGGACCCTGCGGGATCGAAGCGAGCCTGCGCACGGTCGTGTGCAAAGGGGGATCCGGGCTGTCTCCTCGCTGGTGACAGTCCTCGCGGCCTGCACGTCGTTCACCACGGTGGGTCCGACCTCCGATGCCGGCGTGGACTGTGAGGGCCTGCGCTGTCCTGCCGGCCAGGTCTGCGTCCAGGGCGCGTGCATTCCGGGCGACCCCTGCGCGGGCGTCGCGTGCGAGGAGGCCCAGATCTGCTCCTCCGGTCGATGCGTCGATCGGGACGCGGACGAGGATGGCGATGGCTACGGCGCCGCCTTGGACTGCGACGACCAGGATCCCGAGGTCGTGCAGGACAGCCAGTTTCCGTGCTCCTCGCCGTGCGGAGACGGATCCCGGACGTGCAGGGACGGCACCTGGACCGACTGCGACGCGCCGAGCGACTGCACCTGCTCGCCCGGCGAGAAGCGGGAGGAGCTCTGCGGGCGCTGCGGCGTCGCGGTCCGCCAGTGCGATGGCGGGGGCGAGTGGAGCGAGCCGGAGGGCTGCGAGGACGAACAGGGCGATTGCTCGCCGGGCTCGGTCGGCGAGCAGACGTGCGGCAACTGCGGCACCCGCTCCCGCTCGTGCAGCGACGACTGCCGATGGAACGGCTGGGAAGACTGCGAGGGCGAGCATGGTTGCGAGCCGGGAAGCGTCGAGTCGAGGCCTTGCGGTCTGTGCGGCTCGCAGACGCGCACCTGCACCGACGATTGCGAGTGGACCTCGTGGAGCGCCTGCGGCGGCGAGGGCGTGTGCGCGGCCGGCACGGTCCAGACCCAGGCTTGCGGCAACTGCGAGGCGGGCTCTCAGTCCCGGACCTGCGCGAACGACTGCTCGTGGGGCGCCTGGGGAAGCTGCAGCGGCGCCGGCGTCTGCGACCCGGGAGACTGGGGCGACTGGGGCTGCTGGGACGGCGAGTGCGGGCACAGGGTGTGCCGCGACGACTGTAGCTGGGGCGGCTGCGTCTCGAGCGGCCCCTGCTGATCCTTGAGCGCCGGCCCCTGCTCGCGCGATACTCGTAAGGCTTGAAGTACGTCCTCTGGCTTTCGCTGGCCTGCTCGTGCGGGATCGCCTGCACGGCGCTGGCGCCATTCGATCCGGGCCTGCTCGACGGCGGCGGCGGCGGCGAAGGCGAGGGCGAGGGGGATGGCTGCGGGACCTTCAGGTGCCCGCCGCTCACCACGTGCGAGAACGGCGTGTGCGTGTCGGCCGACCCCTGCGCCGGGATCCAGTGCGAGGATCCCCTGATCTGCTCGGCGGGGAGCTGCGTGAACCCGCTCGTGGACGAGGACCACGACGGCTACCCCGCGCTGTCCGATTGCGACGACACCGATGACGAGATCAAGCCTGGCTCGACGGCCGAGTGCTCGAGCGACTGCGGGACGGGCACGGTGACCTGCGTCGAGGGCGCCTGGACCGCCTGCACGGCCCCATCGGACTGTAGCTGCGAGGCCGGACAGGAGCGGCCGGAGGCCTGCGGCAATTGTGGGACGGCCGTCCGGGCATGCGGCAGCGACGGCAAGTGGGAGAGCACGGTCGGGGCTTGCGAGGGGGAAGGCGAGTGCAGCCCGGGTGCGTCGGAGCTCACGGAGTGCGGGGGTGCCTGCGCCAGGCAAGCCAGGACCTGCGCCGAGGACTGCACCTGGGGCGAGTACGGACCCTGCGAAGGGCAGTCCGAGTGCGAGCCCGCCGCCACCGACACCCAGGTCTGCGGCAACTGCGGCGACCAGACCCGCACCTGCACCGATCAGTGCCTGTGGAGCGCCTTCGGGGACTGCACGGGCGAGGGAAGCTGCGTGGCCGCGACCATCGAGGGTCGAGCCTGCGGGAACTGCGGGACGGAGAGCCGGACCTGCGGGACCGACTGTGAATGGGGGTCCTGGGGACTGTGCGCGGCAGGCGCCTGCTCGCCGGGCGAGATCGGCACCGAGCCCTGCGGGAACTGCGGGACGCGATCGCGTACCTGCGGGGGCGACTGCAACTGGGGCGCGTGGGGTGGCTGCACCGGCGAGGGGCTGTGCACGCCGGGAGCGACCGACGACGATCCTTGCGGCAATTGCGGGACCAAGACTCGCACCTGCGGCGCGAGCTGCGCGTGGGGCGCGTTCGGCGCCTGCACCGGTGAGGGCGCGTGCGCGCCCGGCGCCACCGACGACGACGGGTGCGGCAACTGCGGAACCAAGACCCGGACGTGCGGCGCGAGCTGCGCGTGGGGGAGCTTCGGCTCTTGCACGGGCGAGGGCGTCTGCACGCCCAATGCGATCGACGAGGACTCGTGCGGCGACTGCGGGACGAAGACCCGCACCTGCAACGCGAGCTGCGCGTGGGGGAGCTTCGGCGCTTGCGAGGACGAGGGCGTCTGTACTCCGGGCGCCGACGACGACGCGCCTTGCGGCAACTGCGGGACGAAGTGGCGAACCTGCAACGCGAGCTGCGCCTGGGGCAACTACGGCTCCTGCGGAGGCCAGGGCGTCTGTGCTCCGGGCGCCGACGACGACGCGCCTTGCGGCAACTGCGGGACGAAGTGGCGAACCTGCAACGCCAACTGCACCTGGGGCAACTACGGCTCCTGCGACGGCCAGGGCGAATGCTCGGCCAACGCCACGCAGCCCTGCGAGAACGGTTGCGGCAGCCAGACGTGCTCGGCCTCCTGCCAGTGGGGGGCCTGCAGCGCGGACTGCTCCTGCTATCGCGCCAGTCTCCCCGATCCGACGGGCTGCGTCGGCGACTGGCAGGAGACGGACTGTGGTTGCGGCGTCTTCCAGTACTGGGAGTGCACGTCGAGCTGCGTCTGGGTCAGCGACTGCGGGACCTGCGCCGCCTGCTGCAGGGAGTTCTGACCGGCTTTCTCTAATGCTTTGCAAGCCCGAGCCGGAACGCTAGGATGGGCTGCACCCCAGCGAGCCGATGCTCCCTGGGGCCCGCAAGCCAGGTAAGGAGAGGGTCACGATGAGTCCGGCTTCCGCGTTCCCCGCTGCCGGTCCGGCCAGGACGGCGCGCGAGATGTTGGCGCATGCTCTCGAGGCGTTGCAGCGGGACTCGAACGCCCCGCTCGACGTCCAGGGCGTCACCGAGATGATCGCGCGCGCGGTCGGCGCGCTCTACGCCGTCGAGCGATCGGCGTCCGACGAGCCCTCCGCGATCGCGGGCGTCAAGCAGGGCATGGATTACCTCGGAAAGACGCTGGCCATGCTGCAGGACGTGACCTCGGTCCATCCCGGCATCGCCATCGCGACCGAGACGATCGCGAAGACTCTCGCGGTCCTCTATCCGGTCGCCAAGGCACAGGAGAGGCAGTCGGGCACGCCTGCGCCTCCTCGCGTCAGCCACGCCGAGCCCGACGCACACCCGGCCCGAAGGAGCCCCCGGGTCGCCCTCGAGGCGGACGTGGGCTTCCAGAGCGAGTCCAACTTCTTCACGGGCTTCTCCGAGGACCTCTCGGACGGTGGCCTCTTCCTCGCCACCTTCAACCTCCTCAAGCTCAACTCGCCAGTGACCATCACGTTCACGCTGCCCGACGGGCACCTCGTCGTCGCGCAAGGGCGCGTCACCTGGGTGCGCGAGTACAACGAGACCACGCCCGACATCTCGCCCGGGATGGGCGTGCAGTTCGAGAACCTGTCCGACGCGGACATGAAGTCGGTCCGGAGCTTCCTGCGCAAGCGGGCGCCCATGTTCTACGCGGACTAGACGCCCCGGAATGAACTGGATCCGCGGCGCAGCGCTTCGACCCGTCGACGATTGGGCCGTGGTGCCGCCGGAGATCGTTCAGGGGCTCTCCGACGAGCTGACCACGGCGGGCGAGGGCGTGCGGCAGATCGTCGACCAGGCGTATCGTGAGTTCGACGCGCGCCAGCCGATCGTCGCCGCCTTCGCGGCCGAGCGGATCAACCCCCTCGAGGACCCTACGGCGGTCGCTCTCGGCTACTTCCTGTCCATCTCCGTCTTCATGATGTTCGACCGGGCCTTCGGGGGCCGCATGCGCGAGCTCTCCGAAGAGGACGTCGCCGCGGCGCGCGAGGCCCTGGACAGCGAGGACGAGCTGCGCCAGCAAGACCCTTCGGCCGCGATGGACAGCGAGGACGTCGTGGCGAGCCAGCAGCCCCACGTGCTCGCCTTCGTGCGACGCCACCTCGACGCGGCGCTCGAGCCGGCCGACGGTGAAGAGCAGCCGGACGAGGAGGAGGTCTCGGAGGAGGAGGGCGGGGAGACGTACGACGACACGATGGGCGAGCCAATCGGCGTCATCGCGGGCCCGGAGCTCATCTCCGACCAGGACCAGCCCGAGCAAGAGGAGAACGACCCTGCCGTCAACCGCGAGGAGCTGGGCGCGGTCTACGACGCGATCCTCGTCGAGGTCGTGGCTCTCTCGCACGGGATCGAGCCACCTACGTTCGGCCGGGAGCACGAGGACGGCACGCAGGAGCCCCAGGCATGAGAGCGGTCGTGCTGCGCGAGCACGGCGGCGTCGACGTCCTGCAGGAAGAGGAGATCGAGACGCCCCACGCCGGCCCCGGCGAGGTTCGCGTTCGAGTCCACGCGTGCGCCCTGAACCGCCTCGACCTCTGGGTCCGCGCGGGGCTCCCGGGTCTGAGGCTCGCCTACCCGCACCGCCTCGGCTCGGACGTGGCCGGCGTGGTCGACGAGGTCGGCCCGGGCGCTCCCGATTCGCTCGCGGGATCGCGCGTGCTCGTCAACCCGGGGCTCTCCTGCGGTCGCTGCCGCGAGTGCCTGCGGGGCGACGACAACCTCTGCGCGAGCTACCGGATCCTCGGCGAGCACGTGAGCGGCGGATACGCCGAGTGGGTCACGATCCCCGTCCAGAACGTCCTCCCCTACCCCGAGGGCCTGGGATGGGAGCAGGCGGCCGCCGTTCCGCTCGTCTTCCTGACGGCCTGGCAGATGCTCGTCCGCCGCGCGCGCGTCAGGCCGGGCGACTGGGTCGTGGTGCACGCCGCTGGCAGCGGCGTCGGCAGCGCCGCGATCCAGATCGCGAAGCTCTTCGGCGCGACCGTCGTCGCCACCGCGTCGAGCCCGGCGAAGCTCGAGCAGGCGCGCGCGCTCGGCGCCGATCACGTCTCGAGCTACGACCAGCTCGTCGACGTCGTGCGCCGCCTGACCGGCAAGCGCGGGGTCGACGTGGTCGTCGAGCACACCGGCAAGGCCACGTGGGAATCGAGCCTGCGAGTCTTGCGCTGGGGCGGCACGCTCGTCACCTGCGGCGCGACGAGCGGCCACGAGGCCCAGACCGATCTGCGCCACGTCTTCTACCGGCAGCTCTCGATCCTCGGATCGACGATGGGCTCCAAGGCCGACCTCCACGACCTCTTGCCCCACGTCGCGAGCGGTCGTCTGCGGCCCGTGGTGGACAGGACCTACCCGCTGTCGGAGGCGCGCCAGGCGCACCTGCGCCTCGAGAGCCGCGAGCAGTTCGGCAAGGTCGTGCTCTTGCCTTGATCAGGGCTGGGGTAGCTCCGACTGTTCGCGCCCTTGCATGAATGTGCGTCGCCCCATATGCTTCTGTGCGTGAGGACGACGCTGGACATCAACGACCGGCTGCTGCGGGAAGCGAAGAAACGGGCTGCAGATCAAGGCGTCCCCCTGCGAGAGGTCGTCGAGACGGCCCTGCGGGATCACCTGACTCGCCGTCGCCGCAGGGCCGGCTACGTGCTGCGCTGGCGCACCGAGAAGGGACGCTTGCAGCCCGGCGTGCGGCTCGACGATCGGGATGCGCTCTTCGATCTGATGGACGGCCGCCGTTGATCGTGCTCGACACGAACATCCTCGTGTACGCGCGCCGCGCCGAGTTGCCCCAGCACGCTCGCGCACGCGAGATCCTCGTCGAGCTGGCCACCGGAGACCGGCCGTGGGCGCTTCCGTGGCCGTGCGTCTACGAGTTCCTGCGCGTGGTCACCCACCCCCGAATCTTCGACCCACCGACGGAGATGTCGGTCGCACTGGAGGATCTCGAGTCGCTCCTCGATTCGCCCTCCCTGCTCACGATCGGCGAAGGCCCGGCGCACCGAGCCCATCTGCGAGGCGTCATAGAGAGCGGCGCGGTCACGGGGAACCTGGTCCACGACGCCCACATTGCCGCGCTCGCCATCGAGCACGGAGCAGCGGAGCTGTGGACCGTCGACCGGGACTTCTCGCGGTTCGGCGGGCTCCGCATCGTCAATCCGCTGACCGGCTGATCGCGCACCTGCGCCTCGAGAGCCGCGAGCAGTTCGGCAAGGCCGTGCTCTTGCCGTGATCAGGGCTCTGCCGACTCCAGCCGGAAGGTGACCTTCGTGTGCTGGCCGTCGCGGATGGTCACGCGGCGCGTGACCCTCCTCCTGTTCTCGACCCGGAAGGTCAGGACATGGGAGCCAGCGGGAAGGTGCGTCGAGAGGATCGGCGTCTCGCCCAGGTACCGGCTTCCGATGTAGACCTTCGACCAGGGGCTCGTGTCGACCGAGAGCAGGCCGCTGCCTCGCTCGCGCGGCGCCGTCGGACCGGGGCCGCCCGCCGGACGCACCGGCGGCTGCACCTGCGGCTCGACGGGCGGCGTGTCCGGCTCGACCTGACCCTCGTCGAGCGGGTCGAGGCGGACCGAGATCGCGAGCGGGGGCTGTCCAGGCTGCACGTCGATGTCGCGATCGACGGGCGTGTAACCGACCTTCTCGAACGTGAGGCGGTGCGGCCCGACGCTGATCGGCAGGGTCGCCGGGGTCGTCGTCGTCGTGATGCCGTCGATCCGCACGGTGGCCCCCGCGGGGTTCGACTGCAGGTCGAGCCTGGGTGTCGCCACGGGCGGCGGAAGCACGGGATCGGACAGAGCGGGCCGGGCCAAGGGCGGCGTACCGGCCTCGAACAGATGGCCCCTCCAGAGCAGAGCGCCGAGCGTCGCGATGGATCCGACGAGGACGAAGCCGACGAGCGCGAGCCAGTGCGTCCTGCCCCGTGTCCCCGGCTCCGGGCGCGGCGGCCGGCGGACGGTCTCGCCGAAGCGATCTCCCGAGTCCGTGGGCGCGGGAGTCGGCAGGGCCGAGAACGTGTAGAGGGGCACCGCAGGGGCCGAGAAGGAGTGCATCGTCGGCCCGTCGCCTCGCGCCAGGGGATCCCCGGAGACCACGACCTGCCCGGACTTGCCGGAGCGGGGCTCCGGATCCGTGTCGTGCACGTCGTATGGCCTGCCGGAGCCGGTGTCTCGGCCACGTGCCCTCTCGCGCGGCGCCGCGATCACCGTCTCCAGCGCGTCGAGCGGCGGCGGTTCTGGCGAAGGCGGAGGCGGGGCCGGTTCGGGCGGCGCCTTCTCGACCAGCCCGGACCTCTCCGGCTTCGAGGGCCTCAGACGCGGAATGCGCTTGGCCGGTGTCGTCTCGGCGGGATTCGGCTCCTCCTCGCCGATTGCCGGGGCCGGCGGCGAGGCGCCCATCGTCTCCCGGAGGTACTTCGCGATCAACGGAGGGCCGCTCAGGAGCTGGTGGCGGCTCAGGTACCGCTCCAGGTTGATCTGCATCTCCGCGGCGTTGGGATAGCGGTCCTCCGCCTTCTTCGCGAAGGCGATCCCGATCACGTCGTCGAGCCCCGCGGGGATGTCGCCCCTGTACGTGGCGAGGGGCGGCACCTCGATGCGGGTGATGGCTTCCATCGTCTCGAACGAGGTCCCCCTCGTGAACAGTCGCTCCGCCGTGAGCGACTCCCAGATGAGCGTCGCGACCGAGAAGATGTCGCTCCGGCCGTCGAGAGGGCGGCCGCGGCACTGCTCGGGCGACATGTACGAGACCTTGCCCTTGACCACGCCCTGCTGCGTCGTGTGCACCTGGTCGACGGCGTGAGCGATCCCGAAGTCGAGGAGCTTGACGCCGCCCGCCTCCGAGATGATCACGTTCTGCGGCGACACGTCGCGGTGCACGATCCCGAGAGAGCGGCCGTCGTCATCCTTGAGCGTGTGGGCATAGTGCAGGCCGTCGCACACGAACGAGGCGATCTTGATCGAGTGCTCGACCGGCAGCCCGGTCTTCGACGCCCGCACGAGCTGCGAGAGCGTCACGCCGGGGATGTACTCCATCGCCAGGTAGTAGGAGCCCTCGACCTCGCCGAAGTCGTAGATGTGGGCGATGCTCGGGTGCGCGAGGCGGGAGGCCAGGCGGGCCTCGTCGAGGAACATCGCGACGAAGCTGGCGTCCTCGGAGAGGCTCGGGAGGATCCGCTTGATGACGACCTTGCGGTCGAATCCCTCGGGCCCGGGCTGGCGCGCCAGGTAGATCTCCGCCATACCCCCCCGCGCCAGTAGGCGCAGGAGCAGGTACTTGCCGAACGGCTCGGGGACGTCGGCAGGGCTCTGCCGGATTGGCTGCAAGCTCCTTCGAATTCTACTGACCCCCGCCATCCGGCGCAATTCGCGGAGCGAAGCCCGAGTCGCGAATGGTGTATCCTGCCGTCGATGCGGGTATGGGCGTCGTTGGTCGTCTTGGGGCTGCCCTCGAGCGTCCTGGCCGACCCTTCGTCCGCTCTGCGCGACGGCGAGCGGGCGATGGAGTCTCTCGAGTACAACCGCGCGATCGTCGCCTTCGAGCGCGCCGCGGCCGACCACCAGGCGAGCGCCGCCGACCTGGTCGCCGCCTACTCGGCGCTGGTCCGCTGCCACGTCGTCCTGGGCAACGAGGCCTCGGCTCGCCTGGCCGCGGCTCAGCTCCTCGACGTCGATCCCGGCGCCGAGATCTCGGGCTCGAACGTCCCCCCCCGCGTGTCCAGGTTCTTCGACGAGTTCAAGCGCGGGTACCGGGGATCGGCGGAGGTCTCCGTGTCGCTCTACCTCCCCGATCGGACCGTGCCGGGAGAGACGCTCGAGCTCGTGGCGCGGGTCGGGCGCGGCCAGCGGGCCGTGCACTCGCTCAGGATGTTCGCCCGCTTCGGCGCCGCCGAGGCGCCAGTGGCGGTCGAGCTCCGGCGCGGCGAGCGGACCTGGACCGGAGCTCTGGAGGTCCCCGCGAGGTTCCGCCCAAGGGCCGACTCCTGGCGATACTGGGTGGAAGCCCGGTCCGTGTCCGGCGCCGCGCTCGGCGGCGTCGGAACGCCCGACGAGCCCGTCGTCGTGGGACCGACCGGGAGCCGGGACTACCGGCGCGACCCTGTCGAACGAGTCCCGCGGCCCCGACGGATCAGACGGCACGCCGACACCCACAACGAGACGCTCGATCGCAACGAGGAGTACTTCCGCCAGCGCCAGTCCATCACGGGCAAGTGGTGGTTCTGGACCGGGATCGTCCTCGTGGTCGCCGGCGGCACGATCGCGGGAGTGGCGATCGCGACCGACGAGGGCCAGGAGGCCCGCCATGGGGGGAACGGCGACTGGCCGCTGCCATGATGCGTCGAGCGTCGATCGCGGCACTCGCGATCATCGCGGGGTGCGCCAAGGACGAGACGGCGATCCTCCTGACGGTGTGCAGCAACGTCCTGCCGCCCGAGGTGGACAGGCTCCAGCTCCGGGTGGTGGCCGGAGATAGCAGCGAAGAGCCTCTGAGGAACTACGACCTCCCCGGCCAGGTCGATCTGCAGTCCGGCCCGCTCGAGCTGTCATTGAGGCCCGGAACGTCCATCAACGGCGCGATCGAGATCCGCGCGTCGCTCCTCCGAGGACCGAACGCGATCGTGACCCGGCGCATCTTGACGGCCTTCCGTGAAGGGGAGGACAGGGACGTGCGGATCCTGCTCGATGGGTCCTGCGTGGACGTTCCGTGCAGCGGAGAGCTGACCTGCGACAAGGGGAGCTGCGCGCCCCTGGGGCCGGGCAACGACACCTGCCGGGAGGGAAGCGGCGGCCGCGACGCCGGCGCAGATGCCGCGGAGGTCTGCGACGCCGACGGCGATCAGTACGAGGCGACGAGCTGCGGTGGCGACGACTGCAACGATCGCGAGTGGGCCATGCACCCCGACGCGGCCGAGGTGTGCGACCAGATCGACAATGACTGCAGCGGCGAGGCCGACGACGGCCTGTGGGTCGTCTCGAGCGAGCGGTATGCCTCCTACGCCACGACCGACGAGCAGGCGCCGTCGCTCGCCTGGGGCGCCAACTTCTACGGCTCGGCATGGCGCGCTACCAAGAACTGCACGACCAGCGAGGACTGCGGCGCCGGCGAGACCTGCTTCGACAACGACTGCGGCGTCAACGAGCTGAGGTTCGTCCGCCAGGAGCCGCAGGGCTCGACGCCCGCCACTGCGGACCAGACCGTGCTGTCCGGAGCGCTTCCCTTCGTGGGCGAGCCGATGCTGGCCTGGACGGGAACCGAGTGGGGCGTCGTGTACGAGGACGTGGCCGACGGCGCCCTCGGGATCTTCTTCAGGCAAATCGACTCGGACGGGCTCGGCCTCGATTTCCCGGTCCTCATCTCGGTCGGTGACGAGGGGAGCTACGCTCCCGCCATCGCGTGGACCGGATCGAGCTGGGGTGCGGTCTGGTCGGAGCTCGAGGGCGGCTCCACCGCCATCCAGTTCGCTCGCATGGACTTCGACGGTTTCGTCCGGGGAGGGGGGAGCCTGACGCAGGCCGAGGAGGACGCCTACTCCGCCGCTCTCGACTGGGGCGACGGTCTGTTCGGCGTCGCGTGGATCGAGGCGAGCTCGGCGTGGTTCCAGGCAGTCTCCGAGGATGGCGTGCCCCAGATGGAGCCCGTCCTGGCCTCGGACGGCCAGAGCCCGGTCGGCTGGACGGTGGACGTCGCATGGGCGGGCGACGGGTTCGCGCTGGTCTGGGACCAGGTGGAGGGCGGCGTCGCACAGCTCTTCTTCGCGAAGGTCTCGTCCGACGGGGCGCTCGACGTCGAGACTCGCCAGATCGCCTACACCGGACACCGGTCGGTGACGCCCGACCTCGTCTACACCGGTCGCGAGCTGGCGGTCGTCTGGGCCGACGGCAACGAAGGGGACGCGCAGATCCTCCTTCAGCGACTGACCGTCGACGGCGACCCGATCGGCGGGCCGGCGCGAATGATCGGCAACGACACGGCGCGGGGCTCGAGGCCCGCGCTCTCGTGGAACGAGGACTACTTCGAGTACGGCGTTGTCTGGCAGGACCAGCGCCTGACGAACGACACGGACGTGTGGTTCAACCGCTACCTCTGCATCGACGGAACGACGGAGTAATACTCAGCCCGCCGCGGCCGTCGCCGCCGCCAGCTTCAGGAGCGACGACACGTCCGTCTTGCCCTCGGCGGCCTCGAGCCCCGCATCGAGCTCGCCGCGGTCGAGCCAGAGGCCCTGGCACTGCATGCAGAAGTCCACGTGAATCGGCCCGAGGACGACCTCCTTGAGCTTGCCTGTGCAGGCGACGCAAGCCGTCGGCAGGTCCGAGGCGACGGGCCGCTGGCCCGGGACCGGGATGAGCATCCGGCGGAGCGCCTCGAGCTCGCTCGCCGACAGCGTTCCCAGCCGCTCGATCTCCCCCTTGTCCAGCCACAGCCCGCCGCAGCTCGTGCAGAGGTCGACCTCCACTCCGCCGAACGTGCCGCGATCGAGGATGCCGTCGCACTTCACGCAGACTCGCCGTTCCATGGTCGCCCCTCGTATCACGAAATCGCGCGGCTAGGAACGCTCCTTCGCCGCGCCCGTGCCCCCGGCCGTGACCACCTCCTCCTCGGCGACCTCGACCCGAACGGGCTCGATCGCAGGGGCGCGAGGGGCCGCGGCCTCTCCCATGGCGAGTCGCAGCTCGCGGAACTCGTAGTGGACGATGCCGTCGTCGTCGACCTCGACGGCCACCCGCGACCCGTCGGCCATGGCCGTCAGCGCCTGGTCGGCCTCCTTCAGGCCCACGCCGAGCACGCGCGACGCCTCGGTGGCCGTCAGCTCGAAGCCGCTCTTCGAGGCGGCGTCCATGAGCGCCGACTCGAGCGCCGACTGCAGGCGCGCGTCGGCCGTCTGGAGCCCACGGCTGACCGAGCGGAACGAGAGGACGCCGATACCTCCTCCCATGGCCGCCGCCACGACCGCGCCGACGATCGCGATGGCGCCCAGGCCCGTCGCGAGCGACGCCGCCGCGAAGAGGGCGCCCAGCCCGATCGACGCGATCCCGAACGCCCTGAGCGCGCCGGCGCGCGACCTCGCCATCGCGAAGCCGCGCATCGCTGCGTCCAGATCCCGCGAGGGCTCGAGCCCGGTTCGCGACTCGCGCCCGCGGGGTCCGCCGCAGGCGTCGCAGACGAGCTCGCCCTCGTGAGCGCCGCCGTCGAGGACGCGCTTGACCTGGTTTCCGGCGCGCGAGTAGTAGGGAACCGCAAGCGCCGACGAGCGGCAGTGCGGGCAGATCTCGGGCACAGTCCGCTCACTCCTCGCCGAGGAGCTTGTTCATCGACGACTCGTCCGCGGGCGTGAACGAGTACTGGTCGAACTCCAGCGAGGTGACCCACCGGAAGGAGTTGACGGCGCGAAGCTCCAGCCTCTCCTTCATGAGCTGGCACTCGTACAGGTACAGGTCGACGGTGTAGTGCTCGTATGGGTGGCTCACGAAGGAGATGAGCTGGCCCACCTCCACGTCGGCCCCCAGTCGGATCGACATCTCCCGCTTCAGCGCCGTGGCGTCGTCCTCTCCGTCCTCGACCCGACCGCCCGGGAACTCCCAGAGGAGCGGGAGCACGGCCGTCGGGCGGCGCTGGGTGATGAGGTACTTGCCCCCCGCCTCGATCAAGGCCGCCACGACTCGGATCGTCTTCTTGGTCGATTCCAACCTACTCCCCCTGGCTTCCCGAGGATTGGGCGATTCTACCCAGAAACCCGGTGTCGATGCGCCCCGATTGAAACTCTTCCGTTGCCAGCAAGCGCTGATGAAACGCCACGTTCACCTTGATTCCTCCGACGATCAGCTCCCCGAGCGCCCGTTGCATCCGGGCGATGGCGGTCTTTCGGTCCGGACCATGCGCGATCACCTTGGCCAGGAGCGAATCGTAGTACTGCGGCACGCGGAAGCCGCCATAGATCCCCGAGTCGACGCGGATTCCCGAGCCTCCGGGCGGGTGGTACTCCGTGATGAGCCCCGGCGACGGCGCGAAGGACTCGGGGTCCTCGGCGTTGATACGGCACTCGATTGCCCACCCTCGCGGCTGCATGTCGTTCGCGGGGAGCTCCAGCTTCTCGCCCGCCGCGATCCGGATCTGCTCGGTCACGATGTCGACGCCCATCACCATCTCCGTGACGGGATGCTCGACCTGGAGCCTCGTGTTGACCTCCATGAAGTAGAGCGAACCGTCTTCGTCGCGGAGGAACTCGAGCGTGCCCGCGTTGGTGTAGCCCGCGTCCGAGACCGCGCGCCGTACGAGCTCGCCCATCTGGTGGCGCACCTCGGCCGAGATCACGACGCTGGGCGATTCCTCGACGAGCTTCTGGTGGCGCCTCTGGATCGAGCACTCCCGCTCGCCCAGGAAGGCGACCGTGCCGTGGTGGTCGGCGAGCACCTGGAACTCGAGGTGGCGCGGTCGCTCGAGGTACCGCTCGAGGTAGACCGAGGGGTTCTTGAAGCCCGCCTCGGCCTCCGCGCGAGCTGCGGCGAACGCCTGCTCCATTTCCTCCTCGGAGCGGACGATGCGCATCCCGCGGCCGCCGCCGCCGCCCGACGCCTTGATGATCACGGGATACCCGATGCCGCGCGCGGCGGCCCGCGCCTCGTCGCTGTCTGCCAGGGCCTCCGTTCCGGGAAGGAGCGGTACGCCTGCCTTCTTCATCAGGGCGCGGGCCGTGACCTTGTCGCCCAAGAGCCGCATCGCCTCCGGCGTCGGTCCGATGAAGGTGAAGCCGCTCTTGCGGGCGACCTCGGCGAAGTGGGCGTTCTCGGAGAGGAAGCCGTAGCCGGGGTGGATCGCGTCGACGCCCGCGACCTCGGCGGCGGCGATGATCGCGGGGACGTTCAGGTAGCTCTGGCCGGAGGGGCCAGGACCGATGCAGATGGCGCGGTCCGCGAACCGGACGTGCAGGGCTTCGGCGTCCGCGGTGGAGTGCACCGAGACCGTCTCGATCCCGAGCTCCCGGCAGGCGCGGATCACGCGGAGCGCGATCTCGCCGCGGTTGGCCACCAGCACGCGCCGGAACAACGTCAACCTGCCTTCTGGATCTTGAACAGCCGCTGCCCGTACTCCACGGGCTTGCCGTTCTCGGCCAGGATCTCGAGGATCCGGCCCGAGACCTCGGCCTCGATCTCGTTCATCAGCTTCATGGCCTCGACGATGCAGACCACCTGGCCGGCCGAGACGAAGCCCCCGACCTCGACGAACGGCGGCGCCTCGGGCGCGGGCGCGCGGTAGAACGTCCCGACGAACGGAGAGGTGATGTACGTGACCCCGATCTCGTCGGCCGGTGCGGGAGCCGCCTCGGGGGCGGGCGCGTGCCGCGCGGGCGCGGGCGCCTCGGCTACCGGCGCGGCCTTGATCGTGGCCCGGCGCACGGCGATCCGATCCTCCCCGTGCCGGACCTCGATCTCCGACAGGTCGAACTGTCGCAGCGCGCGTGCGAGCTCGCGGAGCTGCTTCATGTCGATTTCCATGGTGGCCGCGGAGATTACCGCGGCCCCGGGGCTGAATCCACCCCCCTCGCGAGGTGCTCGGCCAGGAGGCGCAGGGCCGCGTCGTAGCTCGCGGGCCCGAAGCCGCTCACCGTCCCGAGGCACACCGGCGCGATCACCGAATGACGCCTGAACTCCTCTCGAGCGGCCACGTTCGAGAGGTGGACCTCGATCGTGGGAATGGCGACCGCGGCGATGGCGTCGCGCAGCGAGTAGCTCGTGTGCGTCAGGGCGGCGGGGTTGAGGAGGATCCCGGCCATGCGGCCGCGCGCCTCCTGTACCCACGTCACGAGCTCGCCCTCGTGGTTCGACTGGCGCGTGGTGACCTTCAGGCCGAGCTCCTTGCCGAGCGCGCGGAGCTCGCGGTCGATCTGCCGCAGCGTGCGGGTGCCGTAGACCTCCGGCTCCCGCGCTCCGAGGAGGTTCAGGTTGGGTCCGTGCAGGACGAGGACGCCAGCGGCCCTGGCAGGCGCGGCAGGCCCGGGTCTAGAGCCGGTCCCAATCCCCCTCCCGTCGCCAGACGGCCGATCCGACCCCGTCTGCGTCGTTGCGACTCCTCCGAATACCGCGGAGTATTCGTCGTCGCCGCGCCTAGCATGCGGGGCCGCCTCGACCGCCTGGCTCGGTCCGGGGTATCGGGACCGGCTCTTACTCGAGGTCACGTCGCAGGCCCGGCGCGGTGGTCCGGAGCAGGTAGCGGCCCTTGCCGTAGTTGCCGTCCGGACGGAGCGCCAGGGCCAAGAAGTACTCGTTGTTGATCGAGTAGATGATCGTCGTCAGCTTCTCCGACTTGATGGCGATCTCCTGCGTCGTCCCGGCGCCGAGGATCTCCACCGCCTTGCGGATCTGCGTGAGGATGACCGAGAACTCCATCCCGACCGTGGCGATGTCGAACTCGCTTCCCTCTTCCGCCGTGTAGCTGTCGACCGCGATCCCGTCGAAGCCCATGAGGAGCCCGGCGACTCCGCCCTCGGTGCCATCGACCATCGTCTTGAGCGCTTCGCGAAACACGAGGCACATCTTCGCGGCCCGCGCCCGCCGCGTCAAGGACTCACGACACGGCGTTCAGAGAACGAACGTTCCCCCCAGGAATGCGACGATCTGGACTCCCTTGTCCGTCTCGTCGTCGTCGCCCCTCTCCCACGACACCGAGAGGAAGTCGAAGGTCATGCCCACGTCGAGGCCGAAGCCTTCCACGATCATCCCCCGCCCCATCACGCCGCCGTTGAAACCGATGACGGTGTAGTCGATGTCCGGGTCGGAGTCCTGCGAGCCGGAGGCGAACGTGAACGATCCCAGGACGTGGAGCTGGACCCGCCCGCCGGCGGACTTGGCGATCGCGTAGGTGACGGTGGGCCCGAACAGGACGAACGTGACGTCCTCGCGCGAGAAGAAGTTGAACCCGGCGCCGACCCCGAGATCGCCGATCTGAGCGCCGATCACGAACCTCGGAATCGAGACCGGCTCGAGCCCCAGGATCATCGCTCTGTCGTCCAGCGCCCAGGGCGCCCATGGCACGACCAGGCGGGCGGACATCATGAAGCCGGCCCTCCGCCGCGGGCGCTCGATCTCCTGCGCGACGGCGGACGCGCAGAGGGCCGAAACGGCTAGCAGGACGGCGAGGGCTACCTTGATCGGAGAGCGCAGCGTCATCGGGCGAAACCCCCTTTCGGGAACCAAGCGGCCCGCAGGGTAACACGGCCCGACCAGTTTCCGTGCCGCGGGACGCAACTTCGAGGCCCGACTGCCGACAATTGGCCCGTCGAAAGGAGCCCCCGGGAATGCTGATCATCAACTTGCTGGTGTCGGCGGGAGCCGCGTTCGGGATGTACGGCTACGCCAAGCGCTTCAACGAGAAGGTGCTGCGCGAGGAGGGCGAGGAGGTCGCCCTGGTCCGGAGCATCGACCCGACCATGGTCGCCATCGGCACGGTCATCCTCGGGATCGTCGCGATCCCCTACACCTTCTACAAGACGCACGGCGCGATCGGCATCCTGTACGGGCTGGCCGTCTGCCTCGGGATCGGGGTCTGCACGGTCATGACCGCGACCGCTCTGGCGTGGGTCGCGTCCTAGAGATCGTCCAGCGCGTCCGGGTTGGCGGCGGGCTCGACGCTTCCCTGGCCCACCTGCTCCTCGCCGCCGGACTGATCCGAGCCGTCGTCGACCACGTTCTCGTCCTCGGGGTCGCGCCGCATTCCCGGCCGGCCCCGCCCACGAGTCGCGTTCCACACGCCGCCGCCCTCGACCGCGGCCTCGTAGCCCCAGGTCCCGTTGAGGTGGGCCTCTCCGTTCGCGTCGAGCACGTACTGGAACACGCCGCCGCCGGTGACCGTGCGCGGCCGGCCCCCGATCGTGTTGTCGTCCTGCTGCCAGGTGAAGCGGAGGATGTTGCCGTTGACCGTGCCCGACAGGTGCCCGCTCTTGGCATCACCCCTGAAGGAGCCGACGACGCTGTCGCCGGTGCGCGTCAGCTCCATCCGGCCCCAGTCGGAGAAGTACACTCCGGTCCAGTCCCCCCCTCGGGGCAACGGTCCTGGCGTGAAGCTTCCGTTCGCGGAGCCTCCGCCACAGGCCGACAGGGCCACGGTCGCCAGCGCGATGATCCACTTCGTCGAGAGCGGCACCTCGAACCTCCTGTCCCCGAGCGCGAGGGGTTGTGCGAGGAGGGGGACTTGAACCCCCATGAGATTGCTCTCACCAGGCCCTCAACCTGGCGCGTCTGCCAATTCCGCCATCCTCGCAAACACCGATGCGGCGAGGTTCTGGATGTTGATCGGCGGGCAGGCGCTTGTCAAGGATGGATCCCTCTGCCAGCCTTGGCCCGATGTCCAACGAAGAGATCGTCAAGCTCACTGCGCTGAGCCACGGGGCTGGTTGAGCCTGCAAGGTCCGCCCCGCGGACCTCGCGCAGGTCTTGCGCGCCCTACCGCTCGGCCCCGCTGATCCCAGCGTTCTCGTCGGCCTCGGAATCGCCGACGACGCGGCGGTGGTGCGCCTCACGGACGACACGGCGCTCGTCCTGACGACGGACTTCTTCACGCCGGTGGTGGACGATCCCTACACGTTCGGACAGATCGCCGTGGTCAACGCGCTGTCCGACGTCTACGCGATGGGCGGCACGCCCCGGTACGCGCTGAACCTGGTCTGCTTCCCGACGAAGACGCTGCCCCTCTCGATCCTCTCCGAGATCCTGCGGGGCGGTGGCGACAAGGCCAGGGAGGCCGGCGTGTCCATCGTCGGCGGTCACAGCATCGACGACGCCGAGCCCAAGTACGGCCTGGCGGTCGTGGGGACCGTCCATCCCGACAGGATCCTCAGGAAGGGAGGCGCCCGACCGGGCGACGTCCTGGTCCTGACGAAGGCCATCGGCACTGGAATCGTGTCCACGGGCCTCAAGCGCGGAGGCGCGGAGCCCGAGGCGGTCCTTGCCATGACCCGGGCGATGCTGACCTTGAATCGGTCCGCGTCGGAGGCCGCGCGCGCGGCCGGCGCAATGGCGATGACGGACGTCACTGGATACGGCCTCCTCGGGCATCTCGTCGAGATGTGCCGCGCGGGCGACGTGGGCGCGCGGGTCGACGCGTCGCGGGTGCCGCTCCTCCCGCAGACCCTGGAGCTGGCACGAAAGGACGTCGTTCCGGGTGGAACGAAGGCGAACCTCGAGTTCGCGGCCTCTTCGGTCGAGTGGGACGACGCGGTGGAGCAGGCGATGCGACTCGTCCTCTGCGACGCTCAGACGGCCGGCGGGCTCCTCGTGGCCTTGCCGGCGGAAGGGCTGACCGGCCTCCTGGCGGCGGTCCCGGGCGCGGCCGCGATCGGCGAGGTCGTGGCCGGGCCGCCTCGAGTCGCGGTAACGGTCCGTTGACGGTCGCCCCGACCGTGGCGCGGCTCGAGGATCGCTTCGAGCTGCACGAGAAGGTCGGCGAGGGCGCGACCGGTCTGGTCATGCGCGCCACCGACCGGGTCACCGGCTCCAAGGTCGCGGTCAAGCTGCTTCACCATGTCGGCATCGAGTCCGAGCGAGTGGCGCGGGAGATCGAGGCGCTCTTGCGCGTCTCCCATCCCGCGATCGTCTCGTACGTGTGCCATGGCGTCGATTCCGGCGGCCGCCCGTTCCTGGCCATGGAGTGGATCGACGGCGAGAACCTCGCGGAGCGCAAGACGCCCGAACGGCTCCCGGACGCCGTCGCGCTCGAGCTCGTCGCACAGGCGGCGGAGGCCGCCGGGCGGGCGCACGAGCAGGGAATAGTCCACCGCGACATCAAGCCCGCGAACCTGCTCTTCGTCCCCGGCGATCCGCCGCGGATCAAGATCGTCGACTTCGGCCTCGCGATCTTCGCGGAGGCGGCGCTCTTCACTCGCCCCGGGTCGCTGGTCGGCACGCCGAACTACATGGCGCCCGAGCAGGTCCGCGGCAGCCGCGAGGTCGACGGCCGGGCCGACCTGTACGCGCTCGGCGCGGTCCTCTTCGAGCTCGCGACCGGCCTGCCTCCCTTCGACGGAGAGAGCCCGGTCGCGATCCTGGTCAAGGTCGTGCTCGAGGAGCCGCCTCGGCTGCGGCACCACCGGCCCGACATCTCGCCCGCGTTCGAGGAGGTCGTCGCCCGGGCGCTGCGCAAGAAGCCCGAGGAGCGCTACCAGACCGGTCGCGAGATGGCGCACGCGCTCCGAGCGGCCATTCGGGGCGGCGAGGGCGGAATGACGCGAAGGCGGCGGCTCGGCGCGCAGAGGGTGGTCGCGGTGCTCCTCGCGAGCGGAGGAGAGGGCGCCGTCGAGGTCGCGGTCGAGAACGGCGCGATCGCCGACCGGCTGCAGCGCGGTCCGGTCGTCGCGACCTTCGGCCTCGGGCGCACGCAGGGCGACGAGGTCGTCCGTGCGGCTCGCACTGCGATGCGAATCCGCGCCCGGCATGCCGGGGCGCGGCAGGCGATCGCGTCCGGGCTGGCGCGGGTGAGCGGCGTGACCGTCACCGGGGAGGTGATCGACGCGGCGGTGGAGCTCCTGGAGAAGTGCCGTGCGGGCGAGATCCTCCTGGACGGCGAGAGCGTCGGCGTCCTCGGCGAGCGATTCGAGCTCGGTCCGGCACGCGCCGGCCGGGCGCTGGGGGCCGAGCGAGCGGTTCCGGCCGTCCGGCGCGTCATCGGCGTGGCGACGCCGACGCTGGGCCGCGACGCGGAGATCGCGCAGCTCGAGGAGACCTACGACCTCGTAGCTCGCGAGCGAATGCCCCGGGGAGTCCTGCTCGTGGGACCGGCCGGGATGGGCAAGTCACGGCTGGTCGCGGAGCTGCTTCGCCGGGCCGCGGCGCGGGGAGGTCCGGTGACGGTCCTGTCCTGCCGCGGCGACCCCGTGCGAGCCAGGAGCTTCGCCGCCCTGTCGATGGCGCTGAGAAGGGCGATCGGCCTGGGCGACGACGAGCCCGTGCAGGCATCGAGAGCCCTCTTTCGCGCGCGGCTCGCCAGGTCCCTCGACTCCGACGCTCTGGAGCACGCCTCGCTCTTCCTCGGCGAGCTCTGTGGCTTGAGCGGCGAGCCCGTGCCACCCGATCTGGACTCGGCTCGCTCCAACCCTGGCCTCTTCCATCGCCAGATCCGCGCGGCCCTGGGCAGGCTCGTCGCTGCCGAGGCGGCCGAGCGCCCGTTCGTGGTGGTCGTCGAGGATCTGCAGTGGGTCGATCACGACACGGTGAAGACCGTTGGCTGGCTCCGCGAGTGGGTCCGCGCGCCGGTCCTCGTCGTGGGGCTCGCGCGGCCCGAGGCCGCGCAGGTGGGCTGGACGGCGCTCGGCGGCACGCGGAGCGTCCGGCTGGACCTCGGACCGCTGCCGATCGAGGTCATGGAGGAGCTCGCTCGCTTGACGCTCGGCGATCGCGTCGACGCCACGCGAAAGCGCCGGATAGCAGCGCGGGCCGGCGGCAACCCGCTCTTCCTCGAGGAGATGGTCCGGGGGATCGATCGCGGGGAGGGCCTCAAGGGGAAGCTGCCGACGACGGTGCAGGCCATCGTCCAGGCGGAGCTCGATCGGCTGGGCCACGACGCGCGCGAGGCCTGCCAGCTCGCGAGCATCTTCGGAACGGCGTTCTGGGACGGAGCCCTGGGCGAGCTGGCAGCGGCGCTGCCCGAGCTGGTCGAGGACGAGATCGTGCTCCCACGCGACCAGACTCGCTTCGCGGGATGCAAGGAGTACGTCTTTCGCAACGAGCCGATGCGCGAGGGAGCGTACGCCTCGATCGACTCGTCGGAGCGGCCCAAGCTCCACCGGCACGCGCGACGCTGGCTGGCCAAGGCCGGCGAAGGGGACCCGACCGTCCTCGCTCACCACGCGGCGATCGCCGGCGATCACGCCGACGCGGCCGAGCTGTACGCTCGGGCCGCCGAGGCGGGGCTGGACGCGGGGTTCTTCGCGGTCGCGGTGCGCTTCGCCTCGAACGGGCTCGGCCACGTGCAGAACGCAGCGCCTTCGATGAAAGCGCGGCTGCACCTCATCAGGGCCAGGGCCCAGCGGCGGCTCGGGGGTGGCGGAACCCTGGACCACGACGCGGCGATCGCCGCCGCGACCTTGCCGCCCGGCAGCGTCGACCACGCGCGGGCGGTCTGGGAGATCGCCACCACGCTGCGCGCTCAGGGGCGCTTCGCCGAGGCGCAGCGGGAGGTCGAGGCGGCCCTGGAGGCTCCCGGCCTTCCGCCGGCGGGGCAGGTGCTCCTCCTCGCGCAGACGTCGTACGTCCTCGGAGAGACGGGCCGCACCGAGGAAGCCATCGAGCTCGCAGACAGAGCCTGCGAGCTCGCGGAGCGCAGGGACCTCGCCGGCAGCGAGGAGCACAGGCGCGCGCTGTCGGCTCGGGCGCTCGCCCTGTCGCACCACCCCGACCTTTCGCGCGCCCTCGCCGCCCACGAGGCGCTGGTGCGGGAGGCCGTCGACTCCGACGATCCGCTCGCCGTCGCGATGGGCCGATCGAACATGGGGTACGTTCTCTCGCTGCTCGGGCGGTACCGGGAGGCAATCGTCACGCTCGAGGAAGCGGAGCGCGTGGCCCGTTCGATCGAGGCGAGGACGGTCGTCGGCTTCGTCCTCGACAACCTGGCGACGCCCCTCGCGCGCTCGGGTCGAACCGAGGAGGCCATCGAGAGGGCCAGGGCGGCGATCGAGATCGGCACGGAGCAGAACGAGCCGCGCTTGCAGGCCGCCGCATACCTGACCCTGGCGGGCCTCCTCGTCGAACGTGGCGGGAAGGACGACGTGACCGAGGCGCTCAAGGCGGCGGCGAGGGCGCAGGCCGCGGCGGAGCCGTTCCCCGAGCTCGCGTGCGAGGCAAGCGCGGTTCGCGCTCGCGCGTTTCTCACGGCCGGGAACGTCGCGGCCGCG
>JACPQR010000147.1 GCA_016190375.1 Deltaproteobacteria bacterium
GAAGCGGATCCTGAAGGTCCCGTTCGACCACGACATCGGGGATGATCTTTTCGAGAATGAGCGCTTCGCCGTCCGAGAGGGCGACGTGCTTCGCACGGCGAGCGGTGTCCGGTGCCGTGACGTTCACGGCCCGCTGTTCGATGGCGGGTTCATCCACAACGGCGACCTGGACTGTTTCGACGGCGTTCTCTACGTGCCGATGGAAGGCGAAAGGTCGGACCCGCCTGTGGCCATCGCCGCCTACGACGCCGCCACGCTCGACTTCATCGCCTCGGCCGAGCTCCGAGAGGACGAACGCGCGTCGGCGTGCACGGTGAACCCGCGAAACGGGCTCTTCTACTGCGCCACCCGTCGGAGAGACGCCTCGGACACACGGATCGTCGCGTTCGAACGCCGGCTCGACCTGGTGGCGGGCACCCTTGGGCTGTTCGAGATCGGCGATCTGACGCTTCGATCAGACTGGCCGCGCCCGATCATCGAGAACTTCGCGGTCCGCCCTTTCCAGGGGATGGCGTTCTCGAGGGCCGGGCACCTCTACCTCGCGCTTGACGATGAGGACTACCGGGGAATCCATCTCTTCGATGTCGACGTGCTCGATGGCTTTCGCGGGCCGTTCTACTTGCCGCTCGACGGACGTGGCGCGTTCAACGAGGTCGAGCTCGAAGGGATGGCGATTCACGACATGTCCGAGGGACTGAGCCCAGGAGTTGGGGGCCAGATCCACGTGGGCGAGGTCGAGCACTGGGACCTCGAGTACTTGACCTTTCATCACTGGGGCGTCGCGGACGGGAGCGAGCGAGCGCTGGTCTGATGGCGCGGTCCGCGCACATTCTCGTCACTCTCGTGGCGAGCTGGGGGTGCGGCAGCGAGCCCTGCCACTATTCCAGAGAGGTCGAGCTCGACGCGTCCGCGACGCCGTTCGAGTCGGGTGCGAGTGCGTTCTCTCCCTGCGAGAGGTGCCCGCCCTTCCCCGAAGCCTTCGATTTGGCGGGCACCGCCGCGACTCGATGCTACCTCTCGTTCGACATCGACTATGCTCCAAACGTGGGATGCGGCTACGGAGAGGGCGGCCACGCGTACTGGAGCGGCGGTACGCTTCACGACGTCCCGAATGCGATCGACTATTGCGAACGAGTGTGTCCGGACGAACCGTATTTCAACGGCTGCGACATCACTGCCGACCCCGACGGCCTCGAGGACATGTTTTGCTCCTACGGCGGAAGGTGCGGGGAGGACTGACGGATCCGTAATCGAACGGGGCGGCCCGTTCTACTAGCCACGGCCTGGCATCGTGCCCACGCCGGCGCTCCTGCGTAGCTCGCCGATGGCGCGCTCGAGGGCGCGGATCTCGGCGACGTCGAGAGCGCGGGAGCCGAAGCGGGCGCCGACGTAGCGATCGGTGACGCGCTCGACGATCTGCCAGCCGGGGACGGCGCGGTCGCGCAGGTGGCGGGCGTGCTCGAGGGGCGTCGTCGCGGGCGAGCGAGGGTGACCGGCGCGGCCCATGGCGTCCTCGAGGCGCCGGTAGAGCGAGACGGCCGGCGGCTCGCGGCGAGGGCCGCGCGCGGCGCGGGCCGCGGCGAACAGGCCCCGCGTCCGGCGGCGCAGGGCCAGAGCGATTGCGACGGCGAGGAGGAGCGCGGCGATGCCCCAGGGGACCCACCGCGGTACGCGCTCGCCACCGATGCGACCCACGCGATCGCGAGCGTCGCGGAGCAGATCGAACGCCGTCCGGGAGAGCGCGAGCTGGTCGTTCAGGCCGTACGAGAGCACGTACTGCATCCACTTCAGGCGCAGGGCGTCGATGGCATCCGAGATCCTGTCCGAGAGGCCGCCCGGCCGGGGCGCCGTCGCGGCGGGGGGCGTCGGGTCGAACGTCCGCCACCCCTTCCCCTCGACGTACACCTCCACCCAGCTATGGGCGTCGCCCTGCCGGATCGAGTAGTAGCCTCCGTACCGGTTCTTTTCGCCTCCGAAGAAGCCGCTGACGTTGCGGGTCGGGATGCCGATCGATCGGAGAAGCGCGGCCATCGCCGTCGAGAAGTACTCGCAGTGCCCGCGCTTGCGACGGAACAGGAACTCCTCGATCGACGCGTCCCGGCCCGTCCCCGGAAGCTCCAGCGTGTAGCGGTACCTCTCTCTGAGGTAGCGCGCGATCCGCTCGGCACGGTCGAGATCGCCGTCGATCCCGCGGGTCAGGTTCTCGGCCAGCTCGCGAACTCGAGGGTCCAGTCGGGGGAGCTGCAGGTACCTCTTGCGCTCCGGACCGTCGAGCGCTCGCGGCCGTGGCCACTGGTCTGGGCTCGTCAGGTAGACGTCGTACTCGAGCCCCGCGCCGCCAGGGTCACGGTAGCGCAGCTCGTCCCCGTCGAAGCGATCGACGGCCCTGAAGACCGGAGCGCCGCCCCGGACCGCGGGCGGGATCCCGAGCGCGACCGTCCCCTCCGGCACGAAGAGCACCGGTGGCTCGATCGGCTCGAGGAAGATCTTCAGCTCGAAGTCCTCCGGCCGCGCGAAGCGCGTGATCATGTGCTGCCGGCGCCCGTCGCTGGGAAGCAGCCACGAGGTCGCGTCGGTGCGCGACCAGGAGGCGCCGTCGTAGCGATCGAACGAGGTGCCGCGCCAGTACATGCCGAGCCGCGCGGGCCGGCCCAGCGACGCGGGCAGCTCGATGCGCATCACCACGGTCGGGTCGGAGCGGATCGCGCCGAAGCCACCGAGCTCGATGCGGTCCGAGAAGCCCGACAGGCGAGTCGCCGGGCGCCCGAAGCCCCCGAAGACGCCGATCCCGAGCCGCGGGAAGAGGAGGAAGAGGCTCGCGGTGATGAGGAACAGAGGGATCGACAGCGCGGCGGTCGCCACCAGGAAGCCGGGGCCGATGATCCGGCGGGAAGCGAGGATTCGCCCGACCTCGACGTGGGCGGCTCCCGCGCCGGGACGGTGCTCGACCAGGTAGTTGCCCTCGATCTCGCGGCGCAGATGGCCGAGCGAGAGCGCCCACGGGGCCACGAGCACGAAGCCGCCGAAGCAGACCGCGTACGACAGGTCCGAGACGAGGACGGTCGCCGCCACGAGGTGCAGAAACGCCAGGACGGTGATCTGCTGGTAGTCGCGGGCCGACCTCCGGTTGCACAAACGGTTGATCTGCAGGAATGCCGCGAACTCGACGCCCACGACTACCGGGGAGGTGCCGAGCACAGCTCGGACGACCTGCAGGGCCAGCAGGCCGATGGTGGCGAGGTTCCACGCGCGCAGCGCGCGGCTCGAGTGGAGCGCGGGTCCCTCGCAGAACCAGCTCGCGGCGTACGCGAGGGGGACGAGCAACATCGCGACCGGCCCCATCTCGCGCGAGAACAGGAGCGTGCCCAGCCCCAGACCCGAGATCAGGTACGCCGAGGACTTGTGCAAGGTCGCAAAGCGAAGCGCCATCACCCGCACCTGAACGCATGACCGACGGCGGGGAGCCCGATCGACCGGCGGTGGCCGATGCCGATGGTGTCGCGTGGCAGGGGTGGAAATCCCGGTGCGCCCTCGGCCGGCAGGATCGGCAAGAGCGCGAGCCAGCGCAGGAGCGCTTGCAGCGCACGCTCCGACTGCACCGCCGGACGCGCCTCGCCGCGGACCGCGATCGAGACGCCCATCCCGCGCCTGGTGTAGTCGGTCGCGAGCGAGGCCGCGATCGACACGGCTTCCTCCATCGCCGCGTCGGTCCTCGGGCCCGGTTCGCCGGGCGGGAGCGCGTTGTCCAGCGCGAGGACGACCTCGCGGCCCCTGTCCGCTTCCCGCTCGCGGACGAGGAGCTCTCCCTTGCGGGCGCTCGTCTTCCAGTGGATGTCGCGAGAGTCGTCGCCGGGGCGGAACGCCCTCAGACCATAGAACTCGCTGCCGAGCCCTGGCCGGGGCACCGAGTCGTCGCCGAGGCTCTGCGCCTGTCCCGGCACGGGCGGACGAACTGGCACGAGCCTGGGGAGGACCACGAGCTCGTCCGGGAAGTCGACCTCGCGAGACTTCTCGAACAGCCCGAAGGGGAAGCGAGTGCAGACGCGGAAGCCGCGGAAGCGATACGACCCGCGCAGCGGGAGCGTGCAGCGGTAGGCCGCCGTCTGCGAGCCCGACGCCCCGACCTTGAGGAAGTAGCAGCGCTTCTCCGTGGCGCGCCCCGCGAGCAGGTCCTCGACCTCGACGGAGTACGAAGGCGAATGCTTCTTCCGGTTGACGAGCGAGATCTCGACCAGGAAAGTGCGGCCTGCCTCGGCCCTGGTGGGAAGCCTGCGGATGATCTCGAGGTGGCGAAGCGTGAGCTCCGAGAGGATCCCCGAGACGATGATCAGCGAGAGCTGCAGGCCGAGGACGAGGTAGAGGAGGTTGTTGGCCGTGTTGATCGCGGCGAACCCGACGCCCAGGGTGACGCCGACGAAGTACTTGCCCTCGCGCGTGAACTTGAGCTTGCGGGGCATCCGCCAGAATCGTCGGACCGGGGCGCTCTGTGCGGACACGCTGGCGGCGGAAGCCATGGGACCTCCGAGCCGCCTAGATCGGGACCGGTATCCGGTCGAGGATGTCCCGGAGAACGCGCTCGGACTCGCTGCGGTCGAAGGCGGCCGCGTCCCGCTGGCCCACGATCACCCTGTGGGCGAGGACCGGCAGGGCCATCTCCTTGACGTCGTCGGGCACGACGAAGTCGCGTCCCTTGACGAGGGCCCGCGCCCTCGCGGCTCGATGGAGCATCAGCCCGCCCCTGGTCGAGACGCCGAGCGACAACAGAGGGCTCGCCCGGGTCTCGGCGACGATCCGCATCAGGTAGTCCAGGATCGTGTCGTCGCAGCTCACGGAGTCGACCATCTGCTGCAGCTCCAGGACGTCCTCGATCGCGAGCACGGGCCTGAGCCGTTCGATGGCCTCCTCGGCGACCTGATCGGCGAAGATCCGGCGCTCGACGTCCGGAGCGGGATAACCGACCCGGACGCGCACGAGGAACCGATCGAGCTGCGACTCGGGCAGAGGATACGTCCCGAAGAACTCGTGCGGGTTCTGGGTGGCGATCACGAAGAACGGCGACTCGAGGCGGTAGGTCTCGGCCTCGATCGAGACCTGCTGCTCGTTCATGGCCTCGAGGAGGCAGGACTGGGTCTTTGGCGTCGTCCGGTTGATCTCGTCCGCCAGGATGATGTTCGCGAAGATGGGCCCCGGCTTGAACTCGAAGCGCCCCCGCTCCCGGTCGTACACGCTGACCCCGAGGATGTCGGTCGGCAGCATGTCGCTCGTGAACTGGATCCTGTAGAACTTGCAGCCGATCGACCGCGCCAGCGCCCGCGCCAGGGTCGTCTTGCCCACGCCGGGAACGTCCTCGACCAGGACGTGCCCGCGCGCGAAGAGGGCGGCGACGACGGTCTCGACCACCTCGCCCTTGCCCCGGATGGCCCGCTCGACGTTCTCGCGGAGCCGCGAGACCTTCTCGAGGTACCACTCGCGCTCCTGACGGGCGACGCTCATCGGCAGCTCGGAGGATAGCACGCCGCGTCATGACCGGCGCGGGTCACTCCCCGATCGGGACCGCCAAGGTGAACACCGATCCCGGCCCGAGGTTCGACTCCACCCAGACCGTGCCGCCGTGCAGCTCGACGATCGCCCGCGCGAGCGCCAGACCGAGCCCCATGCCTCCGCTCCGACGCGATGGGGAGGCGTCGACCTGCCGGAACGCCTCGAAGATGCTCTCCCGGTCCTCCTCGCGGATGCCGGTCCCGGTGTCGGCGATCTCGACCAGGAGGTAGCGTCCCCGGGTCCCGGACGGACCGGCGCCCGCTCGAGCCCGGACCCGGACGGTGCCCTTCTCCATGAACTTGAAGGCGTTCGTGATGACGTTGAGGACCGCCTGCGAGATGCGGTCGGCATCCACGAGGACCGGCGGAAGACCGGGCTGAAGCTCCGCGACGAGCTCGATCTCCTTGTCTCCGACGAAGTCGCGGCTCCGCTTGATCGTCTCGTTCAGGATCTCGACCGAAGGCGTCCACTCGCGCTGGATGTCCATGCGGCCGGCCTCGAGCTTGGCGGTGTCGAGGATGTCGTTGATGAGGCGGAGCAGATCGTTCCCGCTCTTGTGGATGGCCTGCACGCTCTCCCGCTGCCCCGCGGAGAGCGGCCCCTCGACGCCCCGCAGGAGGAGCTCCGAGAAGCCGTTGATCGAGTTCAGCGGCGAGCGCAGGTCGTGGCTCATCGACGCCAGGAACTGCGTCTTCATCCGCTGGGCCTCGGCGCGGGCCTCCACGCTCTTCTGCCCTGCACGGGCCAGGTCGTCGAGCCTGGAGGCGACCTCGGTCACGGCCCGCTCGAGGTCTCGCACCTCACGGAACGCGAGGCGGTCCGGCTTGCGCTCCGAACGCCCGCCGGCGGCGAGCGAGTCGAGCTCGCTCGTCACGACATGGAGGTCCGAGACCACCCTTCGGCCGAGACGGCCGCCCACGATCGCCGCGAGCCAGGTCGCCAGGAGGACAAGCCCGCCCGCTCCCACGGGGACCGGACGGACCGGAGGCGGCGGGCTCGTCCGGAGCCCCGGTAGCGCCGCGAGGTCTGCCTCGATGTCGAGGGCCGCCAGGCGATGCATCGAGCCGGCGATCGAGCGCTCCGACATGAGCGCGAGCGCCAGCGCGAAGGTCGCGGCGGGCACCGCGAAGGCCAGGGCGAGCTTGCGGCCGAGACGCTCGTTCGAGGGCACGTCGGCGAGCCCGGGCGGAAGGCGATCGAGGACCGGTCGGACCGCGCGCCGCATCAGCACGTACCCGAGGAGCAGAAGGGTCGCCGACTCGGCGATCGCCAGGGCATCCATGGCCGCTGCCAGGCCAGGCATGACCCTGCCTGCGTGGATCTGGAGCGCGAGGTCCATCGCGCAGGCGCCCAGGACGAACGACATGGTGCCCTTGACGAAGTCGGCGGGCAGGACGAGCGCGGGGTGGTACGCGACGATCGCCGGCTCGTCCCGGAGGAGCGAATAGACGCGCTTGAACAGGACGGTCGTCCACGCGACGCACGCGGCGAAGACCATCGGCACGAAGATCAGCGTCTGGGCCCGACCGGCGTCGGTCTCGTCGGGTCCGAGGTCGAGGATGATCGACTCGAGCGAGAACAGGAACGCGCCGCCGATCGCGAAGATCAGGACGACCGCGAGCATGCCGCGGAGCCACAGCCGCAGTGGGGTCGGAGCGGCCTTCACGCCTTCTCCTTCGCGACCGGGAGCGTGAAGACGAAGTTGGAGCCCGCTCCGACCGAGCTCGTGACCTCGATGGCTCCGCCGTGAAGCTCGATCAAGCGCTTGCAGATCGCGAGCCCGAGGCCAGTTCCGCGCCTGCGCTTGTTCGTCTCTCCGAGCTGCCGGTACTCCTCGAAGATCGTCCTCAGCTCGGCGGAAGGGATCCCCGTGCCGGTGTCCCTGACGCGGACCTCCAGGGCGTCGCCCGGCGGCCGCGCCGCCGCCGAGACGACGACCTCGCCGCGATCGGTGAACTTGATCGCGTTCGAGACCAGGTTCTGCAGGACCTGGCGCAAGCGCATGGGGTCGACGTCGGCCGGCGGACAGCTCTCGCCGATCTCGCACCGGAGCTGGACGGGCTTGCCCCGGAGCAGGCCCTCGGAGCTCCTGACCACCTCTGCCGCCAGCCCGGCGACGCTCGTCGGTTCGCGGTGCAGGTCGATCCTCCCCGACTCCATCGCGGACAGGTCGAGGATCTCCGAGATGAGCCCGAGGAGGTGATTGCCGGACTTCTCGATGATCTTCACGTCCTCGAGCTGAGCGTCCGCGAGCTTCCCGTCTATCCCCGCGGCCAGCACCTGAGAGAAGCCGAGGATCGAGTTGAGCGGCGTCCTGAGCTCATGGCTCACGGTCGCGAGGAAGTCGCTCTTGTAGCGGTCGACCTGGTCGAGGACGACCTGCGCCTCGGCGCAGCGAGCCTGCTCGAGGCGGTAGCGGGCGGTCAGCCGATTGAACGCGCGCTCGAGGTCCCCGAGCTCGTCGAGCGAGGTGATGGGCACCTCGCTGGCCTGCCCGGGTCCGACGGTCAACGCGCGGATCCGCACCGCGAGATCGACGATCCCGCTGCCGAGCTCGCGAGACATGAGGACGCAGGCGAGCGTGACGAGGGCGAGGAAGGCGAGTCCGACGATGCCCAGGGAGCGCAGCCGGGCGCCCGCGCCGTGGTCGGCGGGCCTGACCGCGACGATCGCCACCACGTCCTGGCGCGGAGGCGCGAGCGTGCGGGAAGCGAAGACCCAGCCTCGCTCGGTTCCCTTCTCCCGGGCGCCCCAATGTCGCAACGTTCCATGCGAGACGCCGTGGATCGCGCCCTCGATCGGCCGGCCGGAGGCGTCCGTCAGGGCGATCTCGAGGCCAGGCCGAAGGTCGAGCTCCCTAACGACCCGCGGGTGCTCCCGCGTCGGCGCCGACCCCAGAGCGGACACCAGCGCCTCGGCGACCACCTGCGCCCTGTGCTCCGCGAGCCGCTCGACCGCCCTGTCGGCCGCTCTCGCTCCCACGAGGGGCAGGACGAGCCCGGAGCCGATGCCCAAGAGAAGTGCGCGGCGCAGAAACGCCCCCCGGAGCGAGACGGTGACCACTTCCGATCCGCAACGGTATCAGGCTCGGAGGAACGGCGTGGACTTTCGAGCCTGAACGGAGCGCGCGATCCTGGCCTCTCGCTTCCAGACGATCCAGAGCGAGCCCGCCAGTATCGCGGCCGAGAGCAGCATCCAGAGCCCCGCCCAGATCCAGTAGGGCACGAGGAGCAGGTCCTGCAGCGCGGCGGCGTCGCTCCTCCCCGGCCCCGTGATCGTGGCCGTCCCGATCGCGAACAGCGACCGGATGTCGAGGAGCGCGTTGACGCAGGACTGCGCTGCCACGAGGTTCAGCAGGGCGGAGGCGAGGCTCGCCGGCGCGCGGGCGGCCACGACCGCGAGGATCGCGCCGATGGCGCCGACGGCGAACAGGCCGAACAGGTTCCGGACGAAGAGGACGTCAACGGCGATCATCGCCACGGCCACGGCGCCGAGCGCCAGGCGCGAACGTCGCTCCGATGCCGCCCCGGCGAGGAGCAGGATGGCGCCGAAGAAGCTCGTCCCCATGTAGCCCGCGCTCGTGATCAGCGCGCGGGCCATCACTCCGCCCGAGACCGTGTGGTACGCGGTGCCGCTGGTGTCGGCCCGGATGACCATCCGCTGAAAGTCCTCGCCGACCACGAGCGCCATCATCCCGTGACCCGTCTCGTGCAGCCACGTGGCGAAGAGCTTGAAGGGGTACAGGACGTAACCGCCGTACGGGACGTTGAAGAGGATCAACGTCACCGCGAGACCGGCCAACAGGTAGAGGTGCGGGCGCCTCAACTGAGCTTCCAGCGTAGCATCCGGGCCCCGGTCCGCAATCGCCGCGGCGCGCCCGCCATTGCGGTTCGCGCGTTCCGCTGTTATGTGGTTCGAGGTGCGGATGCTGCGGCAGCTCCTGGGTCTGACGACGGGCTTCATCTCGTTCGTCTACCTGGTCCTCGTCCTGAACCCGATCCAGATGATGAGCCTTCCTCTCCTGGCGATCTCGCGCTCGGCCGTTCGAGCGATCAACCGCTGGTGCGCGCGCTCGATCTGGGGTCTCTGGGTCCTGATGGCCGAGCGCCAGAACGGCATCCGGGTGCGCGTCACCGGCGACGCCGTGCCGCCGCGCGAGAACGCGCTCTTGTTGCCCAACCACCAGAGCATGGTGGACGTGATGGCTCTTCTGTGCCTTGCCTGGCGTTGCGGGCGGCTCGGCGACCTGAAGTTCTTCGTCAAGGACGTGGTCAAGTGGTTCCCCGGCTTCGGCTGGGGCATGTGGCTGCTCGACTGCATCTTCGTCAAGCGCGACTGGGACCGCGATCGCGCGGGCGTGCGCCGTCTCTTCGACAGGTACAAGCGCCAGAACATCCCCGTCTTCCTGGTCACGTTCCTGGAGGGCACGCGGCGTACGCCAGCCAAGCAGGAGCGGGCGCGCGTTTTCGCTCGCGAGCGAGGGCTGCCCGAGCCCACGAGCACGCTCGTGCCACGGACCAAGGGCTTCGTGGCGACGATGATCGGCATGCGCAGTCACCTCGACGCCGTCTACGACATCGACATCGGCTACCCGGGGCGGCTGCCAACCCTGATGGACGCGTTCCGGGCCCGGATCGAGAGCGTGGAGCTGCACGTGCGGCGCACGCCGATCGCCGACCTGCCGACCGGCGAGGAGGAGCTGACGCGCTGGGCGCACGAGTGCTTCCGCGCGAAGGACGAGCGGATGGCGCGGTTCGCCAGCGATCGGCGCTTTGCCGGCGAGACCTGGCCGGACCGCGTCCGATTGCTCGACTGGTTCGTCTCCGAGGCCATGAGCGGCGTTCGGACCGAACGTCGTGGCGTCTGATCTCGGCCCCTCCGTCCAGTCTTCCCGTTCAATCTCCGGATCGGCGCGTCTCGCTCCGCAGTCGGCGCAGCGCGCGCTCGAGGCGCGCCGCGACTCTCGCGCGGGCTCGTGGCAGCTCGCGCGCGGGCGCCAGGCCATCGAGGGCCTCGTCGTGGAAGCGGCCCCAGGCGGCGAGGATCCGCTCCTCGTGGGCGAGCGGCGATCCGCCGGCGAGCGCGCGAAGCGAGGCGGCGAGCTCCTGGTCGACGCGTCGAACCGCCGCGTCCTCGGCGATCGCCAGGGCCGCGTCACGCGCGGCGGCATCGGTGCGGCCCAACAGCTCCACCGCCGCAACGACGCCGGCGGCGACGCGCCGGAGCTCGGAGGCCGAGACCCTGCCGGTCCGATCGAGGCTCGTGTGGTAGGCGTCGTCGGGGAAGTGCCAGACGAGGACCGCGGGGATGCCTCGGTCCAGGAACGGCTCGTGGTCGCTGCCGCCCTCGAAGGGGTTGGTGCGGGCCCCCGGAGCGCGCGTTCCCAGCGCAGCGACCACGACGGCGGCCAGAGCGCTCCCGCGTATCGTGGCGGGGTCCACCTCGGCCTCGCCCCAGCCGGTGTGCCGGTCGGGCGGACGGGTCCAGATCGCGCCGGGGTCCGGCGTGCGCTCCACGAGCAGAGGGCCGATCGCGCGCGGATCCTCCCCGACCATGTCGAGGGCGATCGCCGCCTCGACCTCGGAGCCGTGCGATCGCAGCCACTCGGCGGGGCTCTCGATCTCCGTGCCCCAGATCAGCCGGACCGTGCGGTCGATCCGAGGCAGAGCCCGCGCGACCTCGACGAGAGCCGCCGCTCCGGAGGCGTTGTCGTTGGCCCCGGGCTCGTCGACGTGAGCGCACAGGACGATGCTCTTCGCCCTCGCATCTCCCCCGGGGAGCGTCGCCACGATCGTCCGGGCGCGGGAGGTGCCTTGCGACGTCTCGACGCGGACACGCGCCTTCACACGCGCTCCGCGGCGGAGCAGCCCCTCGACTGCCCAGGCCAGCCGGCGAGGCAGGAAGACTCCGAAGCTGCGCCTCGCGGGGTCGTACGGAATCTCGCCGAAGGGAATCCCGTCGGGTCCACCCGGGCCCTCGCGCTCCGGCGCGATCAGGACGCCCAGCGCTCCGCCCTGCACGACCGCCCGCTCATAGGTGAGGGCTGGATCGGGACCGCCGAGCGCGATCGCGCCCCGGACATCGCCGGCGCCGAGGAGGCGAACCTCGGCGTCTACTCCGTCGGGAGGCGTCGAGAACGAGTTGATCGCCAGCATCGTCCGCGCGACATCCTCGGGCCGATCGAAGGAGAGGCCTTCGGAGAGCCCCTCCGCTCGAAGCTCGAGGGCGGCGCTCCTCGGGGTCCAGGCGGACAGATCGCCGCCGGCGCCGAAGCTCGAGACGGCGCCTCGCGGGAGGGCCGCAACGAGCTCTCGTTCGATCGCAGCCATCGAGGCGCCGTACGGCTCGTTGCCGCGCACGCGGAAGCCCCGATCGAGCTCGGCGACGAGCTCCATGGCGCGCGCGCCGTCGATCAGCCCGAAGGCCCGCTCCTCGGCGTCGCGCAGGAGCGCCGTCGCCGCGGACAGATCCGCTCCGACCGGCCGCGGCCGGCGTGGCGGCGGGTGGGGCCGGACGCACGAGATCAGAAGGATCGCGAACGCCGCCAGGACGTCACGGACACTCGTCGCCCGAGACACAGATCGGCGGCACCTCGTCGTCGCCCGGGAAGCCGCAGCAGGCGTCGTCGCCACAGACTCCTTCGCAGGGACACTGATCGCAGCCGGCGGCGTCGTAGAAGCCCGTGCACCCTCCGTCGACGCACACCTCCCACGGCGCGCACGAGTTGTTGCACGCGCCGCAGTTGACCGGGTCCGTGTCGAAGTCGGTGCAGTAGAAGAAGTCGGGTTCCTGGCCCCAGCCCTCCACGTTGCAGCGGTCGTCATCCTCGTCGCATTCATGGACGCACTCGCCGTCCGCGCACCCGCGGTCGTCGCCATCGCAGCGGCTCCCGCATTCGCCACAGTCGAACGGGCTGTGCTCTACCGGCGTGCACCGCCCGCCTCCCATCATCCCGCACCAGACGAGGCCGGGGAGACACTGGCACTCGCCCTCGACGCAGTACCGGTCCTCCCAGCAGGTGTTGCCGCACCAGCCGCAGTTCGAGACGTCGCGCGACAGGTCCGTGCACTCCTCCCAGCATTCGTCGGCCGCGCACTGGCAGATCGAGTCGATGCACGACCCGCCGCCGGCGCAGGCGTTGCCGCACTCGCCGCAGTTCTCCGGGTCCGACGTGGTGTCGACGCAGCGGTCGCCGCAGTCCAGCCGCCCCTGCGGGCAGGCGCAATCACCAGCCGCGCACACCTCGCCCGGCCGGCAAGCGTTGTCGCACTCCCCGCAGTGCTCGGGGTCGCGCTGCAGGTCCACGCAGTCGCCGTCGGGACAGAGCGTCTCGTCGCACTCGCCCTCGCCCTCGCCCTCGCCCTCGCCCTCGCCCTCGCCTTCGCCCTCGCCTTCGCCCTCGCCCTCGCCTTCGCCCTCGCCTTCGCCCTCGCCCTCGCCCTCGCCTTCGCCTTCGCCCTCGCCTTCGCCTTCGCCCTCGCCGCCTGCAGAGCACACGCCGTCGTCGCACTGGTCGGCGGGCGCCACGCAGACGCGGTCGCAGGCGCCGCAGTGCATCGGGTCGGCCTCGAGGTCGACGCAGACGTCCCCGCAGCGTTCCTGGCCGACGAGGCATTCCGAGATGGTGTCCCCTCCGCAGCCTGACAATGCCGGGAGCGCCAGGGCCACGAGCAAAGCGAAGCGGGCCATCAAGCTCGTCAGGTCGGACATGAGTCACCCTCCACGCAGATCGGATAGTCCACGGTCCCCGGGTACAGGCAGCACTCGGTCCCGTCGCCGCATGCATCGCACGGGCAGGCCTCGCAGCCCGTGGCGTGCGAGAAGTTCGTGCATTCGCCGTCGGCGCAGATCTGGTAGGGCCAGCAGACGCTCCCGCACTCGCCGCAGTTGAGCGGGTCGTTGGACAGGTCCGCGCAGTAGTCCGGGATGTCGTTCCCGTCCGGATCGGTGTCGCACGCGGTGTGGCCCTCAGGGCAGTCGAGGCTGGCGCATTCGTCGAAGCCGTCGTCGTCGCAATCGACGCAGGAGCCGTCCGCGCAGATCTGCTCGCCGTTCTCGGAGCACTCGGTGTCGCAGTCTCCGCACCGGTAGAAGTTCGCCTGCGTGTCGCGGCAGCCCGAGCCCTGGTTACCGCGATCGACGCAGCGCTCGAGGCCGGGCCGGCACTCGCAGTGGCCGTTCAGGCAGTACTCTCCGCCGAAACACCAGGAACCACAGCCGCCGCAGGCGGTGGGGTCGCTGTCCAGGTCCGCGCAGTACTGGTCCTGCCACCACTCGCCGCATAGCGTCAGGCCCCCGCCGCACTCGCACTGGCCGTCGCTGCAGATCCCGGGGCAGAGGTTGCCGCATTCGCCGCAGTTGTCGGGATCGCTCGAGGTGTCGGCGCAGTACTCGTCGAAGCAGTTGATCTGGGATCCGGGGCAGTCGCAGTTTCCGCCGACGCAGTCCGCGCCAACGGGACAGACGTCGCCGCAGTCGCCGCAGTTCAGCGGATCCGTGTCGAGGTCCGAGCAGAGCCCGTCGCAGTCCGTCGCGCCATCCGGGCACACGCAGTCGCCCTCGATGCAGTCCCCGACGTTCCCGCAGGACAGCCCGCACTCGCCGCAGTTCTCGGGGTCGGACCCCAGGTCGGCGCAGACGTCGCCGCAAGAGGTCAGGGGGTCCGGGCAGATGCAGAAGCCGGTCACGCACTCGAACCCGCCGCCGCAGGCGATCTCGCAATCGCCGCAATGCTCGAGATCGTCGTCGAGGTTCACGCAGATGCCGTCGCAGCGCGTTCCGCCATCCGTGCACTCGCCCTCGCCCTCGCCTTCGCCCTCCCCCTCGCCTTCGCCCTCGCCCTCGCCCTCGCCCTCGCCCTCGCC
>JACPQR010000150.1 GCA_016190375.1 Deltaproteobacteria bacterium
GAGGCAGGTTACGCACTCCGCGTCGTCGCAGACGAGCAGCTCGTCGCAGGGCACCTCCGGGCACTCGCCCTCGCCCTCGCCCTCGCCCTCGCCCTCGCCTTCGCCCTCGCCCTCGCCTTCGCCTTCGCCTTCGCCCTCGCCCTCGCCTTCGCCCTCGCCCTCGCCTTCGCCTTCGCCCTCGCCCTCGCCTTCGCCTTCGCCACCTCCGGCGTCGGTGCAGCGGGAATCGGACGGATCCTCGTCGCAGATGCCTTTCTCCGTGAGACACGCGCTGGAGGAACCGAGGGCGGCGACAATCATGAGAGTGGCGAGCGGCACGAGCGTCGAGATGAGGCGCCTCGCTGGTTTCATGGGTGTCGAGCTCCTTGCAGGTAGTCCATTCGCGTCGGGGCCGGCGCGCGCTTCATCGGACGGAGCCATCTTCCGGCTCGCTCGAACCGCCCAGCAGGAACCACGTCAGGCCACCGCCGATGGAGAGGACGCCGGCCGCGCCGACGAGGATCACCGGAACGACGGACGCCCTCTCGCCCCGCAGGCACGTGCCGTCGGGAGCCTCCTGGTCGCAGCGGGAAGTCGCGAGGACCACGGCGTCGACGGCGAGGAGCGCGAGGCCCGCGATCCCCAGGAGAAGCGGGCCGACGATCGGCCGGCCGGGGCCCGGGCTCGAAGAGCCCGGATCGCGCTCGAGCTCGACGACGAGCTCCTCGGCGCCTCCGGGCTCGAGCTCCAGCTCTCGCTCTGCCGCCTCGTATCCCTCGAGATCGAGCTGGAGGGACACGTGTCCAGGAGCGAGATGCCCGGTCCAGGGGGTCCTGCCGACGGCGCCGCCGCGGACGCGAAGCGTGGCGCCGTTCGGCCTCGATATGACGTGAACCAGCGCCCTGCGGGCGCCACGAGCGAGCGACTCGAGGATCGCGACGGCCGCCTCACGCGCCAAGAGGAGGCTCTGAGCGCGCTCGCTCACGGGGCCTCTTCGCTGCTGGGCGGCGATCTGGCGTGCACCCCTGGTCTCGTAGAGCTCGAGGGAGATCGACGTCTGCCCGTCAGGCTCGCGGATGACGCGCCCTCCGACGAAGCTCGACCATTGCATCCCGTACAGGCCCTCCGCCATGCACGAGATGCGAGGAGCGGCCATGCAGCCGGGGCTGCCGCGCTCGATACCAACTCTCGCGTCGGAGGGGAGCAGCACGTCGTGCCCGCGAGCCCTGAGCTCGGCCGCGACCGCGTCCGCGATCTGCTCGAGCTCCTCCGCGGGAACGTCTCCCGTCGCCGCCAGCGGGACGACGGCGATCCCGTCGGCCGAGGCGGACGGAGAGATGGCCGTGAGCGCACACGCGCACACGAGGAGCGTCGTTCTCACCGGCGCGAGACTATTTGCCGTCGCGCACGAACACAAGATCCTGAAGAGGGATGAGGCGATCGCGCGGTCCCCGAAACGAGATCGACTGTCGTGGCGCCGGCGGACGTGATATCAACGCCGCCGATGCGGAGCCTCGTGCTCATGGCCTTCGTTGCCCAGTCGAGTATCGCCTGGGCCCAGCCGAGGCAGTCCACGGCGGTGATCCAGGTACTCGCCGACGAACGGTTGAGCCCCGACCCCGTGCTCGTCGACCGCATCGCCGACGCGGTGCCTTCCGCACGCGTCGTGCATTCGACACGGTTGAACGAGCTGATCGCGCAGCGACTGTCGCGCCCCTCCTCGAACACGACGGAGAGCGTGATGCAGGGCCTGCGGAACCTCATCGACGAGGGTCTGGACGACTTCTGGGAGAACCGGTTCGACTCGTCCATCCGGAAGCTCACGGAGGCGAGCGGGGCTCTGCGCACCGTGATCGACCGCGTCGGACAGAGCGAGTTCACGACGCGCCGGCTGTTCGAGTCGCAGATCATCCTCGCGGTCGCGCTCAAGCACGGGGGAGACATCGATCGTGCGGTCGAGGTGCTGAGGCAGACGATCCGCACCTTCCCTCAGATCCAGCCGACGACCGCCGACTTCCAACCCGAGATCGTTCAGCTCTACCAGAACCTCCGCCGCGAAATGGACGCCAGCGAGACGGGGAGGGTGCGCGTCGAGACGGATCCGAGCCACTGCGGCGTCCTGCGAGACGGGCAGTACGTCGGCGTCTCGCCGCTGGCCGCGGTACCGGCGCACGTCGGGCACCATACGTTCCAGGTCCGATGCAACGGGCGGCTGTCGCGCGTGCGCGGCGTCGTGGTGACGCTCGAGCCCATCACGATCCGGGTGAGCTCCCGCGCCGACAACGCGCTCAGGAGCGGCGAGAACACATCGTGGCTCGTGGACGGGCCCGGGGCCCTGCCTGCCGCGATCGAGATCGGCCATGCCACGGGCGTCGACCGAGTCGTCCTGGTGAGGAGCTCGCCTGGCGCCCTGCGCCTCGAGGAGGTCGACGTTCGTCGCGGCCGCGCCGTCGCCCGCAGCGAAGGCACGAACGCGCGCGCGGAGGTCGCCGTGGCGGCGCTGTCGGCGCCCCCCGAGGCCGGCGGAGGGCGCGTGGGGCACTCGATCGATGCGCTCGACGGGGTCCTTCTCTCCGCTGCCGCCGTCGGGATCCTGGGGGGCACGGCGCTCGCGCTCGCGTCCGTCTTGCCAGGCCGCCGCTGCGCGAGCACGACGATCGACTCCGAGGGCGACTGCGCCTACCTGGAGGTTCCCGGCAACCTCTGGCCCGCGGCGGGCGCGATCGCGGCCGGTGGAGTGGCCGGTCTGGTGGTGCTGATTCGCCTGATCGCGGGCGACGCGCCCGAGGCCCGGCCGGACGCGCCGTAGCTCACTCGCACGCGCCGCCGTCGGCGCACGTCTCGCCGAGTCCGGCGGCGGAGCACTCCTCGTGGGTGGAGCAGACACGGCACCGCTGGTTCTCGCCGCAAAAAGCGCCGGAAGGCCGGCACGTGACCGTGCAGCAGCTCCCCGTGATCTCGTCGCAAACCGGCGCTTCCGCGGGGCAGGCAGCGCCGCCATCTCCGCCTGCCAGGCAGTCCCGCGCGGAGTCCGGTGCGTCGAACTCCGGGTTCGCGATGATGTCGCGGCACGCGGAGACGCCGAGGGCGAGGAGCAGGGTGAGCGTGACGAGCCGATTGCTCATGAGAACGTTCCTACTCGCAGCCCCACTGCTGCAGGTAGATCTCGGTGTCCCCGCCCCCGGCGCTCGAGCTGTACACGATCCCGTAGCGATCGCCGGCCCACACCACACGCGGCGTGGTGAAGCGATCGGCGGCGATCCCGAGCTCGGCGCCGGTGATCGCTCCGGTTGGGGAGACGCGGAGCACGACCGCGTCCGTCGGGTCCCCACCGAACTGGAATCCGCCGAGCACCAGGAGGTAGTCCACGCCCGAGGATGCGACGGAGTCTCGCGTCACGCGGTGAACGCCGCTGACCTGAACCGCCGGCTGAACGACCAGCGCCGGGTCGACCGGTACGACGCTGACGTTCCTCGTGTCGGAACTGGTGAAGACCAAGAGAGCGCTCCCCGTACCGTGAGCTACGGCCAGGTCGGACACGCGCCCTCCGGTGTTCGTCGCCTTGTCCAGGGCCAGCGTCTCGCTCCCGTTCTCGTTGCGCCGCGTGAGCCCCACTTCCGTCTCGTCGGTGTCCCGGAAGGCGACGATCACCTCATCGGCCTCGGGATCACCAGCGGCGTCGGGACTGCGCGCCGCTTGCTGGTCGTTGCCGCCGCCAACGTTGTCTCCGCTCGCGGTGTACGTGTCGACGGCCACGTTGTAACGGGTCTGAGCCGAGATGTACTTCTCGCAGACGCCGAGCAGCCCGACGTCCGTTGCCTCGAGGTCGAGGTTGTACGCGTCCCAGCTCGCGCCGAAGTTCGTCTCGAAGACCGCTCCCATCGCGCCGGTCTCGAGGTCGAAGGACCGTGCGTCAGGCTCGCTGTTCGTCGTCGACGCATCGATGTATATGACCGTCGGGTCGGAGCCGGGGGCGACGGCCACGTCGGCGTCGGCGGCCGTCGTGATCACGTCGGACACCGGAGTGGGGTCGAGCAGGACCTGCCCGGCCGTGTCGACCGTGGCCGCGAACACCTTGTCCTCGCCCCCGTCCTCGTCCCAGAACACCACGACGTAGCGATCGCCTGCCCAGGCAACGCTGGGACCAAGCGAGGACGTCAGGTTGTTGCTGACCTGGACTGGGTCGCCGATGGGTCCCTCCAGCTCCTCGTCGACCAGGCCATCACAGTCGTCGTCGATGTAATTGCAGGCCTCGGCCGGCGGGACGCAGGCTGCCCAGTCGCACCCGGTGCACGTCTGTGTCCCGACCGTCCCGCACGCGGTGTCGCAGGGCCGCGTCGAGCCCTCCACGCACGTGAATGTGTCGTCAGGGCCGTTCGCGCAGTTGTCGTCGATCGCGTTGCACACCTCGGTTGCGCCCGGATTCACGGTGCCCGCGCCGTCGTCGCAGTCGCCGCCGCGCTCGACAGTGCCGACGATGGGGTCGCAGCTCTGGGTGACGGTCAGGTCGTCGCCCCAGGTGTCGCCGTCGGCGTCCGTGTACAGGACGAGGAAGCCGCAGTCGCCGTTGCCTGGATCGCAGTCCTCGCCGGTGTCGACGACGCCGTCTCCGCACGAAGCCGCCTCGCACGTCGTTCGACAGGCGTCGGCAAGGACGTCGCTGTTTCCCTCCGGGTCGTCGCACTCCTCCTGGTTGTCAGTAACGCCGTCGCCGCAGGAGGCCGGCTGGCATGAGGTGCGGCATGCGTTCGCTTGGTCGTCGCTGTTCCTCGCACCCCCGTCGCAGACCTCGCCCGTATCGACGACGCCGTCCCCGCAGAAGGCGTTCACGCAGGTCGTGCGGCAGCCGTTCGGCGTCTCGTCGTCGTTGCCCTCGCCGGCGTCACATTCCTCGCCTACATCGACGTTGCCGTCACCGCAGGAGGCCAGCGCGCAGTTCGTCCGGCAGGTGGCCTCGCCATCATCGCCGTTGTCGTCCCCATCGTCGCAGCTCTCGCCCTGGTCGACCACGCCGTCGCCGCAGAAGGGAAGGACACACCCCCTCCGGCACGCGTTGGGCTCGGTGTCGCTGTTTCCAGCGCCATCGTCGCAGGCCTCGCCGTCGTCGACGTTGCCATCGCCGCAGAAGTCCTCTCCCTCTCCCTCTCCCTCTCCCTCACCTTCGCCTTCGCCTTCGCCTTCGCCTTCACCTTCACCCTCGCCCTCGCCCTCGCCCTCGCCGCCGATCGGCTCGCAGCCGTCGCCCTTCGGCCGGGAGCCCTCCGGGCAGTCAGGATCGCCGCACCCCCCGACCAGAACGAGAAAAAACAGCGAGAGAAGTCGAAAGGCCACCGAGATCATCCCCGTCCTCCGAGCCGAACGCGCCATGGTCCTCTCCGATCGAATCGACGTCAAGACCGCCGACGCCGTCGACGGCGCGCCGTTATCGGCCCAGGTGGCCTGGCTGTTGCGTGATCTCGGGCGGCCTGCCGTCCTCGCTCCGCCTTGCCGAACGTTCCATGGTCACGACGTGCCTCCCTGCCTGCTTGCCCGGACGAGCCAGCCTCTAGGCGACGGGAGAAGAACGGCGAGATCGGGACAGCACGACGAGTACGGATCGACCCAACCGGCGGGGAGCTCCTTGCCAACCTGAGCCATGTGCCGGCGGTGGTTCTCGCGGATGTAGCGGATCACGTTCCGTGTCTCCCGGGGAGTGCGCAGCACGCGAGAATGGTAGCGGTCCCGCACGACCCGGCCTCTCCGGCCCATCATCCGGTTGAGACCCTTCGCGATGCGGACGGACAGGCCCTTGATTGCACGGCCGAGGGCCACGGTGTCGTCGGCCTCCGCCATGAGGTGGATGTGCTCGCCCTGCACCGAGAGCTCCACGATCAGGACGCCGAAGCGGTCCGCCCCGAGGCGAAGGGCCTTCTCGATGACCCGGAAGGAGCGGCGGCTGCGCAGGTTGTAGACCCAGTCGGCCATCGTCAGGGTCACATGGACCGGGAGACAGCGGCCGAGCTCATCGCGGCAGCGGTGAGGGACCCCGCCGAGTTTCCCTCGGGGCTTGCGGCCCGCCCCGGGGCGCTTTCCGCCCCAGGAGCGGAACACGAACTCGGTCTGCCGGACCTGCTTCGATGGGCTCATCATGGTCGCGCCAGCTTGACTGGGCGGACATTATCGGATGGCCCCTGCCTCGTCCAGCGAAAACGTCACCACGTCACACAGAGCCCCTGGCCCATCGTGTCGTCGTCGTCGTCGTCGTCGTGGTCGCGGTCGCGGTCGCGGCGGCGGTGGCGGAGGCCGGATTGCTCGACCGCTCAGGCCGCTTGCGACCGCGCTCTCACCGCAGCTCGGGGTCGCAGCCGTCCTGGGAGCCGTCGAAGGCGAGGTCGCGGCCGATCATGACGATCGTGACGCGGACGTTCGCGCGGTGACCACGGCACGTACCGAGGAGGACTCTCGCGGATTGCTTCTTTGGCTCGTCCGACTTGCTCGTTCCGATTCGCATGTTCGGGCGGAGTGCGACCATCGTGCCAGCGGAATTCGCCGGAGGACACACGAGAAAACGCCGGCGCCGCGGTGGCACGGCGACCGCTCGTCACGCTCGTCGCGGCTCCGGGACATTTCGGCAAGCCACTCGGCGGCGAAGCGGGGGCGGACGCCGTCCCCACGGGACGGGCGGTCGGCCCGTCCCACAGGGGCGGTGCTGTCGAGCATGCCCATCCGGTTGCTTGCCAAGCCGGGATCCGGATGGGCAGGGACCGAACAGGCGACAGGC
>JACPQR010000010.1 GCA_016190375.1 Deltaproteobacteria bacterium
CGCCGGTGATCCGGAGCTCCGTGAGATCGACCCGACCGTCGGGCGTCGCGAAGTCGGTTCGCTCGTCGCCGGCCGCATCGCGCCAGATCCACTCGCCCTCCTCGGATGGGTCGCGACCCACGTGGCCGACGTTCGACTGGCCGGGAGGGTCCATCTCGCTCGTGGCCTCGTCCCAGTCGGAGACGCTGCCGTCGACCGTGATCGTTCGAGCCGAGGCGGTCGGTGCGACGATCTCGAACGCGGCGACGGTCGTCACGATGATGATCAACCTTCGGCTCATCTCGGACCTCCTTGCGCCCTGCGATGACGGCGCATCCTACACCGAAGGCGCAGTCGCGCGGGAGCGCGCCGGCGCGGGCTCCTAGTCGTCCCTCCCGCCGTCCGCCGAAAGGCCGCCGTCCCCGCCCCCCGCGTCGGGCGGACCGCCGTCTGGACCCCCGTCGGCCGAACCCGCGTCCGGCGTCCCTCCGTCGGCCACGGGCAAGCAACGCTGCCGATCGGGGTCGCAGGTGGTGCCTGGCTCGCACTGATCGTCGTCGCGGCACGGATCGCCCGGGGTGACGCAGGCCCCGCGGAGGCAAACGTCCTCGCCCTCGCAGCAGATCGGATCGCCCTCTGGGCCGCAGCGCTCGAGCGTCCCGCAATCGACGACGCACTGGTCCGCCTCGCAGATCCTCCCCTGCCCGCAACAGGCACCCTGGCAGATCTGCTCGGCCCGGCAGCATCCGGTCTCGGAGCAGCCCCATCCCTGGGGGCAGCACTGCCCCGCGCAGAGCTGGTTGGGGCACTCGAGGCATTGCTGGTCGACGCAGACGTGGTCCGCGTTGCAGCAGACCAGGCCGCAGGCGAGGGGGTTGGGACAGCAGACGCCGCTCATGCACGACGAGCCGGCGACGCAGCACGCCTCTCCGCAACGGAACTGATCCTCGTGGCACAGCGGCGCCTCGGCGTCGGCCCCGTCTTCCGTCGGGTCGCAGTCGCAGCTCGAGCCGAGCACGCTCGCGAGCACGGCCAGGACCGCCACAAGATCGCGCACGACCGCCAAGGCTAACAGCTTCGCGCCCCGCTACAAGCGGCCCCGTCGGGCCTGCATCCGTTGCCGGAGAATCCAGGGATCAACTGTGAAAGCGACGCTTGCCCGACTTCACCATCTCCTCGAGCAAGGGCGCGGGGGTGAACCTGGGTCCGTGCTTCGCCGCGAGGGCCTCGAGCTTCGCGAGCACGACCGGCAGGCCGACCGAGTCGACCCACCGGAAGGGGCCGCCGCGGAACGGTGGGAAGCCGAGGCCGAAGATCGCGCCGATGTCCCCGTCGCGCGGCGAGCGCAGGATGCGCTCGCCCAGGCAGCGGATCGCCTCGTTGACCAGCGGCAGGGCCACGCGCTCCGCGATCTCGCGCCCGTCCCTCCGTTTCGCCGGGACGCCCTGCCCCAGCGCTCCGTAGACCGACTCGTCGACGGCCTTCTTCCCGGCGCCGTACAGGTAGAAGCCCTTACCGTTCTTGCGGCCCGCGCGGCCGTCGGCGACCAGCTTCTCCATGATCGCCGGGGGCGCCATCCGCTCGCCGAAGGCGTCGTGGACGATCTTGCCCACCTTCGCCGCGACGTCGATCCCGACCTCGTCGAGCAGCGTCATTGGACCGACGGGGAAGCCCCACGTCACGAGCGCCCGATCGATCTCGTCGACCGCCGCGCCCTCGGCGAGGACGTGGGCCGCCTCGTTCATGTACGGCCCGAGGATTCGGCTCGTGTAGAAGCCGACACCGTCGCCGACCACGATCACGGTCTTTCCCATGCGCTTGCCGGCGGCCACCGCCGTGGCGACCGCACGATCGGACGTTCGCTCGGTGACGATCACCTCGAGGAGCGGCATCTTGTGGACCGGCGAGAAGAAGTGCATCCCGAGGACCGTCTCGGGACGGCGCGACGCCTCGGCGATCCGCCCGATGGGGATCGACGAGGTGTTCGACGCGAAGACGACGTCGTCCTCGGTGCGCCCCTCCACCTCGCGAAGGACCCTCCGCTTGAGCTCCAGATCCTCGAACACCGCCTCGATCACGAGATCGACCGCGCCAAAACCGGAGTAGTCAGTGGTGGCGGTGACCATTCCGAGCGTGCGGTCGCGCTCCGCTCGCGACATGGCCCGTTTCGCGACGCGCTCGTCGAGGATGCCGCGCAGGATCGCCAGCCCTTTTCCGAGCGATGCGTCGTCGCGGTCGCGTAGCCGGACGGACATGCCGTTCGCGAGGGAGGCGTACGCGATCCCGGCACCCATGAGCCCTGCGCCCAGGATGCCGACTGTCCGGACGTCCTTTGGCACGATGCCGTCGGGCACCCAGGTCTGTTTCTCGAGCGACTGCTGGTCGAGGAAGATGCCGACGAGGTTCCTGGAGACGTCGGAGACCACGAGCTGCCCGAACACGCGCGCCTCGGTCTCGCTGGCGCGCTTCCCGCCTCTCCCGAGGTGCGCCTGCATGACCTCGAGGATCCGCGGGACCGCCGGGTAGTTTCCCCCGGTCTTCGCGAGCGCGCGCTTGGTCGCCTCGCGGAACAGGAGCGTGCGGCCCGCCGGGTTCTCCTCGAGGAGGAACCTCCGCGCTGCGCCGGGGAGCCCGGCGAAGGGCAGCCGTCTGGGCTCGCGACGGCCGAGCTTGCGCCCGAGCGCGATCGCCGCATCGAGGAGCGCGGCGCGCGGGACGACGTCGTCGACGAGGCCGATCTTCCTTGCCTTGGCCGGGCGCACGTTCTTGCCCGTGAGCGCCATGTCCAGCGCTTCCTGGATCCCGACGAGCCGCGGCAATCGCTTCAGGCCGCCGAGCCCGGGTAAGAGCCCGAGCTGCACCTCGGGCAGGCCGAGGATCGTCTTGGGGTCGTCGGAGGCGACGCGGCCCGAGCAAGCGAGCGCGAGCTCGAGCCCGCCGCCGAGCGCGGGCCCGTGGATCGCCGCGACCACGGGGAACGGCAGCTTGGCAAGGCGATCGAAGGCCTCCTGTCCGCCGAGCGACATCTCCGCCGCTGCCCGGTCGTTCGCGATCTGGAGCAGCATGTCGATGTCCGCGCCTGCGCAGAACCCGTCGGCCTTGCCCGACCGGACGACGGCGAGATCGACGTCGGTCGAACGTTCGAGCCGCTCCAGGATCTCGAGCCACTCGGGCATGAAGCGGGCGTCGAGGGTGTTCATCGAAGCGCCAGGGACGTCGAAGGTGACGATCGCGACGCGGTCCGCGCGGATCTCGAGACCCAGAGACCGCGGCCCGGGGGCGGGCCCTACCGAACGCTCTCGCCTGGCATCGCTCGTCACCGCCGGCGCGCTGACGGGCGCCATCACGCGGTCTCCAGGACGGCGGCGGCGCCGAGGCCTCCGGCCGCGCAAAGCGTCACGAGCCCGAAGCCGCCCCCTCTGCCCCTCAGCTCGCGCAGCGTGGTCGTGACCATCCGCGCCGCGGTCGCGGCGAACGGGTGGCCGATCGCGATGGAGCCGCCGTGAACGTTGAACCTCTCCATGTCGACCTCGCCAATCGCCTCGGACCGGCCGAGCCGCTCCTGGGCGAATTTCCTCGAGCCGAACGCCCGCAGGTTCGACAGGACCTGCGCGGCGAACGCCTCGTGCATGTCCACGAGCGTCATGTCCCCCAGGCCAAGGCCCGCGCGCTCGAGCGCGACGGGCGTCGCGAAGGACGGGCCCATCAGGAGCTGCCACGCGGGATCGAGCGCGGCGAAGGCCCAGGAGCGCAGGTATCCGAGCGGCTCGTAGCCGAGCGAGCGCGCCTTGTCCTCGCGCATCACGAGCAGCGCCGCGGCGCCGTCGGTGAGCGGGCAGGAGTTTCCAGCGGTGACCGTTCCCCAGCGGCGATCGAAGACCGGCTTCAGCTTCGCATACCCGTCGAGGCTCCCGTCCTTGCGGACCGTGTTGTCCTCGACGATGGGGGCGTCGTACTTCGGCCCCGGGATGACGTGCATGACCTCGTCGGCGAAGGCGCCGTCCGCCCAGGCCTTCGCGGCCCGCGTGTGCGAGCGGTGCGCCAGCGCGTCCTGCTCCTCGCGGGCGATGCCGTTGTCCTTGGCCATGTGCTCGGCGCTCTCTCCCATCGTCAGGCCGGTGGAGGTCTCCTGGAGCGCCGGCGGTACCGGAACGACGTCACGCGCCCCGATGCCCCGGAACGCGCGGAGCTTCGCGGCGATGCCGCGAGCCTTCTGTGCGTCGACCAGGGCTCGGGCCACGGGCTTCGAGACCGCGATCGGCACGTCCGACGCGCTGTCGGCGCCGCCGACGATCGCGGCCTCGATCGTGCCGGCGCGGATCGCCTCCGCGGCAGAGGCCAGCGCCTGCAGCGAGGTGGCGCAGGCGCGGCTGACCGAGTAGGCCTCGATGTCGCGCGGAAGCCCCGTACCGAGCACGATCTCGCGGGCGATGTTCGGAGCCTGAAGCGACGGAATCACCTGCCCGAAGACGACCTGGTCTATCTCGGCCGGATCGACCTCCGATCGCGCGACGAGCTCGGCGACGACGGTCTTGCCGAGGTCGAGCGCGGTCAGATCGCGGTAGGCCGTCCCGGCCTTCGCGAACGGCGTCCTCAGGCCCCAGACGATCGCGACCCGCGGGCCGCCGCCGTTCGCCTTCTTCGCCGCCCCGGCCAGGCTCGCCGTTCGCGCCGCCCCTTTCTCCGCCCGAGGCGGCTCGGAGCCCCGGGTTTTCTTGGCTGATTTCGAGCTCTTCTTCGATGTGGCCATGGACGCTCCTGAATCGCGATTCAGCAGAGGCCCGCCAAAGTAGGCTCGATGACGCGGCGTGTCAAGGGAAGGTGGCGCCAGCAAAGCGGCGCCAGTGGCGAAAGAGCAAGCAACTTTTCTCGCCACACGCCGACAAGGGGGCCGTTCAAGACAGCCTGAAAGGCATGGAGGCAAGATGAACCAGATCAAGTCGGCCGTTCTCGTGGGTTTTCTCTTCGTTCTCGTCGCGGGCTGCGGGCGGCAGGGTAGCGGCGGCAGCGGCAATCAGGAGAGTGGTGGATCCTCGGCGATCGAGGACGTGGGAGGGCGGACCTCGGCGCACTGCCGCCTCGACGGAGACTGCGACAGCGGGCTCGACCCGATCTGCCTGAGGGATTCGACGCTGCCGGACGGCTACTGCACCTCGGACTGCGTCCTCAACGACGACTGCGACGGCGAGTCCATCTGCGTCTTCTTCGACGACGAGGACCGCACCGGCCTGTGCATGCGGATGTGCCGCGGCGACGACGACTGCGAGTCCGACCAGGAGTGCTTCGCCATCACCGGCGCCTCGGTCTGCGGCGTGTAGCTCTACTCCACCACGTGCACGACGACCTCGCGGCTGTCCTCGTAGACGTTGCCGGCCGCGTCCTGGGCGACCAGCCCCACGACCCAGCGTTCGGCCTCGAGCAGCTCCGGCTCGGGTTGATCGAGGACCACGGGGCGTCCCAAGGCGGCGAGCCAGCCCTGGGCGATTGGATTGAACTCGCGCAACCCGAAGGCGATCACCTCGGCGCCCGGGAGCACGAGGCTAGGGCCTCCCGACGAGTGCGTGAACGTGTAGGTCAGGGTCACGCCGGGGTCGATCGCGACGCCGCGCTCCTTGATGGCGGAGAAGAAGTGGCTCAGGCCCTGGTCGCCGCGATAGACCTCGAAGACGTCGCCTTCCTCGAGCTCGCCCCAGACGAGCTCCACCGGATCGATGCATCGACCGATGACGACCTCGGCGTCCGAATCGCCGTCCGAGTCGGAATCGCCGTCCGAGTCGGCGTCGCCGTCCGAGTCGGCGTCGCCGTCCGAGTCGCCGTCCGAGTCGCCGTCCGAGTCGCCGTCCGAATCGGAATCGGAGTCCGAATCGCCGTCCGAGTCGGCGTCGCGGCCGGCGTCCCGCGACCCGACCTCGTCGGCCGAACAGCCTGTCACCGACAGAAGGGCGAGGAGCGCGGCGATCCGCGTCACCCTCGAAGGGTAGCGCAGGCGCCCGTCCGATTCCACCCGGGCGGCGCCGGCTGGTAACGTCGGGGGTGTGGAGGCCCATCGAGGTTTCTTCGAGATCCCGGTCCCGCTGGACGCCGATCACGCGAATCCCTTCGACCCCGACGAGATCGCGGTCGATGCGCACCTGAAGCTGCCCTCGGGCGGCGTCGTCGTGGCTCCCTGCTTCTTCACTCAGCCCCACGAGATGTCGCTGGACGCCTCGGGACGCGAACGCTGGAACGCGTCGGGGCCGCCTGGCTGGGTGCTCAGGATCGCGCCATGGGAGTCGGGAATCCACTCGATCGAGCTCTGGGCCCGCGACGCGCGAGGCGAGCGCGTCGTTGGTTTGTTGGAGCTCGACGTGGCGCGGCCGCAGGCGCCGGGCATCGTGCGGGTGCGGCCCGACCGGGACCTCGAGCGCGCGGACGGGACGCCGTTCGTGCCGATCGGGATGAACCTCGCATGGTGGATCTCCCACGACCCCACGGTGCAGATCGAGCGAGTGCTCGGACGGATGGCAGCGTCCGGGATGAGCTGGGCGCGTCTGTGGCTGACACACTTCGGCGATGGGTTGACGATCGAGTGGGGCGCGGAGCACCCTTCGGGCAACTTCCAGGGCCTCGGCACGTACAGCCTCGCGGCGGCGGCGAGGCTGGACCGACTCTTCGACGCGGCGGCACGGCTGGGCATGGCCGTCCAGCTCGTTCTCTGGCAGCACTCACAGCTCGAGTGCCTGTCGCACAGCGCCTGGGCCGACAATCCCTACCGTGCGGCCAACGGGGGGCCCTGCGCCTCGAGCCGCGACTTCTTCACCAGCCCCGAGGCAATCCGCCTCTCGGACCGGCGGCTCAGGTACCTGGCGGCGCGCTACGGAGCGTACGAGTCCCTCTTCGGCTGGGAGGTGTTCAACGAGATGGACCTCGTCGTCGACGCGGGAGTCGACCTCGTCGCGCCCTGGTGTGCCGAACGAGCTCGGGCAATCAGGTCCGTCGACGTGCACCGCCATCCGGTCACCACGAGCCTCTCGTGGCCGGCTTCCCTCGTGCCCGCTACCGCCTTCACGAGCGCCGACTACGACCTGGCTCAGTGCCACGTCTACGCCCACGACATCGTGGAGGCCCTCGGCCGGGAGGCGGTCGCTCACGCCGCGCATGGCAAGCCGACCATCGTGGGCGAGATGGGCCTCGGGCTGCAGGGCGCCGAGGACGTCCTCGACACGGCAGGCTGGCACCTGCACGATGCGACCTGGGCCGCGCTGATGCTCGGCTTCTGCGGCGGCGCGATGAGCTGGTGGTGGGATTGCTACGTGGACGCTCAGGGCCACTACGATCGCCAGCTCGGAGCCTCGCGTTTCTGCGCCGGCGAGTGGCTGTCCGAATACGGCGTTTCCCGCACGGACCTCGTGGCGGAGGGGCTGTTCGTCCTGGGCCGCACGGGACCGCGGGCGGCGATGGCATGGCTGCGGGCGCCGGAGGACCGCGAGGTCGCCGCCGCCATGCTCGTCATCCCTGGCCTCGCGGACGGTCCGCGGGCGGTGGAGCAGTTGGACACGCTCTCGGGCGAACGGGTCGCGCGTTGGGAGCTGCAAGGCAGCGGGCCCCTCGAGGTGCGGCTCGTCCCCTTCCGCCGCGATACCGCCGTCAAGGTGAGGGTGCGAGCTGGGGCGCCGGCATTGGACATGGACCCCTGAACAGGTCCGCAGGCCGTGCTCGCGGCACTACAAAAGGGCTGGATTTTCGTCTGACAGGTACGGTATTGCGGTCTGCGCGCGGCTGGAGAGCCGGTTCTTGACCCGTCGTGCACAAAACGAGGACTCGGGATGAGACGACGAACTGGGATCTGGTCGATTTGCAGCTTCGCGGTGGTCCTGCTCTTCTCGACGGGGGCGTACTCGCAGACCACCGGAGGGATCAGGGGCCGCGTCTCGGACGCTGCGACGAGCGGTGCAATCGCGGGCGTCGTGGTGGTCGCGAGGAGCCCTGCGCTGCAGGGCGAGCAGATCGCGGTCACGGAGCGGAATGGCGCCTTCGTCATCTCCTTCCTGCCGCCCGGCCGCTACAACCTGCACTTCGAGGCGGACGGCTACCGGGTCGGGCAGATGCAGAACGTCGAGGTGCAGCTCGGCCAGACGACGCCCGTCGCGCTCGACCTCGTGCCGGTGGCGGTCGAGGCCGAGCGCATCACGGTGACTGCGACTGCTCCCACGATTGACCGCGGGTCTACCGAGACGGGGAGCAACCTGAACCAGGAGTTCATCCGGAACACGCCCCAGGGCCGCCGCTACACGGACGTCCTCAGGGAGACGCCGGGCACCTCGACGGACGACTACGGCTCGACCGTGTTCGGATCGACGGGTGTCGAGAACACGTACGTGATCGAGGGCCTCAACACGACCGACACCGGCTTCGGGCGGGTCGGCCTGAACCTCAACACCGACTTCTTCGAGGAGCTCGAGGTCAAGACCGGCGGCTACATGCCCGAGTTCGGACGGTCGACCGGCGGCATCTTCAACCTGGTCCTGCGAAACGGCGGCAACGAGTACCACGGCGACGTCTTCGTCAACGTGTCGCCCGGGTTCCTTCGCGCGCGGGAGGTCGCGATCTACCGCGTCGGCGAGTCGATCGGGCGCGAGGACGACCGGACGCTCGACCTCGACTTCGGCTTCGACATCGGAGGGCCGATCATCAAGGATCGCCTCTGGTTCTTCGCCGGCTTCACACCGCAGATCGTCCTGACGGACGTCTCCCGGATCATCCAGACCCAGCACGACGAGGCTGGCGATCGGATCGACTCGGACCCCGACAACGGGATCTGCGCGGACGGCTCGGGGCTCGGCAGCGTCGCCACCTGCGCGGACGCGGACGGCGACGGGCTCGGCGACCTGGCTGCGGCCGATCAGGAGTCGTTGACCTCGCCGGACGGCGAGGCCGACCTCGACGAGAACGGCAACCCCGCGGTGCGCGAGCTGAGCCGAAGGCACCTGTCGAGAAAGCGCGTTTACTGGCAGTTCGCCGGGAAGCTCACGCTGGCCCTGAACCCCGACAACCGGGTCTCCCTGGCCTACTTCGGCAACCCCAACACGCGCGACGGCGTCTACCGCGCGATCGACGACAGCCGGACGACCAACGGCCTGTCAGGAGACGAAGCGTACTACAACGGGCACTCGGCCGGCGGCTCGCACAACCTCGTCCTCAACTACACGTCGCAGCTCTTCGACCGGCATTTCCAGGTGGAGGCTTTCGCCGGCTATCACACGCAGCGGGATAGCAACTCGAACGAGAGCGGCGACACTCCGGCCCACGACTCCGTCTACATGCGGCCGCTCGCCGACTTCGAGCCGGGAGTATGTCCCGAGCTGACGTCGACGCCGTTCATCGACTGCCCGGTCGGCGACTACTCGACCGGCGACGCCATGTGGTGGAACGAGCAGCTCAACCGCGAGACCGCTGGCCTGAGGCTGACGAACCTCTTCTCGGGCCACCGCGTCCGCTACGGCTTCGAGGCCGAGAGCAAGCAGTACAACACCGAGGAGGGCTACGCCGGCGGCTACCACGTGACCGACCGAGACCCCGCGATCTACGACGTGCGCGCGCACCGAACCCGGCAGTTCGCGACCGACGACCCGAACAACCCCGACCTGCCCTACATCTACGACCAGAACGGCAACCCCGCCTTCGAGGCGAACATCAGCACGCTGAACCTCACCGCGTACCTGCAGGACTCGTGGGAGATCAGCCGCCACTTCACGATCAACGGCGGGGTGCGCTGGGACTACGAGTCGCTCTCGGACGTGAACGGCGAGGCGCAGATGGACATCCCCGACGAGATCGCGCCGCGCCTCGGCATCTCGTACGACCCGACCGGCGTCGGGCGCGGCCGGTTCTTCGCGTCGTGGGGCTGGTACTACGAGTCGATCCCGCTCGACATCGCCGTGCGCGAGTTCTCGCAGCAGGGTGACGCGTACCAGTACCTCGACGATACCGGCAAGCCCCAGTGCTTCCATCGCGATCCGGAGACCGGCGCGATTCCGCTCGACGAGGAGGGCTACGACGTCTACACGCCGGTCGATCCCGCGGTCGAGCCGGATTGCATCCTGTGGCCGGTGGTCCTCGCGGGCGAGAACGCCGGCGTCAACAACAACCTGCAGGGTCAGTACACGGAGGAGTTCACGGTCGGCGCCGAGTACGAGGTGGTGCCCGACTGGGTCCTGGGCGTGACGGGCGTCGTCCGGCGTCTGGGCCGCGTCGTGGAGGACATCTCTCCCGACGGCGGGTGGACGTACCTCGTCGCCAACCCAGGCGAGAACGATTGCGACGTCCCCGCGGCGTACCGTGAGTCGTTCGCCGACTACTGCAGCACCGACCGCAACGGCAACGGCACGTTCGAGCCGGACGAGTACGACCCGGACATCCGCCAGTTCGACAAGCCCAGGCGCATCTACATGGGCCTCATCCTGGCCGTCCGCAAGCGCCTGTCGAACCACAGCCAGCTCCTCGCGTCCTACACGCTGTCGAGGAACGAGGGCGACTACTCGGGCCTGTACGACTACGACTACCAGCAGCTCGACCCGAACCTCACCGCGCAGTACGACCTGCCGAGCCTGATGCCGAATCGCTATGGCCTCTTGTCGAACGACCACACGCACTCGATCAAGTTCTCCGGCTCCTACGAGCTCGGAGGGCTGACGAGGACCCTCGACGGGTTGACGGTCGGGCTCGGCTACCACGGCGAGAGCGGCGTGCCCTACAGCTACCTGGGCGCGCACGAGATCTACGACCGCGGCGCGGCCTTCATCTTCCCGCGCGGCTCCGCGGGCCGCACGCCCTTCACGCACCAGTTCGACGCGTACGTGGGCTACGACATCCCAATCACGTCCGGCATCAAGCTCAACCTGAACGCGACGGTCTTCAACCTCCTGAACTCGCAGGAGGCGACGCTGGTGGACTCCGAGTACACGACCAGCGTCGTCCTGCCCCAGGCTCCGGGGACGAAGCTCGAGGACGTCCGCGACATCGACGGCAACCCCGTCGTCCCGAACCCCACCTTCGGCGAGCCTCGCTCGAGGCAAGCACCGCTCTTCGTCCGCCTCGGCGCCCGCCTGAGCTTCTGACCCCAGTCGCCAGTCTCGTGTAGGATCTCGTCTCCAAGACGAACACGACGAGATCGATGGGCTGGTTGCTCCTTGCTTCCCTGGCTGCCGCGGCGCTGATCTCCGGGTGTGGTGACGACCCGGACGGGTCGGACGGCGACGCCGATGCCGATGCCGATGCCGATGCCGACGCCGACGCCGATGCCGATGCCGACGCCGATGCCGATGCCGACGCCGATGCCGACGCCGACGCCGATGCCGACGGCTTCGCGCCGGACGACCTCGACGACATGTCCTTGACGGTCGCCGAGGAGAACGGGGGGCCGACGAACACCTGGACCTTCCCCGGCGGCGCGGGAACCGCGGGCGAGGCGACGCTCGAGGGCGTGGGGCCGTTCCCCTTCACCTACGAGAAGACGGGCGGCTCGAATTCGGTCCTCGAGCTCGACGTGCAGGGCACCGACAGGTACGACGGGGTCTGGACCTCTGCCAGCGGCGGAACGTTCCAGGAGTCCTTCGAGGGCCAGGAGGGCAATCCGGGAACCTTCACGGTCGAGCCGTTGTGAGAGGGCATTCGCGGCGCTGAGCGACGAACCGACGACGCTGGAGCTTCTCCGCCGCGGGCGTGGGCGGGGCTACACCGAGGCAATTCGCACCGGATCGTCCGCCGCCTCCGACATCCTGTCCTGCGTCCTCGGCGATCCACGCTGGGACCGCCAGTGGAGTCGCGCGACGAGTACTACGCGAGCCTTCTCCTCGAGCTCGGCGCCGACATCGCCCCCGTCCGTGAGCGCCTCGTGGCCGACTGCGAGGATGACCGCGAGAGGGACTTCTGGTTGCCGATCGGTGTCCTCGCGGAGATGGCGTGGCGGCGAGGCCACGAGGGTGCCTGCGACGCGCTCGCACGGGCGGTGCGGCAGGGGCGCCACTGTTGCTCGTGCCTCGACGCGCTCGATGCCGCGCACGACGGCTACGCCGCCTGGGTGACGTTCATCTCCAGGGGCTTGCTCGGTGAAGCGGCCTCTTCGCGGAGGGTCTCGTACAACTCCTTGAACGCCTTGGGCCGAGAGAGGAGTCGGTCGAGGATGAAGAGGCGGATGTCCTTCTCGACCGGCCACTTGAGTGCGGGTGGCTTGTCGCCGGCGCGCTCCCACTTGAGCACCGCGGGGTGGCTCACGTCGAAGCGGGAGCCAAAGGCCTGGAGGGTCATCTCGAAGTGCTGGCGGATGAACCGGATCTCGTTTCCCGTGAGTCGCTCCTGCTTCTTCGCCAGAGCGAGCGCAACATCTCGGGCGAGCCTGTTGTAGTCAATCCTCGGTGTCCAGATGCCGCGCACCTTCACCATCGGAACGTTGCGGAGCACGACAGGGAATCCGAGACCATCGTCGACGAATCGCTTTGGACCTCGTCTTCTCCGGGGGACACGCACCCGGATCGCAGTTTCTCCGGGGGACACGCACCCGGATCGCAGTCGCAGTTCTCCGGGGGACACGCACCCGGATCGCAGTTGCCGGGAATCGTTGAGCTTCGAGGCACAACCGCGCGTTTCGTCGAACCCCGAGGTCAGGACGGGTCTCCCACGACCAGGTAGTAGTCGGGGATGCCCGTGGCGGCAGGATGAGGGTCGTCGCCCGCGTGACCGAGCCTCCGGCGGATCCTGCATCGCTTCGGCCCCGGGGTACGCGGCCCGCGTCGCCGTCCAGGTCGCGCCCCCGCGATGGGCGACGTACGTGACTTCCGTTCCGCGGCTCGGTCGAAGCGCGGGTGCGGCCGACGTCTCCCGTTGGGGAGCCGGCAGTCAGTAGCCGACGAGCGCGCTCGCCTGCAGCCCGAACGACCCGGCCTTCGCGGCCGCCTCGCAGGCCGCGGGATCGCCCAGATTCCCGGTGTCCAGCATGCAGGCCGCGGAATCACAGGGCCGGGCCCGCAGGTAGCCTCCGAAGTTCTCCACGCAGCCGCCCGTGCCATCGAAGAGGCCCTGATTGTCGGTCGCCGACGTCTCGAGGCCTGGCTCGAACAGGGCGTCGCGGATCGGCGTGATCCAGCCGCTCGAATCGGCGACGTACACGATGCGGGCACTGCCAGAACCCACGACCGCGATGGCTCGTACGGGGGCTTGGACGGCGACCGCGTGCCAGCACGCGTCCTCTCCAATCACGCACTTGCGAACCGTGCCGTTGCCCTCGATGGAGCTGCCCTGCGGCCCGGTGAGGTAGCCCGCATAGACCGCGGAATCGTCGTCGGCCCAGGCGACGGCCGACGGGGCCTCGCTCGGGAGGAAGAAGTCCGGGACGTAGAACTGCCCGTTCCACGTCGGCGATTCCGGGTCGATGTCCCACAGATCGTCGGTGGCCGTATCGATGATCGCGATCCGGTCCGTCAGGAGGCAGGCGACCGCGACCTTGCTTCCGTCGTGCGAGACGGCGATCGCCTGGTTGTTGGTGTCGGCCCCCGTGTCGATGGACGCCAGCACCGTGAAGGGTCCGACGGTTCCGCCGATCACGTCCCCGAGGTCGAGGACGAGCACCCGATCGGAGGGCGCCCCGGGAGGTGGGCCGTAGATCGTGACGTACGCCTTCGAGTCGTCGGGGAGGACGGCGACGTCGAACGGGCGCTCGTTGTCCGAGAGGCCGAGCGTCGCGCGGTCGATCCGCACGCGCTCCTCGAGGGTGTCGGTGTCGATCGCGACGAGATCGTCATCGGTCGCCGCCAGCGCGACGGGCTCGGTCGCCAGGACCTCGACGCCGCGAGGCTCGGCGCCGAGCCAGAGGCGGCTCACGCCGGCGGGAGCACCGGCGGTCGTGGTCGCCGGATCGTCGTCCGCGTCGAGCTCGACCTCCGCGCCCTCGAGGAGATCGAAGACCTGGAGCCATCCGGCGTCGGTGGGGACGAACGCTCGGATCCCGTCGGGTCCGCCGAGCGCCACGTCTCGGGCCCCGCCTTCGGTGTGAAGCATGCTCCCCGAGGGACCCGACCCTGCGGGCAATGGATCGACCACCCCGCCGGTCGTGGAGAAAAACGCTACTCCACCGGAGAAGGCGTCCCGGCTCAGCACGAGGAGGCGGCCGCAGCCGCACCACTGCCGCGCTGCGCCGGGTGTCGTCGGGGGCACCGCCCACGTGCCGGTGTACTCCAGGTCCGCGTTGACCGACGTGAGCGCGCAGAGAGGCTCGCGATCGATGTCGTAGTCGAGCTCGTCGCGACCGATCCGCAGATGCGGCTCGGCCATCTGGGCACAGAGGCCGCATTTCGCTCCCGCGCTCGGGTCGCCGACCGAAATCGCCTGGCTCGCCTCGTCACGCAACGCCTCGAGCTCGAAGGTGTGAAGCTCTTCGCAACGGTCCGCCGCGTGGGCGTCCGCGAACACGAGGTCGAGTGCCTCCGTCCGCTTGCCGGCGTCGAGCGTCCAGGGCAGAGGAGGGTCGACGTATGATGCCGGCGGCGAGGCCGTGTCGCCCGGTGTTCCGTGGCGAAACGCGGCGTCGTCGTTCGTTTCGATGCCGAGAATCGAGCCGAGCCCGCCGCGGGCCAGGTCGGTATTGAACCCCTGCGTCTGCGCCGACGCGGCGATCAGGGTGCCGGCCCGTCCCGCGTCCCGCCGGAACTGCGCGGCCTCGGCATCCGTGAGCACCGGCGCCCCGGCCGTGCTCGCGAGTGACTTCATCACCGTCGCCATGATGACGCCGCCCGCGCCGCCGCCCGGGATGAGCCGCCGCTGACCGGGGTATTGGCCGACGTGAAGACCGAACCCGACGCCCAGCGCGAGGTTCGTGGCCCTCTGGTCCCAGCACGAGGCGGACGACGGATCGCGGCTCAGGTCCGCCTCGTCCGCGAGGGCATCGTTCATTTCGCCGTGCGCCTGCGCCGTCTGGGCGTAGACCTCTCGCATGCTCTGGATGGCGCAGCCGATCATCGCGTCGCGCTGGTTCGAGTACGAAGTGACGGTAGGCTCGAGCAACTCCCAGAAGATGTCCCCGATCCCGTCGTAGTAGGAGACTCCATCGATCGCATCGATGTACTGCACCCACGGCTCTGCGGAGGGCGCAGGCGCGCACATCGGGTCGTCGGCACGGTCGGGGAGCTGCGGGATCCGCGCGCGCCACTCGGCGAGCTTGGAGTCGACGATCTCCTTCGCGCCATGAGTGAGCCCCGAGAAGCCAGCCATGACGAAGGCGACCGCCTGGTTGCCGGCCCAATCGGACAGCTCGGGCCCACCCCAGCGAGCGAACATGTGCCCAACCGCCCAGGCGTCCTGCAAGTAGTGGTGCCCGATGGCCTCGAGGACCATCGCCTCCTTCTCGCACGCCTCCACGAAGCGAATCAGCCGCTCCCGATCGTCCGGCGGGATCTCGTCGTACAGGTTCCGGCACTCCTCGGCGCGCTCGAGCGCGAGCTCGTGGTAGTGACGGTAGAAGTCGCGTGCCTGCGGCAAGAAGTGGCTCGAGTTGAGAGGTCCCATGTGGGTCGCGTACTCGTGGCAGGCGACTGGCGTCCAGGAAGACTCGGGGGGGCACGTCTCGTTTCCTGTCGCCCAGTCCCAAAGAGACCAGGTCAAGTCCGGCGCCATCGCCATCTCGCCCGGCGTCAGGGTTCGCTGCCGTCGAGCCTTCGCGTCCGACCGCACGGGCCGCCACGTCTCGTACTCGAGGGCGCCGGCGCTGAGCTGCGCGTCGTCGGAGTAATGGATGAGGGTCAGCTCCTCGTTCAAGGAAGCCGGCAGACCCGAGCGCGCGAGCGAATAGTCCCAGATCGCCAGGTGCTCCGTCTGGACTCCCCGCCAGCGGTTGCGTGCCTGCGCGTAGCCGTCCGGGCAACGAGTGCCGTCCGGAAGGTAGCAGCGCGAGTTCCAGGCCGCTGCCGAACCCGGGAGGATCGCGGCGACCGCGAGGATGGCCGCTCCGAGCCGCGTCATTGTCCGGACTCCATCGCGGGCATGCACGAGGGATCGTCCCAGATGGCCGCCGTCAGCGCGTGCGCGGCATCGAGACCTTGCCGCCGCAGGTCCTGGTATCTCGGCTCGCAAGCAGTGGGGCAGCAGAAGGGTCGATCTCCTTCCCAGGGTCGGTCATCAGGACACTGCCGCACGTTCTGGAGACACCCCGCGTAGTTGCGCAGATCGGGATCCCAGCATGCGAGGATGAGCGCGGCGCATTCGCCGGCCGCGGTGATCGGTCCCCGGTCGTCTGGATCGAGGATCATCGTTCCGATGGGCATCTCGAACATCGAGTACCCCACGCCGTCGGGTCCGGGCGGAAGGTCCAGATCCCTCAGCCAGCGACGGTCGGGCTCCTCGAACGTGCCGGAGAAGACCGGTTCCTCGGGCAGTCCGGCGGAGCCGCCGTCCCGACCCCCGTCGTCGACTCCGCCGCCGTCACCCGACCCCCCGCCGTCGTCGGGCGGCTGGGCGTCGCGGGACGTCGCACCGTCATCGGAGTCGCACCCTCCGAGCAGGGCCGTGCCGAGCAGCAGCGCGGACCAATGCGGGTTTCGGTGGAGCATCGTGCGGAGGGACACCCAGGTTGACGGCCGAGCGAAGGTCGTGGATTAGGCCCGACGAGGCGGCGATCTCGGCGCGGCGTGAGACTTCGCTCGACGGCAATCGCGCGGGTCCCCTGCATACCTGTTCGTTGCTCATGCGGTACCATCCGCTCCGGGGACGCGCGACCATGAAGAGCGCACACGGACCCGGACACGGCCTCGGCTTCGGGCTCGGATCCGGGCTCGTGCTCGAACACGGCCACGGCCACGGCCACGGACCCGGACTCGGAGTCGGGCTCAGAGTCGGGCTCGGATGTCGCTCCCCATCGAAACGCGCGGTATGGCCTCAAAGGGCTGTGATTACGCTGGGTTGCGGACCGGGTGCGTGTCCCCTCAGCCTCAGAGCTGTGATGGTTGCTCTGGACGTGGGACAGCACCGAGCAGCCGCACTTGTGGAACGCAAGGGACGCGAAGGGCGCGCTGGGCGACGCGCTCGCACCAGCGGTCCGCCCCGATCCGTGTGTTCCGTGAGGACGGTCATCGCCTATCTCTCGCCGTCGCATCTGGTCCGAGGTCAGCGCCGGGGAGGACGTCGTCGCCGGATCACGAGCGACGCGAGCGGCAGGAGCCACACGAGGGCCGCCGCGCGCGAGCGGGCGCCCGCGGCCGTGCACGTGCAGCCGGAGTCGACCTTGCCCTCGAAGTCGGGGTCGCAGGCGTCGCCGATGCCGTCGCCGTCCTCGTCGGTCTGGCGGCCGTTGACGACGGTCGGGCAGTCGTCGACGCCGTTCTGGGCTCCGTCGGAGTCGTAGTCCTCGCAGAGGTCGCCGAAGCCGTCGCCGTTTCCGTCCTTCTGGTCGGGGTTCGGCAGCCGCGGGCAGTTGTCCACCTCGTCGAAATAGCCGTCCGCGTCGCGGTCCGGGACGACGGGCAGGCACTCCTCCGAGCTCGGGCATGGCGGCGCGTCCTGGCAACTGAAGCCCGTGTCGCACTCGCAGCTCTCGACGCACGCCTGCGGAAGCTGGCACGCCCCGTCGCGGCACTCGAAGCCCGCATCGCAGGCGGGCACGCAGGACTCCTGACGGGGCTCGTCGCGGACGCAGATGCGGGAGAAGCACGGCGTCCTCGGATCGTCGGTCTTGCCGCCGCAGTACGACTGGAGCTCGAGCTTCACGAGCTCGAGGCGGTCGATCTCCACGGTGCCCGCCCCGTCCGAAGGAGCGAGGGCGAGACCGTTGATGTCACCGTCCCAGCCCGGGGCATCGTCCAGCGAGGCGGTCGTGATGTGGCGCTGGCCGTCGGTGGGGAGCGGGAAGGTCACGGATTGCTCCTCGACGTAGCGCGGCGGAGCCGTCGGGTCCTCTGGGTCGAGGATCGAGTAGTAGAGCCTGCCCTGGGTGCCCGCCGTCGCGCGGACCGTGATGCGCGCGGCGTCGTAATCAGCAGCGTGGAACTTCATCCGGGGGGACTCGATCCGGCTCTCGGGCCCCGAAGACACCACGCGCAGGGCTGTGGCCGAGCCGAGGCAGGCCCCCTGGCGGCAAGGCTGGCCATCGTCGCAGTCGTCGTCGGTCCTGCACTGGACCGGGATGGCGGCGACCGTCGACAGAGCCTCCTCGAGCGAGACCTCGCTCCACCGCTCGCTCGCGTCCATCGGGTCGAGGCCCTCGCGCGACAGGAGCCCCCACTCCCAGAGAGGCATGTCGTCCACGCGCTCGGCCGTGCTGATGGTGCGGCCCCGGAAGTCCGTGGTCCGGTAGAAGTACCGGTTCCACTCCTGCCTCATCTTGACCACGCGCTCGAAGTTGCCCTCGACGCAGTCCGCGGTGGGCGCGGGCAGCTCGCGGGGCCGCGTGACGAAGACGAAGAGCTCCTTCGTGAACTTGGGCGCGGAGAAGAAATCGGGCGAGCGCGCGCCATTGGCGTCGATGACGTCCTCGATCGTCAGGTCCTGGCGCCTGCCGGCCACCGTCACGCCGTAGTACGCGCCGGTGTTCTGGTCGATGAGGATCGCACATTCGCCGACCTCGGACCGGCACTCCGCGTGGCCGCGGGGACCGAGCTCGCAGGGAATGCCCGGATCGCAGTCGCTCGAGAAGGTGGAGTCGACATCGGGGTTGTTTACCTTGCAAACCTTGCGCTGGCACACCTGGTAGCTGACACCCGGCTGGCTCTCGGGGCAGTCGCGATCTTCGACGCACTCCTGGGGCTCGAGCAGGCCTATCGTCGCCGGATCGACGTCCCCCTGCTCGAAGTCGGTCACGACGAAGAACGGCGGGACCTCGTCGGGCGGAAGGAAGCCCCAGAGGTACTGATCGATCGGCGCGAAGCCGCCGTCCGGGTCGACGGAGTAGAACGTCCCGTCCCCCTCGTCGCGCCACTTCGAGCCCTCCATCACGGAGCCGTTCGTGTCGAACCAGAAGCTCCAGTGGCTGTCCTGGCGGCCGAGCAGGATGTAGGGATCGCCGGGGCTTCCGTCCGCGTCCTCCCAGTCGACCCTGAGGTAAGCGCCGAACTGGTGCTCGACCTCCTGGCCCAGGACGTCGAAGAACGACGACGCGCCCGCGTAGCTCGCGTTGAAGTCGGCCGGGAACTTCCCGACGTCGTTCATGTCCACCATGCCGGGCAGCTCGAAGTCGAGGTCGTAGTAGTTGCCGACGTCCCTGTTGATCCCCTCCACCCAGTTCGCGAACGGGATGTAGAAGGCGAGCGCGTCGCCGAGGCCCTGGTCGAAGTCGCTGATGATGATGACGACGTCGTAGTCGTCCTCGATGATCTCGTAGTCGAACATGACGAAGAGCGACCCGAAGATCACGGAGTTGGGGCCGTCGGGGCACATGTAGCTGCCGTCCGGCTGCAGGTCGACCTCGGAGCACCCATAGCGGCCGTCGAGGACCGCGATGCCCTCGGCGAACTGGTCGAGGACGGGCGGCTCGATCGCCGCGCCCGGGACCGGGACCACGGCAAGGCCAATCAGGATCGCTGCGAGAACGAGACGCATCGCCGGACTCTCAGGGCTCGAAGCGCAACCGCTGTCGGAACGTGACGGAGACCGCGCGCCCACCCACGCGGGGCGGAGTGTAGCGACAGCGCCTGATCGCGTCGAGAGCAGACTCGTCGAAGACGCCGGGGGGCGAGGAGGCGCGGACCCGGGGGCTCGAGACCCGGCCTTCGGAATCGAGCGTGAACTGGACCATGACCCACCCGGACTGGTTGGTTTGCCTGGCGAAGGCCGGAACCTGCGCGGTGCAGGCGCCGACCAGGCTCGGCGGGGCGTCGAGATCCGCCATGTCGTAGACCCTTCGCTCCGGCGGGGGCGGCGGCGGCCGAGCGTCCCCTTCGCCCGGGGAGCGGGCCTGGGGCGCCGTCGATCCCCCGAGGACGCCATCCTCCGACCCGCCCGCCGGCGGGGCGGCCGTCGCGGGCATGGCGGTGTCCGCCGCGTTGGGCGCCGGTGGGCCGGTGTCGACCACGGGAGTGGGAGTCGGCGGCGCGGGGTCGCGCGACGCTCGCGGCGACCGCCGAGCGCGCACGAGGGGCCGATCGGGCGCCGGCGGCGGAGCGGCCTCGGGCTCCGACGGCACGGTCGCCTGGGAGGCCCTCACGACGTCCATCTCGACGGACTGATGGCGGGGCCCGCCCGTGACCGAGAGCACCAGTCCGATCACGAGCAGGAAACCCCCGTGCGCTCCCAGCGAGAGCAGGAACGAGGGCAGGTACTTCCCCGCGGAGGACACCGACGGGGAGGGTAACAGCGGAGCGGGTCCCGGCGGAAGGTGGCTACGGATGCGGGCAGAACGCCCCCTGGTCCTCGAAGCGCTCCTCGAGCTCCGGCGGCGGGAGGTCCGTCACGTGGACCAGATCCCAGTCCTCCTTCCACTCGCCATCGACGCCGTACCTCCAGCGGCCGTCGAGGGAGAGATCGCCGCTGCGGCTGAAGGTGAACTCGAACTCTCCCGCGTCGTAGTCGACAGCGCGCGACGGAGCCTCGCACCACCAGCCGCGCATGACGCCGTTCCCGTCGAGCGTGCCGATGGCGGTGCCCTCGTCGTGGTCGTATGCGCCCCAGATCTCGCCTCCCACGGCCCTGAGCACCATGCGACCCCAGTCGCCGGTCCAGTAGCCGACGACGTCGTCGGCCGTGAGCTTGTCGGCTCCGGAGCAGGCAAGGAGCAGCAGAGAAAGACACAGAATCGATGTCGTGCGCACCATGCGGCCGAAGCTATCATGGCGCGGGGTGCGTCGGTCGTTGCCGGCGTTCGTGCGGGCCCCTATAGTCCGCTGGGTGCCGGGTCGACCCAAGCGTCCGCTGATCACGGCCAACCTCGTCACGGTCCTGCGGCTGGTCCTGATCCCCGTTCCCGCGTGGCTCCTCTACCAGGGCGAGGTCGGCCAGTGGGCGGCGCTCGTCATCGGCACGATCCTCGGCTGCACGGACTTCGTCGACGGGTATCTGGCCCGAAAGCACGGACCGACCGTGCTGGGCGCCCTCCTCGACCCGATCGCGGACAAGGTGTTCATCGCGGCGGCGTACACCCCGTTCGCGGACCTGGGTCTCATCCCGACCTGGGTCGTCGCCCTCATCTTCGCGCGCGAGCTCCTCGTCACCGCGCTGCGAAGCGCCTACGAGCGGCGCGATCTGCGCCTGGAGACGACGTACCTCGCGAAGATGAAGACCTGGATGCAGATGATCGGTCTCGGGGTCTTGATGATCCTCGGGGTCCTCCCGTCCGCGCAGAACAGGCTCGCGGCCCTCGGCATCCTGACCGGGGCCGGTATCCTGGCCTCGGCCGTGCTTCTCGTGGCTCGTTCGCGTCATCTGCGGCTGCCCGCTGCGCTGACCGCGTGGATGGTGGCGATCGCGGCGGCCGAGGCAGCGGCCGGCCGCCCGGCGTCGCTGTTCGCGACGTCGCTCGTGGTCGTGGCGATCACCTGGTGGAGCGGGCTCGAGTATCTCGTCTCCGGCTGGCGCATGCTCGCCGACCGGCGACGCCTAGACGCGGGGGATCTCGTCCGGCTCGCGGGAGCCGCCATCCTTCCGTTCGCCGCGCTGGGCACCCTGACTCGCGCGGGCGGCCCGGTCTGGCCGGTCATCGCGATCCTGGCGCTCGAGTTCGCGCACGGAGGGCTCGACAACCTCCTCGCTCACCACCGCGCCCACCCCGCGGCCTCGACCTGGGGACTGCGCGTATTCGCGGTGATCGCGGCGCTCGGCGTCGCGAACGCGGTCCCCCGCGCCGCCCTGCCATCGGTCCTCGTCGCGCTCGCGCTGAGCCTGGCCGGAACGGCGGTCACGTTCTGGCGCGGCCGGGCGATCTATCTGTCCGACGCCGCGATCGACGAGAAGGTCGGGGAACGCCCGTCGGCGCCGGCGTGACTCCGGAGAATGGCACAGATCGATGGCGCCCCACCCCAGCGGATGGGGCCGCTTTCGTCCAAACCGCCCGGCACGAGTCCTGCTTGCGGGCTACCTGAACCAGGAATCGTCGAGTGACGCTTCTCTGCCACCCGGACGCGCGTTGTCACGGACGGCCCGCTGGAGCCGCGACCTGAGGTCGTTCACCAGAGCTCGATGGGCGGGTCGATCGAACCAGGAGTCATCGAGTGCGTTCTCGGCGGGCTGCAAGCGGCGCGGTTTCGGCCCGGCGCTTCCATCTTCGCGATCCATCGCGTCCTCCCGGAGTCGGTGTCGCCGAGCAACGGCGAACCGGAAGATGAGTTGCTCCGACCTCGACCGACATTCTGCTTTCACGATAGGCTCACCGCGGTGCGCGTATCAATCCTCGCCCTGGGGCTCGCGCTGTTGCCTCTCGCAGCCGAGGGCGACGTGCCGATGCCCGGCACCCAGCCTGCCGACTTCCAGGACCAGACGGCCGACCCGCGCTACGCGCCCTTCTCGCCGTCACGCGCGTGCAAGCCCTGTCACGGGGAGTTCGCGGAGGAGAACTACGAGGCTCACGACACCTGGAAGGGGTCGATGATGGGCAACGCTGCTCGCGATCCCCTCTTCCTCGCGGCGCTCTCCGTCGCCGACGCGGACAGCCCGGGCTCGGGTGACTTCTGCATCAGGTGCCACGCACCCGAGGCGTGGCTGGAGGGGCGGAGCGATCCGCCCGACGGAAGCGCGCTTCTGGCCGACGACGACGGAGTCACCTGCCACTTCTGTCACCGCCTCGTGGACGAGGACCCGGACGGCCTCGACGAGAGCGTCCCGTACGCAGGCAACGCCCGCTACTTCGTCGCGCGCGAGAGCATGATGCGCGGTCCGTACGACGATGTGACGACGGCGCCGCACGGAACGACCCAGTCCGCCTACCACGGCCAGGCCATCCTCTGCGGACTGTGTCACGACGTCTCGAACCCGCTCGTCCCGTGGCGAGACGAGGATGGAGCCGAGATCGCGCCGGAGTTCCCCTTGCAGCGAACGTACACGGAGTGGCTGCGGTCCGCCTTCGCGGCGGAAGGCGCGAGCTGCCAGAGCTGCCACATGCCCGCGTTCAGCGGAACGGCCTGCAACGTCTCCGGGACGCCGGCGCGCGACGACGTCTACACGCACGCGCTGGATGGCGCGAACACGTGGATGCCCGACGTCCTGACGCTCCTGTACGACGAGGCGCTGGATCGCGCCGACGCGTGGGCCGCGGCGAAAGAAAACGCCACCGCGATGCTCCGCCGCTCCGCGCTGGTCGCCTTCGAGACGCTGCCCGCCTCCGCGGAGCCCGGGAGCACCCTCGACCTCGAGGTCCGGGTCACGAACATGTCCGGGCACAAGCTGCCCACCGGCTACCCGGAGGGGCGGCGGATGTGGCTGGAGGTCGCGATCACCGACGCGACTGGACGCGCGGTGCTCGAGTCGGGCACGTGGGACGAGAGCACCAGCTCGCGACTGGAGGACGAGCAGTTGCGCGCCTACGAGGCCCGCCACGGCGTCCGCGGGGAGCCGGGACCGCACTTCATCCTGAACGACACCATCGTCTCCGACACGCGGATCCCGCCACGAGGGTTCGCGCCCGAGGACGGCGACGGCGTCCATCCCGTCGGCCGCGACTACGGCGATCGCGCGGGCGGCTACCGGGACCACGACGTCGCGCCCTACGTCGCCGCCCTCCCATGCGAGATCGCGGGGCCGCTGACGATCCGGGTGCGGCTCCTGCAGCAGACGATCTCGCGCGAGCACGTCGAGTTCCTGCGGGACGACCAGTCGACCTCCCTCGGCCAGGAGCGTGGGGCGACGCTGTACGACGCCTGGGAACGGACGGGTCGCGCGGCGCCGGTCGTGGTCAACGAGATCACCCAGGACGTTCCGGTGAGCGAGGCGGAAGGCGCCGGGGCCTGCGTTCCGGACGGCGGCACGGGCCCGGACGGCGGCCGGGGAGACGGCTGTTGCTCCGTGTCGCCTGGCGCCGACGCCGGCCATGGGTGGGTCACTTTCGTTCTTTTTGGTGTCATGATCGCGGTCCGGGCCAGGCGGGCCCGCCGGAGGCGAAATGAGTAAGCTCGGCGTCAGTGCGCTGGTGGCGGTCCTCCTGTCCGGTTGCGGATGCGGGGACGAAGACTCGCTTCGCATCACGACCGCGACGCTGCCCGACGGCATCGTGGGCGCCGAGTACGAGACTCGCCTCGAGGCGGACGGTCCCGGCGATCACTTCTGGGGCTTCACGTCGGGGCGGCTGCCTCCCGGTCTGACGCTGTCGCAATCGGGGCTCTTGGGCGGCACTCCGAGCGCGGAGGGCGACTTCGTCTTCAGCGTCCGCGTCACCAGCTCTGAGGCCGAGGCGGCGGTGGCGGACCTGACGCTCCACGTCGAGGGAGGGTCGAGCACGATCCGGCTCACGACCGCGTCGTTGCCCGACGGCCGCGTCGGCGAGGAGTACAGCGAGCGGCTCGGGGCCGACGGCGGCGTCGAGCCTTACTCGTTCGGCCTCGCTTCCGGGTCCCTGCCGCCCGGGCTCAGCCTTTCCGCGGGCGGCCTCCTCGACGGGACGCCCACCGACGGGACCGACACGAACCTCACCGTGCGGATCTTCGACGCCGTCGGTGGCGTGGGCTCCGGTCAGGTGCGGCTGCGAGTCCTGGGATCGGACAGCGCGCCCCAGCTCGACACGGACCTGTTGCCCGAGGGTCAGGAGGGCGAGGAGTACTCGTTCACGCTCGAGGCCTCCGGAGGCGCCGCGCCGCTCGCGTTCTCCAGCGCCGGCGATCTCCCGCCGGGGCTCGCCCTCGACGCGGGAGGGACGCTCTCGGGCGTTCCCGAGGAAGGCGGCCTGTTCGAGGTGACGATCCGCGTGACCGACGCCGTCGATCGGTCCTCGGAGCGCGAGTACTACCTCCCGATCGAGCCCGCGCCGCTCGTCGTGACGACGACGCGTTTGCCCACGGGCCGAACGGGCGTGGAGTACGAGGGGCGTCTCGAGGCCGACGGAGGCGTCAGACCCTATCGTTTCGAGATCCTGAGTGGCGAGCTGCCCGAGGGGCTTTCGGTCGACGACGACGGCGTCATCACCGGCACCCCGGCCGTCGGTGGCGGCGCCGAGCTCGACCTCCGCGTGCGGGACGCGGACGGCCGGACCGCGGAGCGGCAGGACGTGACCCTCGCCGTGCAGGACTTCTTCGACGTCTCGCCCGACGTGGAGCTGCCCGGGACCTGCGACGTGCCAGGCTCCGAGACCTTCGCGGTCGATCTGCCCGTCGCGATCCCCGGAATGGTCGCGGAGGTGGACGTCGGAGCCACCGTGACGTTCGATGATTTCTCGTACATCTCGCTCGCGCTCGAGTCGCCCACCGGCAAGCGCGTCATCCTGTTCGACGGCGACCAGCAGACGGACCTCGAGGGCGACGTCGACGACTTCGACTTCCTCGACGCGTTCTGGGACGAGGAGGACACCCCGGTGTCGTCGCTCGGCCAGTTCGTGGGCGAGCCGACGCAGGGGACGTGGCGTCTCATCGCCACGGTCACGGCGACGGCGTGGGCGCCCTGCACGGACGGCGGTACGATCGATCGCTTCTACCTCGCGCTGGCGAGGGAGCCCTCTTCGGCCAACTACGTCCGGATCACTGGCTGGGAGGAGAACAACCTGATTCACGTTCCGTGGGTGAGGATCACCGGCGGCGGGCTGGACCAGGACACGATCGAGTTCCAGGTCAGGGAGTGGACGACCGGCGAGAACGGGATCGCGGAGGGCGGGACCGGCGACGACGAGGACCTGGGGCTCGCCGACCTGGAGTGGTCGACCGACGTCGACCCGGACGTCGGTTCGATCGACGAGGACGGCGTCTTCACCTCGAGGTTCGAGACCGGCTCGGGAACCGTCGAAGGCACGGACGGTGACGACACCTACGAGTTCGAGATCGAGGTCGTCCCACCGGACTGGGTGCCGTAGATGGAGCGATCGAGATGAGCGGGCGGTACCAGGTCCGCCCCGTCTTTCCCTTCGAGGATCGCGGCCGCCGGTTCGCGTTCGTCGTGGACACGGCCGCGTTCGTCGAGGTCGACGAGGTCGGCGCGGCGCTGGTGGACCACCTGGCCTGCAACGGGACCGAGGTGGCCCTGGCGGCCCTGCACGAGTCGCTCGACGCGCGCCACGGTCGGGGCGCCGTCGCCGAGACGATCGACGCCTTCCGGCGGCTCGAAGTGCTCCTTCCGCCCGAGATCCCGGTGATCACCCCCGAGGCCCGCGTTCCGATTCGCCCGGGAGCCGCCTCGCTCGTCCTGCACGTGTCGCACGACTGCAACCTGCGGTGCGGCTACTGCTACGCGGATCACGGCCGCTACGGAGGCGAGGCCGGCACCATGTCGCCCGAGACGGCCGTGGCCTGGGTCGACCAGCTCTTCGACCGCGCCGGCGACCGCAAGGTGATCCACCTGACGCTCTTCGGCGGAGAGCCGCTCCTGGCGATGCCGACGGTGCGGGCCGCGATCGACAGGGCGCGCGCCAGGGCACGAGCGTCTGGTCAAGAGCTCCGGCTGGGGCTCACGACCAACGGGACCCTGCTGACCGAGGACGTCGCGCGCTACCTGATGGAGAACCGCGTGACCGTATCCGTGTCGCTGGATGGACCGGCCGACGTGAACGACCGCCTGCGGCGCTTCGCCGAGGGCGGCGGGACCTACCAGGCCGTGCTCGATGCGGTGAGGCGGACGGGGATCCGGGCGGTCGCGCGGATCACGCTCACGCGCCGCTCGACGGACGTGGCGCGGATCGTCCGGTCCCTGATCGAGGTCGGTTTCGTCGAGGTCGGCGCCGCCCCCGTGGCCACGGGAAAGGAGCTCGACCTGGGCCCGGCCGAGCTCGCGAAGGTGCTGGACGGATATCGCGCTCTCGCCGAGGACCTCGTCGAATGGGCGAAGCGGGGGAAGGTCTTCCCGTTCTCGAACCTCAAGGCCGTGGTCTCCCAGATCGAGAGGGGCGAGACCCGCGGCATGCCATGCGGTGCCGGGATCGAGCTCGTCGCGGGCGACATGAACGGCGACCTGTGGGCCTGCCACCGCTTCGTGGGTGACGCGAGGATGAGGCTCGGGTCGATGCAAGGCGGCGTGGATCCGGCCGCGCGCTTCGAGTTCCTGCAAGAGCACCACATGCGCACCCGACCCGCCTGCGGCGGCTGCTGGGCGCGCTTCCTCTGCGGCGGCGGCTGCCACCACATCGCCCACGTGCAGTCGCCGGCGGGCGTGGCGGCGCAGCTCGACGCTTCTTTCTGCGATTTTCTGAGAGGCTTCTACCGGCTCGGCCTGGGGACGTATGCTCGCGTCCTCGAGGAGGCGCCGGAGGTCCTGTCGCGCTTGGTCGGCGAGCGCGAAGGGTGCAGCCAGCCGACGGGGCTATGAACATGGTCAAGCCGCTGAACAGGAAGGCCAGGACGCTTCAGGCTCAGGAGCCGCGTGACGCGAGGGCCTACGCGTTCACGGACTGCTGCCCGGGGTTCGCGCCCGGCTGGGAGGTGGGCTTCGACGGCGCCGTCGATCCCTGCCCGTGGCAGCAGGACATCCCGGCCTGCCATCCGTGCTTCTGGAGCGCTCAGGTTCCCGACTCGACGACGTACCCGAACTGGATGGACGGTTGCCAGGACGTCGGGGCAGACTGGAGGACGCTATGCGTCGTGCCGGATATCTAGTCTCTCTCTTGGCAGTCGCGGCCTGCTCCACGTCGCCGAGCGTCTCGCCGGAGCGCCGCGAGGCCGCTCTCGAGGCCGGCAAGGGCGACGTCTTGTACGCGGCGAGCTCGGTCCTGCGCGTCGTCCAGGGCGCCGGGGTCGTCGCCCGGCTCGACCTTCGCCGGACCGTGACGCAGATCGCGTTCGATCCGGACGGGAAGCGGGCATTCGTCGCGACGTCGGACGGCGTGCACGTCGTCGACGGCGTCACGCATCGTGAGCTGAGGAGGCTCACCCGGAACCCGGCCCGCAGCGTCGTGGTCTCGGCGTCGCAAGAGAAGGTGTGGGTCCTGGAGAACACCGTGCGGAGGCTCGCGGATGGTCACAACGAGCCGCTGCCCTTCCACGTGAGGCGCTTCGACCTGGACGATCTTCGCGAGGAGGCGGACGTCGAGGTCGGGGACAGGATGCTGGCGATGGGGATACCGGCAGCGGCGGCGTCTCCGCTCCTGATGATCACGGAGGGTGGGGCGCTCGCGCTCCTTCGCTACCCCGCGGGGTCCGCGGAGCCCTTGGCCTCGCAAGAACAGACTGCCGGGCGCGTGCGGATCGGGCCGGTGCTCGATCGCGACGGCAAGACGCTCTACGTCCCGGTGGAAGGGGAAGGCGCCCTCGTCCTCGCGGTCGACGTCGACACGAAAGCGATACGCCCGATCGAGCTCGGGCGAGCTGCGTACCTGCGCGCCCTGGCGCTGTCGCCGGACGGCGAGACGCTCTATGTGAACGCGCTGACGCGGGTGGCCGCGGTCGACCTGAGCTCGTCCACCCGGACCGTGCGCTGGGGACCGGACCTCCCCTCCCCCCACCAGGCGCTCGCGGTCTCCCCCGACGGCTCCCGCCTCTACCTCGCCCGCCCCGTGGACTCGGTCCGCGGCGGCGGCGCCATCACGACCGTCGACGCCTCCACCCTCGAGGCCGTGTCGTCCACCCACATCGACGGCGTCTCACCGTTCGCGCTCGCCGTCCGTCCCTGACCCCTGTACATGCGTCACCTTCGGGCGTCGTCTCGAGCGTCCTGTGCGGCCGGGAAGTCCTGCGAATTCGCCCGATCCTGATCGTAGTCACCTCAGCCGCGTTAAGGAGAGCCACGCGGCGGCCGTCACAGGGTCAGGTACCATGCTGCTTTCGCGGTCCGGGGCGGTGGCCGTGGTGCTCCTGTCGCTTGGAGCTCTAGGGTGCGGTCGCATCGGGTTCGACCTCACGGCGGGCCCGGACGGCGACGTCGACGCCGACGTCGACGCGGACGTCGACGCGGACGGCGACGCGGACGGCGGCGGCGGCGACGCGGACGGCGACGGCGACGGCGACGCGGACGGCGGCGGCGACGCGGACGGCGACGCGGACGGCGACGGCGACGGCGACGCGGACGGCGATGGCGATGGCGATGGCGATGCGGATGGCGACGCGGACGGCGACGGCGACGGCGACGGCGACGGCGACGGCGACGGCGATGGCGACGCGGACGGCGACGCGGACGGCGACGGCGACGGCGACGCTGATTGCGTGCCCTCCGGCGAGACGTGCGACGGTCTCGACAACAACTGCGACGGGACCATCGACGACGGCTGCTTCTGCGATCCGGGTGCAGTGGAGGCCTGCTACGACGGGCCCAACGGCACTCGCGGGCAGGGCCTCTGCCAGGACGGCGAGCGAACCTGCGTGGCCGGCAACGGAGGAGTGGGCTCCGACTGGGGGCCCTGCCTCGGCTGGCAAGGGCCGGCCAACGAGACCTGCGACGGCGCCGACAACGACTGCGACACGCTCCTGGACGAGGGATGCGAGTGCAACCTCGGCGCGGAGCGAGGCTGCTACTCGGGGCCGGCCGAGACACGCGACGTCGGCGAGTGCCAGTCAGGTACGCAGGCCTGCATCGACGTCGGCGGCGGGAACACGGGATGGGGGCCTTGTGTCGACGAGATCCTGCCTTCGGGCGAGTCCTGTGACGATCAGGACGACGACTGCGACGGGCTCGTCGACGACGGCCTGACGCGGCCCTGCGGGACCGACATCGGCGAGTGCGTCGCGGGCGTCGAGAGCTGCGCCGGCGGCCTGTGGGGATCCTGCAGCGGCGTCGGCCCGACTCCCGAGGTCTGCGACGGGCAGGACGACGACTGTGACGGTACGGTCGACCAGGGCTGCCCGGTCGTCGTCTGCCCTCCCCCTGTCGAGACGGAACCCGGGGTCGCCGTCTACCTCGACGCCGGGGATGGACTGGTCGTCTCGTACCTGTGGGAGGTCGTGGCGCAACCGGCCGGATCGCTCGCGACACCCGACACCCCGACCGCCCGGGGCACGTGGTTCGAGCCAGATCTCGTCGGGGCCTACACCTTGCGCCTCACGGTGACCGGCGACAGCGGGCTCGAGGCGAGCTGCACCACGGACGTCACGGCGCGCGGGCAGGGCCTCCGGATCGAGATCTACTGGAACCCGCCCGACCGGTCATGCGACACGAACCCCGGGCCGGGCTGCGATGCCTCCGATCTCGACCTGCATCTACTCCACGAGCGCGCAAATGCCTGGTTCAACAACCTCGACTGCTACTGGTTCAACTGCACCGGAGGCGCGGGTCTGCCCTGGGATGCGGGCGGTCTGGCCGACAACCCGCGCCTCCTGATCGACGACATTGAGGGACACGGGCCGGAGATCATTCAGATCGACGATCCCGTGGCCAGCAACGTGTACACGGTCGGCGTGCACGTGTACAACGACGAGGGGTGGGGCCCATCAGACGCCTACGTCAAGATCTACTGCGGCAACGTGACCACGCCGAGCGCGGAGTACGGTCCGGTCCAGCTTTGGGCGCCCGGTCTTCCCGACCAGAACGACTTCTGGCGCGTCGCCGACGTCACGTGGAGCAACGACGACCAGTCCTGCACGGTCGCCGAGCTCGGCACCATCATCACGGGAGGCGACGCCCGAGCCGGTCGGTAGGGGACGCTCCCTGCTTCCTCGTCGGCCGCGCGGGCGCGGCGGCCGCGGAGCTTGTAGGATGGGGGCGCCTTGCCCATGACCGCGTCGACGCTCCGCCGGATGCTCTCGTTCGTGCGCCCGTACCGCCGCCGGCTCGGGACGGTCATGGGGCTCATGGTGCTCGCGACCGCGACGGGTCTCGCCTACCCGATGGTCGTTCGCTCGCTGTTCGACCGGGTCATCATCGCGCACGACGCGAGCGCGATGCTTCCGCTCGCGGGATGGCTCGTCGGTCTCGCGACCGCCGGTTTCGCGCTCGCCTCTGCACAGTCCTTCCTCTACACGGCGCTTTGCGCCCGCGTCCTGTTCGACCTGCGCTACGACCTCTTCCGCCACCTGCAGCGGCTCCCGCTCGACTTCTTCAAGTCGACCAGGCTCGCCGAGATCGTCTCGCGCGCCGGCAGCGACGTCGCCGAGATCCAGAACGTCTCGACGGGGGCGCTGATCTCCCTTCTCTCCTTCAGCCTCACGCTGGTCGGAACCATCGTGATGCTCGCGGTGCTCGACGCGCGGCTCTTCCTGGTTTCGAGCTTCCTCTTCCCCCTGGGGTTCATCGGCGCGCGCCTGTTGCGCCGCCGGGTCGAGACGCTCGCACGCCAGGTGCGCGAGGCGAACGCGGAGGTCACCGGCTCGATCATGGACGCGTTCGGGGGAGTCGAGACCGTGCGAGCGGCGGCGGCCGAGCGCGTGGAGGCGGGGCGATTCGTGCGCGCGAGCGGCAAGCTCGTGCGCAAGGTGCTCCGGTTCCAGCTCGTCCAGTCGCTCTACACGGGCTCGACGCAGCTCGTGATCGCGGTGAACACGCTCGTCGTCCTGTGGTTCGGATCTCGGATGGCGCTCGACGGAAGCCTGACCTGGGGAGGGCTCGTGGCCTTCCTCGTCTACCTGGCGCGGCTCTATGGCCCCGTGCAGGGCCTGGCTGGGCTCTACCTGAGCGTGCAGAAGGCGAACGCGGCGGCCGCGCGGGTCTTCGAGCTCAGGGATCGCTCCCCCGAGGTCGAGCCGCCCGACGCGGTCCGGCTCACGGAGCTTCGCGGCGAGGTCGCGCTCGAGCGGGTTCGCGTCGCGCCGCGCCCTGACCAGCCAATCCTGGACGGCGTGTCGCTGGCGATCCCGGCCGGGAGCTTCGTGGCGATCGTGGGACCGAACGGCGCCGGGAAGACGACGCTCGCGCGGGCCCTCCTGGGCCTTGCGCCGCTCGCCGGGGGGCGCATCGCCATCGACGGCGTCGATCTGGCCCGGGTATCGCTGCGCTCGCTCCGCCGACGCGCCGCGCTGGTCACCGAGGAGCCGTTCCTCTTCCACGCGAGCATCGAGGAGAACGTGCGGTACGGACACCCGTCGGCGAGCCGTACCGACGTCGAGGCCGCCCTCGAGGCTGCAGGCGCCGCGCGGCTCGTCGAGCGGCTCCCGGAGGGCCTCGCGACCGTCGTGGGCGAACGAGCCGCCAAGCTGTCGGCGGGCGAACGGCAGCGCATCGCGATCGCGCGCGCGCTCGTCGGAGATCCGCGGCTCCTGGTGCTCGACGACCCGTTCGGCGCCGTCGACCGCATCGACGACGAGGAGATCCAGGCCGCGATCCGGCCGCTCGTCGGCGGCCGCACCGTCGTCCTCACCACGCACCGCGTCCAGATCGCCCGCGCGGCCGACCGGATCGTCGTGCTCGACCGCGGCCGCGTCGTCGAGGAGGGCTCGCACGAGGAGCTCCTCGAGCTGAGGGGCATGTACGCGCGCCTCGCGGCGTGACCGATCACGAGCAGACGAAGTCGACGCAGTCGCCGCTGCAGCAATCCGAACCGTCGTTGCAGGCCTCGCCATCGGGCTGGCAGCAGACACCCGGGTCGCTGCAGTCGCCCGAGCAGCACTCGACGTCGCTGCCGCACCCTTCGCCGAGGGTGCGACAGACGCAGGACGAATCCGTGCAGGTGCCAGAGCAGCACTCGTTCTCGTCGTCGCACCAGGTGCCGGGCGAGCCGCAGCACTGCCCGCTCTGGCATGCGAACCCCGCACAGCAGTCTCCCTCGAGCCCGTCGCAGCCGTCACCTGGACCACCGCAGCAGGCTCCGAGCTCGCAGAAGCGGCTGCAGCACTCGCCGGACGCGAGGCAAGTCTCGCCGGGCGGCAGGCAGCACTCGTCGTCCGCGCAACCCCGGCTGCAGCACTGCTCGGCCTCGTCGCAAGCGCCGCCCATGGGACGGCAGCACGTGCCGTCGGTGCACACGCCTCCGCAGCACTCGTCGCCGCCCTCGCATTGCTCCTGGTCCTCGAGCCCGTCGCAGCACGACTCGTGGTAGCAGGTCCCGTCGCAGCAGAGGGTCCCGCCGGCCTCGCACCTGTCGCCGCTCGGCGCGCAACAGGTCCCGTCGCCGGCGCACTCCTGGTCGTCCGGACAGGGCAGGCAGTCGCCGCCGCACCCGTCGTCCCCACACCAACCTTGCGGGCAATCCGGCTCGCACCCCGCGTCGGCGTCGCCTGCGTCGATGGTCGCCGCGTCGGCGCCAGCATCCGTCGCAGCATCGGGGGCGGCATCGCGGCCGGCGTCGCGGCCTGCGTCGTCCAGAAGAGCTGCGTCGATTCCGGAGTCGAAGCCGCCACCGTCGCGACCGCCGTCGGGGGACGCAGGCCCGTCGTCGCCGCACCCGCCACACGCGGCCGATACGACCAGGAGGAGCGCCCCGAGCCGCCTCGCGGTCCTTCCGTTCACCACGCGAGAATGGTATCGCGAAGCGACGCCCGAGTGGGAAGGGTCAGATCGGCCAGCCGTACGCGGCCCGGCCGTGCAACAATCTCGGGCCGGAATGGACGTGCAACTCGCCGTTCCGCTGGCCGAAGATCGGGAGCTCATCGCCGGATGGCTGCGCCGCGACCACGTGAAGCGCTGGTGGGGCGAGCCGGACGACAGCGTGGCCGAGGCCGCGGCCGACGGCACGAGAGGTCGCGCCATCATCATGGCCGGCGGCAGGAAGGTCGGCCTGATCCTCTGGGCCCACCCGACGAGGGCCGAGCTCGACGAGGCCGGGCTGACCGACGTTTCGACGAGCGTCGTGGACATCGACCTGATGATCGGGGAAGAGGACGCGATCGGCCGAGGGTTCGGGCCACGCGCGATCGGGCTCGCGGTCGAGAGGATCCTGGCCGACCCCGCGGTCCCGCGGGTGATGGCGGCCGCGATGGTGGCGAACGCCGCGTCGATTCGTGCCTTCGAGAAGGCGGGCTTCCAGATCGACCGCGACTTCGACGACTCGGGATACGGCCGCTGCGTCCTGTTGCTCTACAGCCGGACCAGGAGGCTCGACGCGGGCTACGCCGAGGACGTCGAGCTCAGAGACGGCACGCGAGTGAGGCTGCGCCTCGTCAGGGCCGGGGACAAGCAGCTCTTCCTGGATGCGTGGGAGCGCGTCTCGCCGGACTCGAGATACCGGCGGTTCCTGTCCGTCAAGACGTCGCTGTCCGAGAGCGAGCTGCGCTACCTCACGGAGGTCGACCAGGTCGCGCACTTCGCGATCGGTGCGGCGGTCATCGAGGAGGGGCGCGAGATTGGCGTGGGCGTGGCCCGCTTCGTCCTGCTCCCCGACCGCCCGGACACCGCCGAGCCCGCGATCCTGATCACCGACGACTTCCAGGGAAGGGGCCTGGGCAGGCTCCTTCTGGCGAGGCTCGTCGACGCCGCGCGCGAGCGCGGGGTCGAGCGCTTCGTCAGCCTCGTGCTCGCGACCAACGAGGCAATGCAGGAGCTGCTCCGGGACCTCGCTCCAACGACCGCCACGACCTACCACGAGGGCGGCATCGTGTCGTTCGAGATCCCTCTGGGTGAGGCCGAGGCCCCGGGCGGCGAACGGGCACCGGCGGTTCCCGGTGCGCTCCATCGGCTCCTCCGCTCCGCGGCGGAGGGCGTGGTCCGGATGAGGCGAACGATCGCCGAGCTGATCGGGGAAGATTAGGCTGCGCGCGCATGGGCCTCGCGGTGCGCGCGCGGCTGGCATCGCGGGCAGAACGCCGTCGTACGACCGCCAAGGAGGATTCGGCCGGTCCTGGTGCGACAGCGCGGGCACGGCTCGCCGGCGCGGTCGTAGACGAGGAACGGGCTCTTCTCGCGCTCCTCCGGAAGGCGCATCTCCTCCTCGCGCCGTATCTGCTGGATCGTGTGCGCAATCGAAGCCTCGATCCCTCTCGCGATTGCCCGGACCTCCGATCGATCGAGGGAGCGGCCCGGACGCGCGGGGTGCACGCGGGCGCGGAAGAGGGCCTCGGTCGCCTGGATGTTGCCGATCCCCGCGAGGACGCTCTGGTCCATCAGCACGAGCTTGACCGCGCGAGGCGTCCCCGACAGCTTCGCCGCGAGGCGATCGACGTCGACGCCGTCCGACAGAGCGTCGGGGCCGAGCTCTTCGAGCTCCGGAAGCGTGGCGATCCCCGAGGCGCTGTGGATGGCGAGCCGCCCGAAGAGGCGGACGTCCGAGTAGTGGATCACGACCCCGTCGTCGAGGCGGAGGCGAGCGCGGCTGTGATCCGGCGCCGGGTCGCCGGGAGGTTGCCTGATCCACTTGCCGGTCATTCCGAGGTGGCTCAGGAGGGCGACGTCGCCGTCGAACGTCAGCACGAGGTACTTGCCCCTTCTGTCAACGCGCTCGAACCTTCGCCCCGGCAGGCCCATCTCGAACATCTGCCGATCAGACCCGCGGAAGACCCTCGTCGACTCCGCCTCGGCGCGAGCGATCGTCCGCCCCGCGAGCCAGCGGCGAAGAAGCATCGATGCGTGCTCGACCTCGGGCAGCTCGGGCATCTGTAGTCTCCTCCACGAGTCACATGGGCGCGTCTCGGGTCCTCCGCAAGCCGCGGCTGATTCGTCGCCCGCGCGGTGAAAATTCAACGCCGCCGGGGTGTTCTTGCAACAGTCCCGTGGCACCTGACATGCGGGAGCAGCACACCGTGGACGGGAAAAGGAGGCAGATCATGAAGGCAACTGTCCGGGTGTCCGCTCTGGTGATCGCCATCGCCGCTGCATCGGGATGCATCGGGCTCGACTTCGAGGAGGAGGACGACGACGGCTACGAGTACGAGCCAGAGCCGGAGCCGCCTGACGAGCCGGCGACCGAGGAGCCGCGCGATCCTGGTGCCGGCGATCCCTTCGAGCAGAGCTGGAGCTGCGACGCCGAGGGCTGCTCGGTGGCCGAGCTGACGGGCGGCGGCTTCCTGCTCAACTACGGCCACACCTGCGCGCGGCTGGGCGATGGACAGGTCGTCTGCTGGGGAGCGTCGAGCTCCCCGCCTCTGTCGTACTGGGTCCCGACCGCGGTGGGGATCGACGACGCCGTCTCGGTCGCGGCAGGAGGCGATCACGTCTGCGCGGCTCGGTCGAGCGGCAGCGTCGCGTGCTGGGGGAACAGCCCCGCCCTCGGACTCGGAGACGGCTCCGATCGGTCCGAGCCGACCGAGATCCCGGGGCTCGAGGACGTCGTCGAGGTCGCGTCTGGCGCGATGCACTCGTGCGCGCGCCACGCCGACGGCACGGTGAGCTGCTGGGGATCAGGGGACCTCTGGAACGAGGATCCCTCCAGCATCGGAGTGCGCGGGCCGACACCGGCCGACGTCGAGGGGATCGCCGGAGCCGTGGCGATCACCGCCGGCACCGTCCACACGTGCGCGCTCGTCGAGGACGGCGGCGTCCTCTGCTGGGGCGCGAACGGCGCTGGCCAGCTCGGCGATGGCACGTTCACGCACCGCCCGAGCCCGGTCCTCGTCCAGGGCGTCGCCGAAGTGAGCTCGGTGCACGCCGGCGGCTCGGCGACCTGCGCGATCGACCAGGAGGGGAACGTGTTCTGCTGGGGCTTCATCGGCCCGGGCCGCTGGGAGCCCGCGACCGTCACGCCCGGCGACGACGCATGTCAGGACGACCGAGCCCTGTGGAGGTGCCCGACCTTCCCGATCCGAGTCGAGGGGCTGCCGCCCGCGCGCGAGGTCGTCCTCGGCAAGGAGCATGGTTGCGCTCTGGCCGAGGACGGTGGGCTGTGGTGCTGGGGCTCGAACCGCGCGGGTCAGCTCGGCGACGGCACCTTCGGCGACAGCCCCGTTCCCGTCCGGGTAGCGCTCGATGGCGTGACGCACGTGACGGCGGGTCGGCTTCACACCTGCGCGTCGCAGGGCGACGGCAGCATCGCGTGCTGGGGGGACGACGAGCACCGCCAGCTCGGCATCGGCGACGCCGCGCCCTGGTGGTGCCTGGACATCAACGGCTTCGACTACCCCTGCGCCAACCAGCCGATGCGGGTCCTCGGCTTCCCAAGCCGGCTCACGCTCTGACCCCAAGCACGCTCATCAGCGGCTTGGGCACGTGCAAGGAATGCGCCCTGACGAACTTGCGCGGCGCGGTATCTCGAACACGTCCTAGGTTCGTCCGCCTCCCCTGCCGACGACGGGCGCGATCTCGAACGACAGCTCGCGGTGCGCCGCGCGCAGGGCCGCCTCGACCTGCGAGGGCTCGCTCCCACGCGCGAAGATGAAGCCGAGGTACTCGTTGCCTTCCGGGAGCGGCACGAGGACCCGGCCGGGGTCGATCGCGATCACCACGTCCTCTATTCCCTCGACGCCGCGCGCCGCTTCCACGCCCCGCGCGGCCTTGAGCGTGCCGGCGCGAGGGATCGGGATCATCATCACTCCGGAGGCGCGTCTTTCGTGAGCCGGTCGCTCCCAGGGGAGCCCGACCGCGTGCCGGATCACGAGCTCTTCGAGGGAAGCGCCAGTCTCGAACCGCAGCGCGCGCGAGCAGAGCCCACCGATCGTCCTCAGCGCCACCTCGATCACGACGGGGCCCGACGCGGCGAGGCGAAGCTCTGCGTGAACCGGGCCGCCGACCGCGCCGAGCGCCGCGACCGCGCGCGCCGTCGTCCTCGCGATGGCGTCCCGGACGCCCGAGGGCTTGCGCGACGGGGTCACGTAGATGGTCTCCTCGAAGTACGGTCCTTCGAGCGGATCGGGCTTGTCGAAGATCGCCAGTACCTCCAGTCGCCCGTCCACGACCAGTCCCTCGACGGCGACCTCGTCGCCGGGGACGAAGGACTCGGCCAGGAGCAGCCGCGCCTCGCGCTCGCGGTGCTTGAACAGCTCGCGCGAGGTCAACAGGGCCGCGAGCCGCTGGATCGCCGCGTCGAGCGCCGGACCATCGTCGGCTCGAATGACGCCGCGGCTGCCCGAGAGGAGCAGGGGCTTGACCACGACGGGTGGATGGACCAGCGCGAGGACGTCTGGGGCCTTCACGTCGATCGGAAACACGCGGAACGACGGCTGCGGAACATCGGCCCGCGCGAGAGCCTCGCGCATCCGCGCCTTGTCGCGAGCGGCGAGCGCGGCCTCGGGCGGGTTGAACGGGATCCCGAGGCGGCGGGCCGCCAGGGCGGCGACGACCGCCTGCGGCTCGCCCACCGGGACGATTCCGTCGATCGGCCTCGTGTCCGCGGCCCGCACGACCTCTTCGGCCGCTTCCTCGGGCCGGAAGAAGTCGAGCGCGAGGTTGTCGCCCTTCCAGATCTCCGCGACCTTGCGGCACTGGTCGGACCCCACCAGCACCTCGACCCCGAGCTCCGCCGCGGCGGCGAGGAAGTCCTCGATGCGATAAGAGGTCTTGGACGCGAGGAGGAGGAGGCGCCGCGACACGGCAGGAGCTTGGCAGCGAGGCTCGGGAGGCGCAACCGGCCCTGGTTGGCGTATCCTCGTGCACGATGCCGCTCGTATCACGCTGCCTCTTCGTGTTCGTGTCGGCCATGCTCCTCGAGACCCCTGCCCTGGCGCAGGAGGTCTTCACCGAGAGCTTCGAAGATCCGTTCGAGGGCTGGTGGGATCGATGGCTGGCCCAGAATTCGACCCTGAACAGCTACTACGCCGCCTCGAACGGCGCCCGCGACCGCGGCAACCAGCCGTTCGGGATCTGGGTCTCGGACGATCCCGACCGGGCGCTGGTCGCGGACGACCCGGTGACGATCGACTTCCTCGGGGACTTCGGAGAGACGATCACGAGCCTGCAGCTCAACGTCGCGGCGTGCATGGCGACCTCTTCCTTCAGGGCCTACGACCAGGATGGCCTGCAGATCTACGACTCGGGCGCGATCCCGGACGCCTGCTGGACCACGGGGCTCACCTACTCGACGGAGTCCGACAACGGGATCTCGCGGTTCGAGCTCTACGGCGGCGGGACGAACGTCGAGGGGTTCCTCGCGATCGACGAGGTGATCGTCACGCGCGACGACTCTCTGGCTCCCGATGCGGACCCGGGCGGACCATACGAGGTGAACGAAGGCGAGGACGTCGAGCTGCACGGCTCGGGCGTCGATCCAGGCGGCGAAGCGATGACGTTCGAGTGGGACCTCGACATGGACGGCGTCTTCGACGAGCAGGGTGCCGACGCGACCTTCAGCGCCTCGGATCTCGACGGGCCCACGGAGGCGAGCGTCAGGCTGAGGGTGACGAACGCGTCGGGCCGGCGGGGAAGCGCCACGGTCGCCGTTTCGGTCCTCAACGTCCCGCCGGCCGCCCCGGAGCAGCTCGGCCCGCCGGACGGTGCGATGCTCGACGGGCTGGAGGTCACGCTGGAGGCCGGCGTGGCCGCGGACGTACCGGCCGACATTCTCATGTACCGGTTCGAGGTGTACTCGGGCGAGGCGCTGGACGACATGGTCGCGTTCATCCCTGCCGAGGTCGATGCTGGAGAGGCGCCACCGCCGATTCCGCTCGAGCCCGGGCCCGCCGGGACGTACTTCTGGAGGGTCCGAGCGAGCGACGACGACTCGGGGATCGGAGACTGGAGCGAAGTGAGGTCGTTCACGATGGGCGAAGGAGTCGACGGCGACGCGGATGCGGACGCCGACGCCGATACCGACACGGATGCGGACACCGATGCGGACGCGGATGCCGATGCCGACGCGGACGCGGATGCCGATGCCGACGCGGACGCGGACGGCGATGGCGACGACGAGCCGCCGACGGCCTCGTACGGCTGCTGCGCGGGCAAGGCATCGGGGGCGACTGGCTCGGGCGAGGCCGCGCTCGCCGGGCTCGGTCTGTTCGCGCTGCGGCGTCGTCGCCGCTCCGGGCAGCCGTGACGGAGCGCCTCGAGGAGCTGATGGAGCGCGCCGCGGGCGGGCGTGGGCCGATCGTCCTCTTGACGGGCGCCGGCATCTCGGCCGAGAGCGGCATACCGACGTTCCGCGGCGCCGAGGGCTACTGGACCATCGGGTCGCGCCACTACAGGCCGATGGAGCTCGCCACGTGGTCGGCCTTCACCGAGGTCCCGGACGATGTCTGGGGCTGGTACCTGTACCGCCGATCCGTTTGCCGGGCGGCGGCTCCCAACGCGGCCCACGCGGCGGTCGCCGGCCTCGAACGGTCGATCGGCGACCGCTTCCTCCTGGTCACACAGAACGTCGACGGCCTCCACCTGCGGGCGGGAAACACGCTCGCCCGCACGTTCCAGATCCACGGGAGCATCGACTTCATGCGCTGCGCCGCCGAGTGCGTGAGCGATCCGGAGCCGCTGCCGGAGACGCTCGGCACCGAGTGGGAGAAGGGCCGGCCGCCGGGCCCGCGCGAGAAGGATCTCCTCCGGTGCTCGCGCTGTGGAGGACCCGCTCGACCCCACGTACTGTGGTTCGACGAGACCTACGACGAGCCGCGCTTCCGCTTCCAGAGCTCCTTGCAGGCCGCCATCCGGGCGGAGCTCCTCGTCGTCATCGGGACGAGCGGGGCGACCAACCTGCCGAACCAGATGTGCGAGATCGTCGCGAGCCGCGGCGCTCCCATGGTCGTCGTCGACCCGGAGCCAACTCCCTTCTCCGAGCTGGCGCTCGGCAGCCGCGCCGGGGTCTTCCGCGAGGGCACGGCCTGCGCGGTAATGCCGGCGTTGTGCGACGAGATCCGGCGGGCGGTCGCGGGGGCCGGGAAAGCCTGAGCGCCTGGGTACCCGTCACCCCGGCCCTGTGCTCTGGCGTGCACGCCCGGCACCGCATACCTGATTCCGCGACTGGCAGCGGGCTGGCCCACGGCTTGCTCGGCGCCCAGCTCATGAGGTGCAGGCGGCCCATGCTCGCCGTTCTGGCGGCAGCGCTGTGGGCCGCGGCGCCCGCCCGCGCCGACGACACCTGGACGGAGCCCTACCCGGGCGTGCTGCACCTGCACCGGACGACCGGCGCTCCGTCCGACATCCACGCCCTCATCGTCAACCTCGAGCACCCGGCGGTCGACATGGTCGTCACGGCGGAGGCCGACAAGTACTCCACCACGAGCGAGTTCGCGGGGCGCTACGGCGCGGTCGTCGCCACGAACGGGGACTACGCCGACTCGACGAGCGACTACGTGCCCTACGGGATCTGCGTCGCGAACGGCACGAGGTGGTCGCGGGACAACGGCCGAGCGCCGATGTGGGCCGCGCTGTTCGACGCGAACGACGTCGGCAGGATCCGGACGTCGCCCGCCGAGACTCCCGCCGGCACGTGGAATGCGCTCGGCGGTACGCCGGTCGTCGTCGAGAACGGCGCGGCCGTCGACTTCGGGGGCGCGGTCGGCGCCTCCGACCGCCACCCGCGCACCGGCGTCGGCTTCGCCGACGACGGCCGCAGGATGATCTGGGTCGTCGTCGACGGCCGCCGCTCGGGCGCGCGAGGGATGACCTGGACGGAGCTCGGCCAGCTCCTCGTCGAGCTCGGCGCCCAGAAGGGCCTCAACCTGGACGGAGGCGGCTCCTCGACCATGTACATCTCCGCCGAGGGAGGCGTGCAGAACGTCCCGAGCGATGGGAGCGAGAGAACGATCATCAATCACCTGGGGCTCCTCTGGCAGCCGAAACAGGTCTCGGTCCGGCTGGGCCGCTGGACCGCGCTCCACTCCGAGGACGCTCAGGGAATGCGTCCCCAGCTCACGGCGGCCCCGCAGGGAGGGACCACGGTCGACCTCCGCCACTACGAGGACGACCCGTTTCGCGTGGCGGGAAACGTCCGCGTCACGCTGGCCTTGCGCGACCCGCCGGTCGAGGAGGTGCGCTTCGCCTTCGCGCAGAACCTGGACAACGCCGTCTACTCGCCCCAGTGGCTGGTCGACGGCGCCGCCGTTCGGACCTTCGACACGTTCGGCGGCTACTCCGAGGAGGTCACGCTGGAAGGCCTTCAGGCGCGGGAGATCGGGCTTCTGGTCGCGACGGTCGCCAGCAGGAACGTCCCCTACGAGTGGTACGCGCAGGCGGCCGAGGTGCGATACCGCCGGGGCAGCTACTGGACCGTCCTGCGGCCGGACCAGGCCGGCTTCGAGGAGACCATGCCGGACGCGACGACCGTGCGGTTCGAGAACCAGGTCGACTACGGCGCGGCCGTCTCGGGTCGCCTGGAGGTCTACCGCGACCTCGACCCGCCCGCCGACGAGGTGCGGTTCTCCTACTCGCAGAACCTCGGAAACGAGGTCTACGTTGCCGAGGTCCTCGCCGATGGAGCGGTGGTCAAGACGCTCGATGCCTACGGCCCCTACTCGGAGGATGTCGTCCTGAGCGGCCTCGGCGGCGCGACCCGCATCTCGTTCGCGCTGGCGGTCCGCGCAGGGACCGTCGTGCCGTACGACTGGTTCGCCGAGTTCCGCGGCGTCACCGCCTCGCCCACGGACGACCTGCCCCCGCCCGGAACCGACGCCGAGGTTCCGGCTCCCGGTCGGGACGCCGGAGTCCTCGTGGGAGCCGACTCCGGCGTGGTCCCAGACGGCGGCCTGGGCGCCGGATGCTCGTGCCGGAGCAGCGGCTCGTCGGGCTCCGGAGCGATCTGGCTCTTCGGCGCGCTCGTGTTCTCGCCGGCGGCCGCGCGTCAGACGCCAGGCGCGGCGGTCAGGAGGCGGCGAACCTCCGCCAGGAAACGTTCGGCGTCGGCGACCATCCGCGCGACTTCTTCCTCGGTGAAGACGGTCCCCGTGACGTAGTCAGCGTCCTCGCGATCCCGCTGCATGCGCGAGGCGAGACGGCCGAGCTCCGGCGCGAGAGCGCCCCGGTCAAATCGGAATCCCCTCGCGATCGAGGTCGTGGGCGAGAAGGCGCTCGCGCGAGCGGAGCTCCTCGAGCCGATCCTGCTCCAGGACCAGAGGAGCGAGGGACACCCCGTGACGCAGCCCGACGTCGAAGGCAAGGTCGTACAGGGCGTGCCTGCGACCACGGTCCGCCCACGTCACGACGAGCGCGACGTCGACGTCCGACTCGGCCGTGCCCTCTCCCCTTGCTCTGGACCCGAAGAGGCGCGCCTCGATCAGATCCGCGCCGAGGGCGGCCCTGGCCTCTGAGAGGAACTCCTTCAGGGCAGCCCGCTCCGCAGGTGTCAGATGCGCGGGGAGCACTGATAGACCAGGCTAGCGACGCTCGCGGGTGCGGTCAAGGAGCGGCTTCGTCAGCTCGACCAGTGGAGCGAGTAGCTCGCGTTCTGTGCCCCGTCGTAGCCGTAGATCCTCAGCCAGTACGAGCCGGATCGGAGCCGCTTGTCGATGACCTCGTCGTCGTCCTCGGAGTAGGAGCCCGCGACCCAGCGGTACGGGCTCCGCGTCGAGTACATCTCGACATCGATGTCGCCCGCCTCGTGGTCGAAGAGGAGCTCGATCCGCAGGTGCCCCGTCCGGGTCGAGACGAGGATCCAGTCGACGTCACCCTCGCAGATCGACAGCCCGTCGATCGATCCGGTCTCGGAAGCAGCGCTCGAGGACTCGTTCGGCTCGAGCGCGTCGGGCACGCATCCGCCCGGCGGCATGGGGTCGTCCGCGGGCTCCTCCGCCGGCTCCTCCGCTGGCTCCTCCGCAGGAGTCTCGGCCGGATCTTCCGCGGCCGCCCCGCCGCCGCCCTGCGGGAGCTCGACGTCGCCGACGCATGCGCCGGTTGCCTGCTCGATGCCGATGTCCTCGCCGTAGTAGAAGCGCAGGATGTCGGGCCACTGCCACCCGTCGTTCGCCAGGCAGCTCGCGCCGTTCTGCGACATGCAGCCGCGGTTCTCGTGGTTCCCGGAGCTCACCCAGCCCAGGCGGCTCTGGATGACGTTTCCGCCCGACCGGCCCTGGTTGTAGGTGACGTACGAGGCCTCGGTCCACCCGTACGGGCCTCCAGATCCGCCGCGGCACGAGGGCGCGCTCTGATACGCGCCGGCGACGAAGAACGCAGCGATGACGTACCCGCCGTGGGTGAGCACCATCCCGGCGGTGTCGCGCACCGCCGCGCGCTCGGCCTCGGTCGGCTCGCGACCGCAGGAGTAGACCTGATCGCTCTGGCCGTCGCCGATCGAGCCGCCGCGAGCGAGCTTGTAGTAGAGGTACGAGCGCGCCGCGACCGCCTGTGCGCGCAGCGTCTGCGCCGGCGCTCCGCCGTGCTCGCACGCGACCACGTGCGGCAGGTAGTCGTTCTCGACGTCGACCGTCCCCGATCCGGTGACCGAGGCCGAGCAGCGTGCGGAGAGCTCGGCCGTCGCCGTCTCCAATTCGTCGCCTCCGATGCAACCGCCGACGAGTCCACCACCGAGGATCACCAGGATCGGGGCCTTGCGCATGGTCGCGAGACCCGAGCAACCGACGTGCCCCGTGCACGGCAGTGTCCATCCTCATTCTTTCGCCGGCGGCCCGAGCCACCCGCTCATCCGGACAGGGCCTGTCGACCTCGGCGCCCTCGGCCGGATCCCGTCCATTCGCGCGCGATCACGCCGCGGCGCGGAACGTGGCGCGCGCCTCGTGTGCACGCGCGTACACGACGATCGATCAGATCGGCGGCTGTCGGCCCGACGGACGTTCCCGGGCAACCCCAGCGACACGACGCCACCCTCGAGATCGGGCGGGCCCTGGCTCCAGAGCTTCTCTCCCTCTTCTCAGTACTCGAAGCGCATCCCGATCCGGACCCGGAAGGGATCCTGCCGATCGATCACGTCTCCGAACTGGGTCGGCGCGCCGACCGGGAGGTTGCGGTCCTCGTACCGCGTGGGAGTGCGGCTGTTCAGAAGGTTCAGGAACGCGACGCTCATCGTCCCGTTCAATCCGAAGGCCTCCTTCAGGTTGTACAGGAGGAGCAGGTCTACCTCGGTCGTCCAGGGCTCGCGCAGCTCCTCGTTGTCGTCCGGGTCCGAGAGCGACCCGGGATCCTGCCCCCGGGGCGCCCGCCGGTCCTGGTACGAGCCGAACAGGTCGTTGAGGAAGAACCTGTCGTAGGGAGTGCCCGACTGGACACGCACGCTCGGCCCGATCCGGAGCTGCTTGCCGATCTCGTACGATGCGGTCGCGAAGACGGTGTGGCGGACGTCGTCGGAGAGAGGCCCCGAGTAGAAGATCGTCTGCTGGTCGTTGTCGAGGAACACGGTCGCGAAGCCCTCGTTGACCGTCCCGAAGCTCCGCAGGTACGTGTACGAGGCGAGCAGGCCCCAGACCTCGCCGGACCTCTTGAGGTAGACGCTGAAGGAGGTGTTCGTCCGCTCGGCCTCGTCCGGCGTCTCGAGGTCCCAGACGAACTCGCTCTTGCCATTCAGGAACTTCTCGGCGTCGTTGCCGAGCTCGTTCCAGACGATGTTGGTCTCGACGTCCTCGAACAGGTGCTCGTACCGGCGCCACACGAGGTCCGTCCCGAGGACGAGGCCGCCGAACAGCTCGCGCTCGGCGCCGACGTACACCTCGTGGGTCCGCGGCGGCCGGAGCGGATCGGGGTTCGTCGTCTCGAGCGCGTTTCCCTCGTCGTCACGCGGCGGGCCGTCCGGGTAGCCGACGGTGACGCCGGCGTCGCCACCGCCGTTGAGGCAATTGCGCACGTAGGGGTCACGCGCGCCCGCATCCCGCGCCGCCTCGTCGACGTCGCACTGGCGCGAGAAGAGGCCCTTGCCCACGAACCCCGGAATCGAGAGGAAGCCCATGTCGACGTACTGGTTGTAGCCGGCGCGGACGACGGTCCGCGTGTCGCCGAGCGGCCGCCAGGTGAGGTTCAGGTGGGCCGTCGCGGTCAGGAAGCTCGTGATGGTGTCGCCGGCGTCGTTCGCGGCGTGGCCCACCTCGAGACCGACTCCCGGCGTGATCGTGAGCCTCCTGTAGAACGACGGCGAGAAGCCGTCCTGCAGGAAGAGGAGCCCCGTCTGCCCGGTCGTGGTCGTTTCGAGCATCCCGGGCGTGCACTCCAGGGTGTCGGGATTGAACTCGACGCAGTACTGCGTCCTGCGGAAGTCGACGCCGTTGTCTCGCTGGTACACGACGTTGCCGGGGTAGCCGTCCAGGCTCGGGTTCCAGGCGTGGGCCGCCTTGATGCCGTAGCGGAGCTGGTGCTCGCCGCCGAGCCCGCTCACGAACTGGGTCATGTCGGTGTTGAGCTGGAGCGTCAGGCGGCGATCGTAGTTCAGCCGCGTGTCGTTGACCGTCGCCACGCCCGTCGTCAGATCGGCCTCGTAGCCGGGCGTCGTCCGATCGCCGGACTCGGGGTAGATGTCGAGCACGCTGCGCGAGAAGGCAGCCTGCGTTCGCCACAGGGTCGTCGGGGAGACGCTGTAGCGCGCCTCGAGCGAGGCGGCCGTCGAGTACTGGTCCTGGTGGCGCTCGGCGTCGGGCTCGACGGTGATGAGCTGCCGCGTGTTCGCGATCGAGGCCACCGCGCCCTGGACGACGCCGACGAGCTGAAGCCTCGGCGTGGCCTGGAAGTTCAGCTTGCCGAGGTACTCGGGCCCGACGAAGCGACGCGCGGGATGACGTGGGAGGACGCCGTTCGGATCGGGCGGGATGGAGGCGACGCGGTTGTCCCACTGCAGCGAGCCGAAGTACCAGAGCCGGTCGCGCAGGATCGGCCCCGAGACGTTCAGGTTCAGCGCGGTCTCCGAGAAGACCTGACCCCGCTCCTCCGGCCTCAGGACCGTGAGGTGGCTCGACTCGTAGTAGGTGCTGGCGTCGAGGTGGAAGTCGTTGGACCCCGACTTGGTCAGGATGTTGACCACGCCGCCCGTCGTCAGCGCGTACTCGGGCCCGTAGCCCGCGGTCAGGACCTCGACGTCCGACATGGCGTCGAAGTTGAAGTTCGTGCCGAACGTGTGCGTGACCGGGTCCGTGATCGAGATCCCGTCCACCGTGAAGGTGTTGTTGAAGTAGGCCCCGCCGCGGACGTTGGGGTTGCCGCCTGCCTGCGGGCTGTCAGTCACACCGGGCGTGAGCTCGGCGACGCCCTGAAAGTTCCGACTCCTGAGGGGCACGGACTGCATCGTCTCGGCGGAGACGCTCTGGCCGACTCGGTGCGACTGCACGTCGACGGCGGGCTGCTCGACGCGGATCACGATGTCCTCTCGAGCGGTCGGGATCTCGAGGATCACGAAGAGCTCGGCCGTGCCGCCCAGCGAGACCCGGATGCCCGACTGGCGGAATGGCCTGAGCCCCGTCTTCGACGCCCGCACCTCGAAGAGGCCCGGCGTCAGGTTCAGGAACACGAAGTGGCCGTTCGCGTCGGTCGTGACGACCCGGTCGCCTCCGATCTGCGTGGGCGACGAGGCGACGACCCGCACGCCGGCGAGCGGTCCGCCGTCCTGGTCGGCGACGTCGCCGGAGATCGAGCCCGTGGAGGTCTGCGCGACCGCCTCGCCCGACCAGAGGAGCGCGCCCGCGAGGAGCAATCTCCTCATGGCAAGACCTCCTCGGCGCGCTCGTCCGGGAAGATGCAGATGTCGACGCCCGCGTTCGTGCACTCGAGCGGGTGATCGTCCTCCGGCGCCTGTACGGGCGGATCCTCGGCGAGCGTCGAGATCGAGCAGATCTCGTTGCACGTGGCCCCGTCCCAGGGCTCGGCCGTCGGGTCGCAGGTCTCGCCCACGTCGAACGCGCCGTTGCCGCACAGGATGTCCTCCGCCGCGGGCGCCGGCTGCGTGTCGGCCGTGACGTTGGCGCACTGCTGGACGAGGCGGTTGGTCGCGAGGGAGTTGCAGCGCTTGAAGCAGACTCCGTCCGGCTTCTTCGCCCTGCGGAGCCCGTAGCACTGGAAGTCGCGAACGCCGCCGCAGCGCGAGTCGCGCTTCTCGTCCTCGTTCGTGTCGTCCTCGTCCGGGTCGCAGGCGTTGTAGCAGAAGCGCTTCTCACGGGCCCTCAGCCCCACGCAGATCAGGTCCGCGAGCTGCCCAGCCGCGTCGTCGGGGGGCGCGGGCCCGCCGAACGGGTCGCAGCGAGCGATCCCCGGCCCGCATTCCTCGCCGAAGCCCACCGGCGGAGCGTCGCAGAACGCGGGAAGCGCCGGATCGAGGGGGGCGCGGATCCTCAGGTCGAGGTTGCACGTGAGCGGCGCGTCGCTCGCGGTCGCGGTCGACTCGCAGTCCACGTTCGTGCCGCACGCCGGGATCACCCCGCGGATGGGGACGTTCCTCACCTCGGACGGCTCGCGCGGCGTCGGGTCGACCGCGTCCGCGAACGCGTCGATGTCGCCGTAGGCGAACTCGTCGTCGATCGGCGTCTCGAGCACGCGGACGAGCGGCGAGTACTCGGGGTCGCCGGGAAGGGCGCCGAACAGTCGGTTGTCCTTCGCCACGACGTGCTCGCCGAAGAGGTCGAGGACGGGGTACACGACGTCCCGGGCGGCGAGGTCGAGGGGTAGCCCGAGCCCTCCTTTCGGGTCCTGGAGGACCTCCCATCCTCGATCGACCAGGAAGCAGAACGCCTTGAGCCGCCGGAACCAGAGCGGGAGCCTGGGCAAGGGACGCGCGCGCTCCGAGAGGCCGCGGGCCAGCACCGCCGCTTCCTCGACCATCGGGCAGTTGACCACGACGCCCGTCTCGTTCATCTCGAAGCCGGCGCGCTCGAGCGTCTCCAGGCTCTTGATGTCCTCGTTCTGGTAACCCGCCGGCGCCGTCACCTGGACGATCTCCCAGAACGGGCTGTAGTCGGGCCGGTCGAGGAGCGTCTCGACGATCGCGCCCTGACCCTCGAGCTTCTCCTGATCCTCCGAGAGCTCGAGCAGCGGCGAGCCGCTCTCGTCGTACAGGACGTACATGGGATTGACGGGCGGCTTGCCCTGGGCGTCGACCTCGACGGGGCCGAAGTCGTAGGCCTCGACTCGCTGGCGGTCGTACATGCCGTAGACGGGCTCGACCTCACCAAAACCGCCGTCCGGATAGACGCCTCCGTCCGTCTCCTCGTACTCGGCGACTCCGAGCGAGCTGTCGACGAGGCCCTCCTCCTCGCAAGCCGCGAGGCTGAGCAGCACCGAGATCACGAAACACCTCATGGCAGTCGCCCGATCGCTGGGTAGTCGCGGTACGTCTCCGGCGAGCGGAGCTCGATCAGGGTCGGATCGATGTCGGCGAGGTCGTCGAAGCCGCCGACCTGGTAGGTCGGCCGCACCTTGACCTCGGAGATCAGGCAGACAGGGGAGTAGCCGTGGTCGCCGGGGAGGAGGTCGGTGACGATGTTGCCCGGGACCTCGACCTCCTCGTCGAAGATTCGGACCTCCGGGATGAAGATGTCCTGCGCCGGGATCGTGTAGGTGATGCGGTCGCCGACCGTGACCGCGTCCACGTCGAGCGGCGCGAGACCACGGGCGACCAGAGCCTCGCCGCCCTCGAGGAGGAAGCAACGCGTCTGCTTCTTGCGGTACCACAGGTCGATCACGGGCAGATCGCGATCCGCGGCTGCAGGTCCGATGACCGGCTCGGCGTCGGAGGCAACGAGCGGACAGTGGACGACCGCGTCGGTGTAGGTCAGCCTGAGCCCGCGCCTGAAGAGCGTGGCCTGCGACTTCACCTCGTTCGCCTCGTACCCGTCCTCCACCTCGACCTCGACGACCTGGAAGAACGACGAGTAGTTCGCCGAGGCCGGGATCACGTCCACGATGGGGCGCTGTTCGGCGACGGCGTCGCCCATGACGTACATCGGATTGACGCGCACCCCCGCGAAGCCTCCGTCCGCGTTGCGGAGCGGCTCGACCTCGCCGAGGTCGTACAGCTCGACGGGGGCGCCGCGGTAGTAGCCCCGGATCGGGGCGATGGAGCCCCGGGTCTCGTCCGGGAACCCGTCGTCGGAGACCATCCCCTCGTCCTCGTCGACGTCCTCCTCCGAGCAGGAGGAGACGACCCCCGCGAGCGGGAGGAGTGCCGCCAGGATCGCCGGTACCCGGAGACGCACCGGCGCCGCTTATAACACGGCGGGTTCCGCCGGCGACCGCTATTCGGCGACTCCGTCGCAGTCGTCGTGGAGGTTGGGCGCTCCGCGTGAGCAGGACTGGCCTTCACGTCAGGCGCAGAGGTCGCCGCCGGGCATGCCGAACGTGGACCACCAGCTCGCGATCCGAACCACCTCGCCGAGAGCCTCTGGTGAGACGATGACCTTGAATGGGTTCTCGGCCATCCCCGCGGCAACCTGGACCTACAAGCGATGCAGAAGCGCACGGAGCTCGCGGAGCGGGATGCCCTTGCCGGACCTGATCGAGTCGATCCCACGCAGGATGGCCTCTTCCTCCTCGCTCGTGAGGTCGATCGGTGGCTCCCTTTCGCGCAGCACGATCGTCAGCTCGGAACCCTCGGGGAACTTGGCCCGCGTGACTATCTTCCCCTTCACGACTCTTGCGCGAGCGGCCTTCACGTGAGGCAGGATAGCACCGGTCAGCGAGGGCACGCCCTTCAATCGCGCGCCGCGTTACCGTCCGAGTGCCGCGCCGAGCGCCCAGGCGAGCGAAAGGAGCGCCGCCGCGTCGAACGCCGCCATCGCCAGCCGGATCCGTACGGACCGCCTGATCGCCGCTACCGGCGCGTCCAAGAGCGCCTCGAGCCGGAGCGCCCGCTCGAACGGCGGCTCCGCCGGGAACTCGGCGCCGACCGCGTGCACCCGTTCGAAGAGGCCCACTGCACGGGCCGACCGCGGCAGATCCCCGCGCAGCGCGGCCAGCGTCAAGACCAGCGGCCGGCCGGGTGGCACCTGCGCCTTCGAGCCATCGTCCAGGGCGAGAGACGTCGCCCCGACCTTCATTCGCCAGCCGCGAGCCGGATCGATGCGTCCTTCACGGAGCTGGCCCGCGAGGACGACCGACCGCGGTCCCGGCACCAGCACCCGATGGATCCGCGCCATCGATACGATCTCGGCAATCGCCCGCAGGAACAGCGCGGCGAGCACGAGGCCCAGGCCGAGACCGGCGACGCCCGTCGGGGCGATCTCATGGTCGAGGACGCGCTCGGGCCCGCCGGCACGGGCGAGAACGAAGCTGCGACGGAATGCAGTTCGCCGCACCCACGCCGCGATCACCCGGCCACCGTGCTCGATCGCCGCGGCGCATCCGTGCTCCGCGCCCGGCGGGCAATGCGCCCCTTCGAGGCGGGCCAGCTCGCGGCGCGAGCCGCCCCGAGCGCGGATCCGCCAGACGCGACCGGCGGCGGCTGGCTCGACGCAGGCCACGACACCGCCGGTGCGGCCGAGAACCGGGGCTGCCTGCCAGGGACGACCCCACGCGCAGGGTCCGGAGTTCGGGAGGTAGTCGTACTCCGGCTGACCCAGCGGGACGCGACGGCGGCCGGATCGAACCGCCAGTCCCGCCGCCTCGAGCTGGGCCTCTGTCATGGCGGGCCATTCGTCGACCTCATGGCTCGGGACGGGTCGCCCGTACTCATCGAGCGTTGCCAGGAGGATCGCATCCATGTAGGACCTGACCAGGACCAGCGTGCGCGATCCACGCGACGGCAGCGCGAGCTGGGAGGCCGGGGGCACCGTGCCGAGCCTCCGCGGAGCTCCCGCGGGGCGGAGGTCGGGCCCGATCCTGCGCACCAGCACCGAGGACGACTCCGACGGACCCTCGACCCACGCGGCGAGGAGCCCCCGCGACGTGGCGGCCAGCGCCGGCGATCGCCATTTCGGCGTGGCGCGCAGGTGCAGATCGCCGAGAACCGCGATCGCGGCGGCCATCAGGGCCCCCGCGACGAGCCTCATCAAAAGGGCCCTGGGGATCAGCACTGCTCGCCGGTCGAGATGCAGCCGCTCCAGGTGCAATCGTCGCGACAATCGCGCCGCGCGTTGCCGGCGCAGGCCGAGCAGCGATCATCGCCCGAGCCCGGGCAGCACATGTCGTCGGGCTCGCAGGTCCCCTCGCCGGCGCACGAGCCCCACGCGCAATCGTCCGAGCAGACCCGCGTGCCGCAGTTGCCGCACTCCTCGGTGTCGCCCGGGCTGCACTCCCCGTCCAGCTCGCAGGTCTCCCACGCTTCCCACTCGCACCGATCGTCGCAGCTCCGAGAGCGCGATCCGCAACCGCCGCATGTTTCGGTCTCGACGTCGCCGGGCGCACAGCCGTGCTCGCCGTCACAGCCGCCCCACTCCTCCCACTCGCAATCCCGCCCGCAGCTCCGCGACCTCGCGCCGCAGTTGCCGCACGGCTCCCGCGCCATCGCGCCCGGGACGCACTCGCCTCCCTCGCCCTCGCAGTCCCCGGCTTCGCCCCACGCGCCCTGCGCGTCGCACTTCCGCACCGCGGTCCCGCACCGACCGCACGGCTCATCGCGCTCCTCGTCCGGCTCGCACGAACAATCGACTGGAGCCGTGCAGTCGGACCAGCGGCCCTGCACGCAGACCTGCGTCCCGCTCCCGCAGGCTGACTCGCAGGCCCGCATTCGGCCGGGAACGACCTCCGGGTCGCGGTCGTCGCAGTCCAGAACCGCGGGGAAGCCGTCGCCGTCCTCGTCGATGCTCGGCTGAATGCACCGTCCCCCCGAGCACACGAGCCCCTCCCCGCAGGGCGGCGAGCACTCCCCGGTACCGGCGTCGCCACCCGCCGTATCCGGTCCGCCGGAAGGGCAACCGGCGACGACGAGCACCGCAAGGGCGCAGAGCGACGGGGTCGGCCAGCGAAGCATGCGGGGAGCGTCGAAGAGGGTAGAAGCCACGGGACTCGAGCTCAACGTCAGCAGCTAGGGCGCCGTGACGACGATCTGCTCTCCCTGCTCGGCCTGGCGGCGAGTCGTCGACGGCCCGCGCGGAGATTCGAAGCGGATCGACAGGCTGCCGGACGGGACCGCGCGATCGCGAAACGGCGCCGTGAACGGGCCCATTCCGTTGACCCACACCTTCGCCCAGCCGTTCGGCGCGCGGACGGTCAGGCGAGCGGCGGCGCTCGATCGCCCGTCCGGCCGGTGCGGCGCGGCGGGGCCTCGAGCGCTTCGCTTCGCGGGGCCTGGCGCCGGGGCGCTCGGAACGTCCGACGCCTCGACCCTCGGCTCGGCGGGCGGGTCGGGCACGAAGGGCAGCTCGGTCCGCACCGGTGGTTCCCCGATCCCACTCGGCACCGCCTCGTGCGGCTCCATCGCAGCCGCAGGAGGCGCGACCTCGGGCGGTGTGGCCGGAGGCGACGGCGGAGGAGCGGCGAGGCTCGACGGCCCGACAGGAGGACGCGGAGCGAGCGCGGGGACGGGGACACTCGACGTCGTCGAACCAGCCCTTCCAAGCAATGTTCGCACGAGCACGAGCCCCAGGCCTCCGAGCACGATGGCCACGACGAACAGGAGCGCCCAGGGCACGCGGGAGCGCGGCAAGACGGCGGTGACGACCGTGAGCGCCGCGACGGGCTGAACGCCGCTCGCCGAGATCTCCGTTGCGGGGCCAGGCTCGCGAGCGGGCGCCGGCTCGGGGACGGGCGCAGTCTCGGGAACGGGCGCGGGGCCGCGGGCCGTCTCGCCGGGCGCGAAGGGCATCCTGTGGGGCTCGGTGCGCGCGTCGGCCGGGACGAGCTCGATCGTCTCCGTGCGCTCGGCGACCGGAGGGCTCAGAGCCCGCTTGACGAGCCTCCTGGCCCGCCCCACCTCGTCCGGCAGGTCGCGCGTCAGGGCATCCGAGACCTGGGCTCGCCCCATGGGGGACTTGCCGCCGAGCTCGCCGACGAACGCCGCGAGCTCGGCGCGCATCTCGGCCGCCGACGCGAAACGGTCCGACGGGCGAGCCGCGAGGCCACGCCTGACGAGCCTTCTGAGCGCGGACGGCAGGCCCGACCGCACGTCCTCGATCGGCGTGTACTGCCCCGCGTGCAGCCGCAGGATCACGTGCGGGTCCATCGTCAGGCCATGAGGGCGCTCGAGCGACAACAGCTCGTAGAGGATCACCGTGGCCGAGTAGAGGTCGCTCCTCGCGTCGACCGTCTCGCCGCGCGCCTGCTCGGGCGACATGTACGCGAGCTTCCCCTTCACGGTCCCGGCTTGCGTGTGCCCGCCGTCGGACGACTGCGCCCGCGCGATGCCGAAGTCGCCCAGCTTCACGGCGCCGTCGGTCGAGACGAGCACGTTGTGCGGCGAGACGTCGCGGTGGACGAGCTCGAGGGAGTTGCCGTCGACGCCGGTCGCCCCGTGAGCGTGCTCGAGCGCGGCGACCACCTCGTGGACCACGTGACACGCGAGCCGCGGGTCGAACGGCCCTCCCTCGTTGCGGCGCGCCCGGATCCACTTCGCCAGGTCCGGACCGGGCACGTACTCGAGCGCGATGTACAGGCTCCCGGCGTCGCGTCCGAGGTCGAGCACCTGAACGATGTTCGGGTGCGACAGGTGCGCCCCGAGCCGCGCCTCGCGCACGAACATCTCGCAGAACTTCCGGTCCTCGGCGTACTCGGGCAGGATGCGTTTGAGCACGACCGGCTTCGCGAAGCCCTCCGCGCCACGGCGCGTCGCGAGAAAGACCTCGGCCATCCCCCCGGCGGCGATCCGCTCGTGGACGATGAAGGCTCCCCCTCCGCCCGTCTCGCGCCTCTGCCTCGATGCGTCCCACACCAGGGGCACGATCGAAAGCGTACACCCGCGCACCGTCGCGGGCGAGTCGTGGTACGAGCTGCGCGTCCGGGAGGCTCAGCGAGCTCGATCCGCGTTCTCGATCAGCTTCTCGAGGGTGCTCAGTCGCTTGGGCGCCGCCTTCCGTACAGCGGAGCGGAGCAGATCGCGATCGGCGCCGGACGCGAGGATCGCTTCGATGTCGGCGAGGTCCTGCGTGCGCCCGGCGAGGAGCTTCATGATCACGATCGTGTCGACTGGCGCGATGGGGACGCCCTCGCTGACGTGGGCACGGGCGAGCCCCTCCTCGATGACGCGCAGTCCCTCCGTGAGCGGCACCTGATCGACGTCGATGCCGTCGAATTCGATCACGGGCACCCTCATGGTGACGAATCCTCCCGGGTGTCTCTCGAAGGCCTCATCTCCCACGAGGAAGTCGATGTCCTCGGTCGTGCGGGGACGGTCACGGTATGCGTTGGCGCCGAGCGCCCCGACGAGCGCGTGCCGGATGCCGGCGTCGGAGAGCATCTTCGAGACCTCTCGCACGGGACGCTCGTAAGCGGGCACGGGGCGCAAGGCTTGCCTGAGGTCCGGCTCGTCCCCCGGGATCATCCTGCGGCTCCTTCCAATGGCGATCTGCGGTCGCATTGCTCGGGCCCGAGTGCGGCCCTTCGATCAGCCTAGCACGCGACGCCAGGCAGCGGCGGAGCCGGAGCGCTACGGCAACCTGAACCGCACCTGGGCCGTCGGCTCGGAGGTCAACGCCAGCGCGAGCACGGTGCCACCGGCTGCGACGATCGCGCCGCCCACCGCGACGTAGACCCAGCCCGGCACGCCGCCTCCGGTGGTCGGAGGCTCCGGGTGCCTTCGGTCACCATCCGGCGCCCCGTTTCGACACAGGCCCAGCCGGAGCGCCAGATCCTCCACGCTCGCCGCGCGCTCGGTTCGCGCCTCGCCGTCGATCCGGGCGACGGCCCGCACGCCCCGTGGCACGCCCCACACGGCGATGGCTCCCTCGCGCCCAGCGAGAGCGCTCACCACGCGGGCGGACGGCTCGGCGCCGGCCATCGTGACCCGGCCGCGCTCGCCAGGGCGCGCCACCACGATTCGGGCTCGCAGCTCTCCCCTCGAGTCGACGGAGGCGACGATGAACCTCCCCGCCTGGCGCATCACACGAGGTGCGTCCTCGGGGATGCCCGAGACCCAAACCCACGGGTCGATCCGCGAGTCTCCGATCTCGACCTCGCCCAGCGGGAGGTCGAGCCGCCGGCGCTTCGCTGCGTCGAGGGCCCTGTCGATCGCCGGAGGCATCAGGTCGCGGTCGACCTCGATGCCGGGCCAGAACGACACCGCCTCGTCGAGGCGGTCGGCCACGTCCGGGGGGATCTGCTCGGGGCCACCCGCCTTCGACCATCGCGCGAACGCGTCGACGATCGCCGCTTCGGCCCAGATCCGTCCGGTGCCGGCGAGCTCCGGGTGCTCGTCGAGCTTCTCGCGGAGCCGGGCCAGCGTTTCGAGCGCGCTGTCGAACTCGGCCTCGAGCGTCGCTTGCCGTGCGGCGCGCACTGCCGCGATGACGTCGGGGTGCGCGGCGGGCTCCGGCGGGCGCGGCGCCTCCACGAGCTCGAGACCGGTTGCTCCGCAGCGAATCGCGGCGTCACGGAGCTCGCGCGCGGCGGCGCCGTCGACGTCGGCCCGGAGGACCTTCTGGGCGTCGACGGCCGAAGGGCAAGCGAGCACCAGGAGGAGGATCGCCGGCCTCAACGCCCCGGCGCCCCGTGCCCGTACTTCCGGAACAGGCGGCGGACGACGTTGCGGTCGATCCCGGCGATGCGACACGCCTGCGCGATGACCCCGCCGCTCTCCTTCACGAGCGCCTCGACGTAGACTCGCTCGAACTCCTCGACGGCTCCCGCGCGCGCGGCGTGGTACGGCGTGACCGGACGGGCCGGACGCTCTGCGGCCGAGCCCGCGAGGTGCGGCGGGATCTCGCCGAGCGCGACCAGGTGGTCGAGCGCGTTCTTCAGCTCGCGGCAGTTGCCGGGCCACGCGTAGGCCCTCAGGGCAGCGACTCGCTCGGCGAGGTGCCTGGCCTCGGCGGGCGAGCGCCCGGCTTCGAGCAGCATGTGCTCGGCCGTCGGACGGATGTCCTCGCGCCGCTCCCTGAGGGCCGGCATCTTGAGCTGCACCACCGCGAGGCGGAAGTAGAGGTCCTGCCGGAACGTCCCCTTCGCGACCTCGGTCGCCAGATCCCGGTGCGTCGCCGCGAGGACCCGGATGTCGACCTTTCGGAAGTCGCTCCCGCCCACGGGCTTGACCTCGCGACTCTCGAGGGCCCTGAGCAGCTTCGGCTGCAGGTCCGGGGCCAGGTCCCCGATCTCGTCGAGCATCAGCGTTCCGCCGCTCGCCCGCTCGATCGCGCCGACTCGATCGGCGACGGCGCCCGTGAACGAGCCGCGCAGGTGCCCGAAGAGCTCCGACTCCGCGATGTCCCGCGCGACCGACGCGCAGTCGAACACGACGAACGGTCCCGACGCGCGCCGCGAGGCCTGATGGATGGCTCGCGCGGCGAGCTCCTTGCCGGATCCCGTCTCGCCCAGGACCAGGACCGTGGCCTCGCTCTTCTCGAGGCGCTCGAGGAGCGCGAAGACCCGCTGCATCGGCTCCGAGACGCCGTACAGGTCCCCGTACGAGTCCCTGAGGGCGCCGACGGGGAGGTCCGGCGATCCGAGCGCGATCTCCGAGCGTCCGACGCGGAGGATCGTGCCGGGCGCCAGGACAGCGTCGTTGATCCTCGCCTGGCCCACGAAGACGCCGTTCTTGCTGCCGAGGTCGCGAACGCGGATGCCGCCGGGCACGATCGCGACCTCCGCGTGCGCGCCCGACACGGAGCGGTCGTCGAGCACGAGCTCGCAGCCCTCCCGCGACCCGATGCGGAGGCTCGTCCGCTCCAGGACCCAGGACTGGCCCGCCGAGGGGCCCGCAACGACGATGACCTCGATGCCTCCCGAGCCTGCCCGCCGCCCCGTCGAGAGCGCGTCGGTCGAGGTGAAGCCCCCGATGTCGCTGTGCGTGGTCACTCGGTTGATGCGATCAGACGACGCACGCGCTCATCGGTCAAGTCCGGAGCGCTATCCGAACTCCTCCTCGCACTGCCACCCCACGGTCAGGCCGAACAGGATCGGACCGGCTTCCGTGTCGGACGAGAGGGTGGCGCGGACCTCGAGGAGCCGCCCGTTCAGCCCGTCGAGCTCGATGGAGCTCTGGCCGTCCTGGAGCGAGCCGAGGTCGATGGTGGCGGCGGAACCGAGCGCCTGCGCGTCGTCGGCCGCGCGCGCCTCGAGCGCGATCCCCGAGCCCGGCGGGACGCTCGCCTCGTACCCGAGAGCCATCCACCGGGTCGGCCCCGACTCGCAGCCCGAGAAGAGGTGCGTGATGATCCCTCTCGGCGCCGAGGCGTTGCGGAGCTGGAAGCCCGTCATGTCCGAGTAGGTGTAAGGGAACGCCAGGCAGCCGGTGCCGCCCTGGCCCTCCCAGTCGCCTTCCGGTCCCTGCTCGCCGCCGCGGCCTCCGCCGCCCTCGCAGTCGTTCAGCACGATCTCGAACGACTCCGTGTCGGGGTCGATGATCGCGGCGTTGTTCCCCGACATCCCGATCCCCCAGATCATCCCGTCAAATGCCACGGCCATCCCGTACGCCCCGTTCTGCACGGGCAGGGTCGTCCAAGTCAGCCCGTCGCCGTCCTCGCGAACGCGACAGACGCCGCCCCCGCATCCACCGACCCAGACGCTGCCGTTGCCGTCGGCGGCGACGCTCGATCCCCAGACGGCGGCCTCGAAGCACTGGCCGTTCTCGTCCGCGCAGCCTTCGCCGACCTGCCCGCCGGCGCCTGGGGAGAGGAACTCTCCGGTCGCCGGGTCGTAGCGAGTCACCTGACCGCCGGTCCAGACGTGCCCGTGCTCGTCGACGGTGATGCCGTAGTTGGAGCCGGGCTGCTCGATCACGTCGGCCCCGGCGCCCGGCCCTGACGTGTCGAAGGAGGCCAGGTAGCTCGACAGGCACGCGGACCACAGGCGTCCATCGCGATCGATTGCCGCGCCGTAGGGCGAGCAGGGCGCGACGTCGACCTCGACGCCCGTCGGCGCCCCTGTCGTGCGATCGAGCTCGACGTACTTGTGCTCGTTGAACAGGCCGACCCAGACGACCTCCTCGCGCACGCCATCGAGCCCGTTCCTGTCCTGCACGGCGAGCGAGCGCGCGACGCCGCAGGCGGCGCCCTCGCGGCCATCCTCGCGCTCCTCGTCGCGATCTCCCCACTGGCCGTCGGGGCATCCGACCTCCGTGTGCCAGGCGACGCACTCGTCGGTCGGTCCCGCCCCGGGATCCCAGAAGAGGACGTCCGCGCGACCCGTCGACGTCTCGACGACGCCATCGCCGTCGCGGTCCGGGCAGCCGGAGGCGAGGAGCTTGGTCACGCTGGCCTGCCCTCCGAAGGCTCGATTCGCGATCACGACGTCGCCGTCGAAGTCGACGCTCGTCCGCGACGGCTGGTCGAGGGCATGGTCCGTGCCCGTGTAGTACCGCCCCAGCTCGACGTGCGATCGGGTGTCGACCTTCGACACGGCTCCCTGGGCGGTGTCTGCGATCCAGATCAGCTCGAGCGTCGTCTGGGGGGTCGTGCCCGGCCCGAGCCCGACCCCGCCGCCGGGGAGCTCCTCGACGTTCTGGCCGCCGTTCTCGAGATCGAACGGCTCGCACCCGTCCAGCCCGACGCAGCTCTCCCGACATGCGGCGCAGTCGGCCAGGCAGCCATCGTGCCGCGAGGGGTCCATCTCGTCGCAGTCGGACCCCACGCAGCCGGCGCCGCGTCCGAACCCGTCACCGTCCTCGTCGAGGCAGTCCGCGGATGGATCGGGCTCGGTGTCGCCCGTGCCGGCAAGCTTGTCGCCGCCGCAGCCCAGGGTCAGGATGGTGACCGTCGTCCACGAGAAGCGATTTTTCCTCGTCATGGACAGGGGTAGGGGCAAGTGCGATGCCACGGGCGCGCGTTCGAAAGCTCCTGAGAAGCCGCGGATCGCCCGGGTGACATCGCTGACCCCGGGGTGAGGGGCCTCACCCGTGTTAGGCTCTCGTGCTGTGCTGGTTCGTGGGTGGGTGGCGATCGCGGCGCTCGCGTTTTCGGCAGGCGCCGCTCGTGCCGACGAGATCGAGGACGCCGAGCGCCGGCTGGCTGACCTCGACTACACGGACGCGATCAACATCCTCGAGGGAATGCTCCGGCGCGGCGAGGCCGACGCGCGGGACCTGGCTCGCATCTACGAGCTGCTCGGAAAGGCCGCCGCGTCGAGCGGGGAGGATTCCCAGGCGGTCTGGGCCTACACGCGCCTGCTCGCTCTCGATCCCGAGTTCGAGCTCGGGTCCGGAGTCTCTCCGCGGCTCCGCCGTGCGATGTCGACTGCGCGACGCGAGCTGCCCGAGGACGCGTCCGTGAGGTTGCAGCTTCGCGCTCCGAGGCAGGCGTGGGCCGAGCGGCCCACGTCGATCGCGCTCGAGGTCGGCGCGGACGGCCTCGGTCTGGTCCGCGGAATGCGCGTGTACCACCGCCGTGAGGGCGCCACGAGCTACTCGCGCGTGACCGTCCGGGGACCACCGCCCCTCGAGACCGTCATCCCGGCGTTCTCCACTCCTCGAGCGGGCCGGCGCCTGGAGTACTGGGTGGCCGCGCTCGACGAGTACGGCAACGAGCTCGCATCGATGGGCTCGAGGGGCAGGCCCTTGTCGCTGCCCGTGCGCAATCCCCCGGCGGACAGCTCGAGCGGGCGCGGCCACTCCGACGACGATGACGACGACGGCGGGATCACGAAGCGCTGGTGGTTCTGGACGGGCCTCGTCGCCGTGGCGGCGGGTGCCACGGTCGGACTGCTCCTCTTGACCGCCGAGGAGCCGAGCTGTCCCGAGGGCGGGGCCTGCTACTCGGTCCAGATCGAGAGACCCGAGTGAGAAGCTGGGTCCTGCTGTCGCTCCTCGCCGTCGCCTGCACGAAGGAGGGCGGGCCGACCGCTTCGCTCCTCCTGCGCTTCGAGGCGGACGAGACGTTCAACGCAACGGACCGGATCGAGATCACGGTCTACGAGCCGCCGGACGGAGCCGACCACTGCCCCGAGGTCCTGGGCGGCCAGAGCGCCGTGCTCGCGGGCATGGACGTCGTCGCGGGTCCGGTCTCGGCCCCGCGCAATCAGATCTCGAGCCTCGGTCTCGAGGGAGTCTCCTGGGGCAAGAGGCTCTTCTACGCCACGGCGCACACCGGGGATGACGAGCAGATCGCCCACGGCTGCACGACCATGGACGTCCTGCCGAGCGGCGCGAGCGTGACGATCGTGATGGAGCGCGTCCCTTGCGATGGCGAGGGATCGTTCCCCTGCGGCCCGGACGCCGTGTGCAGGGGCGGCCAGTGCGAGGATCGCGCCTGCCGCATGGACGGATCGGTCACGCTGGCGGACTTCACGTACGTCTATGGCGTCGGGGCGCAGCAGGTCGTCGCCACGGACGACGGGATCCTCGTCGCCTGGTCGGGCAGCGTCGGGGTGCGGCGAGGCGTGGCGGTCGCGCTCCTCGCGGAAGATCTCGGGCCGCTCGGCGACACGCTGATCGTCGACGGCGATCCATGCACGTGGCCGGCGCTGGCGCCGACGAGCGACGGGTTCATCCTCGCGTGGGCGGACTACGGCCCGCTCGAGGGCGACCAGCGCGCGATCGTTCGCACGAGGGCGCTCGACAAGGGCGGCAATCCGACTGGGGCCGGGGACGAGGTGACTCTCAGGTTCCCCGGCGACTACGCGAACGAGGACGTGGGCTTCTGGAACGCGCCCGGGTTGTTTCGCCTCCTTCCCACGAGCCTGGGCGCCGTGGCGATCTGGTACGAGAACGCGGAGGATCGCGCCGACCCGTCCACGGGACCATGGCAGGTCAGCGTGGTGGCGATGGATGAGCAGGGCACGTTCACCGAGGAGCCGCACGCGCTGGACTACCCCTCGGCCTTCCATTACGAGACGTCGCGCGGCACGGGCGACGGGGCCGCGATCGAGCTCATCGTCGCGCAGACAGGGGAGTGCCGCCTCGCGACGATCGCGCCGGATGGTCGCGTGATCTCCGACGAGGCGCTGACCGGCCCGCTCGAGAGCTGCGCCACCGTCACCTTCGGCCCTACCGAGGGCGGTTACACGTTCCTCGCCCAGGAGAGCCGCCGCCTCACCCCCTGGCCGTCCGGCGAGTCGAGCGATTCGCTTTTCCAGTCGCCTGACGAGCCTCTGGCGGGGGCGGTCTGGGGCACCTTCGCGCAGGCAGGTGACGGCCTCTACCTCGGCTGGGAGGAGCACGCCGCGGATCTGCTGACCAGCCGCATCAACGTCGCGGTCCTCGACCGCCAAGGGAACCCGACCGGCCCGGCCGTCCCGTTCGCCGAGCTGACTGGCAACGGCCCCTACTACGGTTTCTCGATGACAGCCACCTCGGAGGCCCTGTACGCAACCTGGCTCGAGGGCGTGGACGGCGGAAACCGCATCGCGGTCGCCCGCATCGTCTGCGACTGAAGCGGGGACACGCGCACGGTCCGCAACCTACCGCAAACACTACAGAACTGGACACAACCGCGCGATCTGTCCGAGCGAGCTGCGCCGCCGCAACCAGCCGGCCCCGGCCGGCGTCATTACGCGCCGGCGAGGAGCCGTATGACGTACAGGAGCACGGCCGCGACTCCCGCGGATGCAGGGATCGTGAAGAGCCAGGCCCAGACGATGCGGCCGGCCACGCCCCAGCGCACCGCGGTCAGCTTCTTGGTCGAGCCGACGCCGACGATGGCGCCGGTGATCGTGTGCGTGGTCGACACGGGGATGCCCGCGAGCGTGCTCCCGAAGAGCGTGAAGGCCCCGGCCGTCTCCGCGCAGAAGCCGCCGATGGGCCGGAGCTTGGTGATCTTCATCCCCATCGTGCGGACGATCCGCCACCCGCCGAGAGCGGTCCCCACGCCCATCGCAGCGTGACACGACAGGATGATCCACCAGGGGATGTGCCCGTCCGTCGGGGACATGTGGCGCGAGGCCACGAGGAGCGCGACGATGATGCCCATCGTCTTCTGGGCGTCGTTGCCGCCGTGCCCCAGCGAGTACGCCGCCGCGGAGAGGAGCTGCCCTCGGCGGAACAGGCGGTCCACGGCGCCCGGCCTCCACTTGCGGAACCCCCAGTACATCGAGAGCATCAGGATGAAGCCGAAGACCAGGCCGATCAGCGGGGCCAGCGGGATGAAGCCCATCGCCGTGATCACCTTGTCCCAGTGAAGGACGTCCCAGCCCGCATAAGCGACGCCGGCTCCTCCGAAGCCCCCGATCAGCGCGTGAGAGGAGCTCGTCGGCAGCGCCCACCACCACGTCAGGAGGTCCCAGACGATCGCGCCCAGGAGCCCCGCGAGGACCACGTAGATGAATGCGGAGTCGGCGGGATCGATCTCGACGATCTTGCTGATCGTGTTCGCGACCTTCGGCGCGAAGACGAACATCGCGACGAAGTTGAAGAACGCGGCCCAGAGCACGGCGAACCGCGGCGAGAGGACCCGCGTCGATACGACGGTCGCGATCGAGTTCGCGGCGTCGTGGAACCCGTTGATGACGTCGAAGACGAGCGCCACCGCGACGGTCCCGACCACCAGCACCCAGATCCAGTCCATTGCTGGCGCCACTTCCTACTCTCTTTTCTCCGAGCAGGCTACGGGGTATTGCTCGCCGGATCCCGGAGCCCGACCGTGCTAACCTCGGCGTGAATGCGCGCGGTGATGCTCGAGACGCCGGAGAGCCTCCTCGAGGAGCGGCGGCGAACCGGCGCCGACCTCTTCGACGAAGTCTGGGAAGGAGTGCTCCACATGGTTCCGCCGCCGTCGGTCGGGCACCAGCGGTTCGGAAAACGGCTGCTCCTCGTCCTCACGCCGATCGCCGACGCAAGAGGTCTGGAGTCGAATTACGAGACCGGCGTGTTCCGGCCCTCGCCCGGCCCGCTCGATTACCGGACACCGGACCTCGTCTTCGCGCGAGCTGATCGCTACTCGGATCGGGGCGTGGAAGGCCGCGCCGAGCTCGTCGTCGAGATCCGGTCGCGAAACGACGAGTCGTACGAGAAGCTCCCGTTCTACGCGAGCCTGGAGATTCCCGAAGCGCTCGTCATCGACCCCATCACGCGCGCGGTCGAGCTGTTCGCGAATCGTGCCGGAGCGATGGAGGCGGTCGCCCCGGACTCCGCGGGCGGCGTGCGCTCCTCGGTGCTGGAAGTCACCTTCGCCCGCATCGACGGCCCGAAGCTGCGGATCGCCTGGCCCGACGGCGTCGCGGAGATCTGACGATCCCGGTTCGGCGCGACGTCAGCGCAGCGAGATCCTGCGTCTTGCGACGCCGTCGCGCGGAACCGTGACCACGACGGTGCGACGCAGGTGCAATTCCGGGTTCACGAGCGTCACGCTCACGGCGCCGGCGGGGACGCGCTGCTCGAAGATCGGCGTGTCGCCGATGAGACGCCCTCCGATGAAGACCTGCGCCCAGGGCTCCGAGTCGAGCGTCAGCCGGCCCATCCCTCCGATCGCCGTGGGAGGCGCGGCTTCGTCGGGCGTGTCCTCCCCCTCGCCGGCCGGCGCGACGGGAGCCGGAGGCGCGCTCGTGCCGCCACGGCGCCGGTGCGGCGCTTCCTCGTCGAGGTCGACCACCATCTCCACCGGGTCCACCACGGTCGGCGTCGGACCTGGCTCCGTCTCGGGCGCGATCGGCTCCGCGTGCTCGACCACCGTCGGGGTCCTGGCCTGCTCGACGGGCACGTCGGGGCCTGGAGCCGGAGCCGGCAGCGGAGGCGCCGGTGAGGCAGGTTCCTCACGGATTGCCGAGCTCCTGACACCTTCCGGCCTCGATCCAGGCAGGTGCGCGCCGGTGAACATGAAGACCAGCCCACCCGCGAGGAGAGCTGCGGCGAGGCCCAGCGGGAACCAGAACCACGTACGGCGGCGCTCGAGGCGCGGGTGGCTGTAGTTCACCCAGCTCCCGTGGGTGCCGATGGTGTCGTCGGGACCGGGCGACTCGGGCGCCGCCGGCAGACCGGCAACGTCGATCCCCGAGTGCGGAGTCGGGCGAGCGGGAATCGCGATCCTCGTGTCGGGGAGCGTGAGCGCCACCGTCGCCGGGATGTCGGGGCGCGAGCCGAACGTCGGGAGCGGGACCAGGCCGCTCGGATCGTCGATCCCGCGAAGGACCCCCTCGAGGTCGCGGATCTCCTCGGTGAACAGGTCGTGCATCACCGCCGCCAGCTCGCTCGCCGGCGCGGGGCCGAGCGTGTGCGCGTAGCGCTCGAGGTCCTCGCCGAGCTCGCGCGAGGTCGCGTACCGCTCGTGGCGCTTCTTGCGAAGCGCCTTCTGCACGATCGCGTCGAGCTGGTGTCCGAGGTCGGGCGCGAGCTTCGACGGCGGCGGCGGCGCGTACACGACGATACGCCGCATCGTGGCCATCGCCTCGTCGTTGGGCGCCTTGAACGGCGAGATCCCCGTCAGGACCTCGTACAGGACGATCCCGAGCGCGAACACGTCGGCGCGCGCGTCGAGGGTCTCCGCCAGGACCTGCTCCGGCGCCATGTACGACACCTTGCCCTTGACGGCGTCGCCCGAGGTCCCGTGCGAGCGGCCCTCGGCCTTGGCGATCCCGAAGTCGGTCAGCTTCGCCCCGGCGCCGTCGTAGCCGACCAGGATGTTCTGCGGTGACACGTCGCGGTGAACGATCGACAGCGGGCGTCCCTTGAGGTCCCGCCGGTCGTGCGCGAAGGCGAGCGCCGCGGCGATCGGGGCGATGATGCGCACGCCGAGCTTCGGAGTGAGCCTGCGGCCAGCCTGCCGGAGCTTGCGGATGATCCGGTGCAGCGGCTGGCCCGGGACGTACTCCATCGCGATGTAGAACGTCCCGTCGACCTCGCCGAGCCCGTGGATCTGCACGATCGCCGGATGATCGAGCGCGGCCGCGACGCGCGCCTCGTCGAGGAACATCTCGCGGAAGCCCTCGTCGGTCGACAGGTGAGGGTGCACACACTTGAGCGCGACGATCTTCTGGAAGCCGGCGGGGCCCTTGACGCGTGCGAGGAAGATCTCGGCCATCCCCCCGCGGCCGATCCGCGCGACGATCTCGTACTGCCCGAAGGTGCGCCGGACCTTCTCCAAGCAGGCCCGAGTATAGCCCCAAGGCGCACGCCAGCGATAACGGGCGCCTCGGGGCTGTCCAATGCGGCAGGTACCGCCACTAGCCCGAGTAAGTGCCGTCGAACGGGCTCGCGCCCGGGGTGCGGCGGATCCCGCTGTCGGGATTCGCCGCGAGGTGGCGAAGCACCGTGAAGACCATGTCGAGGTCGTCGATCCGGGCGGCCTGCGCGATCTCATCGAGGCGCAGGCCCGCTCTGCCGCGGAGCGCGGCGACGATGCGGGCCTGGGCACTGATGACTTCTGCGGCGGCCTTCTTGCCGGCTTCGACGCCCGGCTGGTGGTACGCGTTGAGGCCCACGAGCGACGCGTACAGGCCGACCGCCCGCTCGAACAGCGCGATCAGCTTTCCCATCGAAGCCGCATCGACGCGATCGATGGTGATCGTCAGAGAGGGCCGCCCTCTTTGCGTCAGCGCCGTGCGCGTGCCCTGAAGGAACCCCGAGAGGTAGTCGCCGGCCGTGACCCCTGGCTCGACGGCGAGCGACGGGCCCGCGCGGTCCTCGAGCACCTCGACGAACGTGACGAAGAAGTTGTCCAGCCCGTCGCGGAGCTGCTGGACGAACGCGTGCTGGTCGGTCGACCCCTTGTTCCCGTAGACGGCCAGGCCCTGGTGGACGACGTTGCCCTGTCGGTCGAGCTCCTTGCCGAGCGATTCCATCACGAGCTGCTGCAGGTAGCGCGAGAAGAGCTCGAGCCTGTCCTTGTAGGGAAGGACGACCATGTCGCGTCTTCCCCGCCCGTCGCCCGCGACGTGCCACGCCAGCGCCAGGAGCGCCGCGGGGTTCTCCCTGACGGACCGCGAGCGGGTCGCCACGTCCATCGCGCGCGCGCCTGCGATCATCGCGAGCACGTCGATCCCCTGCAGCGCCGCGGGCAAGAGACCCACCGCCGAGAGCTCCGAGGTGCGACCGCCGACCCAGTCCCACATCGGGAAGCGCTCGATCCACCCGCCTTCCGTCGCCGCGCGATCGAGCTGGCTCCCCTCCCCCGTCACGGCCACGGCGTGGCGCTCGAACCGAAGGCCCGCGCGGCGGTAGGCCTCCGCCGCCTCCAGCATGCCGTTTCGCGTCTCGGCCGTGCCTCCCGACTTCGAGACGACGATCGTGAGGGTCCGCGCGAGGTCGGGGCCGATCTCGCCCAGCACCCTGTCGATGCCGTCGGGGTCCGTGTTGTCGATGAAGTGAGGCCGGACCGGGTCTCGCGGCGTCCCGAGCGCGGAGGCGGCGAGCTCGGGGCCGAGCGCGGAGCCTCCGATCCCTATCGCGACGAGGTGCGTGAAGCGCCCGCCGCGCTCGGGGGCCACTTCACCGTCGTGGACGCGCTTGGCGAAAGCGCAAGCGCGATCGACGGTCTCGCGAATCGCGGCGGCGATCTGCGGGCTCGGGGCCAGCTCCGGCGCCCGCAGCCAGTAGTGCCCGACCATCCGCTGCTCGTCCGGGTTGGCGATCGCGCCCTTCTCGAGCGCGTCCATCTCGGAGAAGGCGTTCGCGAACCGCCCTGACAGCCCCTCGACGTGCTGGTCGTCGATCCCCATCCTGGAGACGTCGACCGAAACCCCGAGCGCCTCGCTCGACCAGAGCCATCGCCGCAACGCCTCCCACTGCTCCGCCGTCGTCCGCACGGCGGCGAAGTCTAGCGATACACGCCCTCGTGGTACAGGCCGCGGTCCTGCTCGGTCTCGATGAGGCGAAACTCCGCCCGGCGCCGCCGGCGCTCGCGCCGAACGGCGAAGCCGATGCACCCGCAGACGACGAGGCTCATGGCTGGGAACGCGACCCACGCGGAGTCGCCGCGCACCGAGAACTCGTCGTCGAGCGTCTGCGCGAGGTCGGAGTGACCCTCCTCGACGAGCTGCGCGAGCCTCAGCCTCGCGGCGCTCTTGTCTCCTGCCTGCATGAGCCGCCCGATCTCGTCCTCGAGCGCCCGCGCCCTCCGCCGCGCGACTCGCGCGTCCCTGTGCTCGAACGGCGCCAGCACCCGAGAGGCGCTCGCGGGGTAGCCCGCCTTCGAGTAGGCGCCGGCGACCTCGAGGGCGGTCTCGACGAGCCCGGGCGAGTCGGGATGCAGGGCATCGGCAGCGAAGAGCCGCTCGACCGCCGTCGCCCCGGACGTTCGGAGGTCGCCCTGCCCGATGGCATCTCGAGCCACGGCTACCGCGACCGCGGCGCGGAGCGTTCGCTCGGCGGTCCAGGAGGGATGATCGAGCCGCTGGAGCGCTCGCAAAGCATCGTCCGCCTGCCCCGCGCTGCCGGACGCCAGGGCCTCCCGCGCCTGCGCGACGAGGGATCTCGACTGGACGGCGCGGCGCTCCGAGTGGGCCCGGATGAGCTCCTGCGCGTACTCGATCGGAGTCCCATCGTCCCAGGTTCGGCCGCCCAGGACGGCGATCGCGGCCACGAGCGCGTCGCGAGCCCGTCCGTCCTGCTGCCTCAGCGCCGCTTCGGCCCTTGCCCGCACTACCGGGCTCCGGTCGTCCAGGGCCTCGCCCAGCCTGGCGACCGCGTCGTCGGGGTAGTCCGCCAGCGCCTCGGATGCGGCCAGTCGCTCCCGCTCGATCGAGGACTCCAGCGCCGCCCTCACCAGGATCCCGAAGGCGCGCCCGTCCTCGTGACGCCCGAGCTGAGTGAGCAGATCGGGTCGTCTGGCGCGATCGACAGCGCGAAGCTGCTGCATGGGGGTGGACAGGTACAGGTCCGCGAGCTTGCCGGCCACAATCTGGCCCAGCTCGCCGCCCTCGACCTCGAGCCCCACGATCTCCGGCAACAGCTCCCTCGCCGAGCTCCCGTCGACCCGCTCGAAGATCACCCGCGCGAGCGCGGGGGCGCGCCCCGCCTCGACGGCACCCCTGATCGTGGGGCTGTCCGGAGCGAGCGCATTCACACAGGCCACCCGGTCTACCTCGTTGCCCTCGCGCGCGATGACCGCGCGCAGCTCGGCGCCGCACTCGGCGATCTCGTACGACGCGACCCCCGTCGCGAGCGGTACGACGACCTCGTGGCGACCCGCCAGCTTCCCGATCGTGCGGACCGACCCCGAGGGCCCCCCGACCCGCACATGGGTGACGGCCACGTCGAGGTCGTTTCGCAGCCGTGGAGGCTCGGTGGGGACGATCGAGACCAGCGCTGCGAGAACGATCGTGACCATCGGGCCTCCCGAGACGGCTACGTTGAAAGAGTAGCACGCGGTCGGACACCGGCCAGCGCGGCCGGTTCCCCGGGGTCCAACTGCTAGAAAGTTCCGGCGGACTTGATGAGATCGGGCGACACGATCCCCTGCTTCACGAGCGCCCTCAGGTGCATCTCGAAGGTCTGCATCCCGTACGGGTAGACGCCCTTCTCCATGAGCTCCTTGAGTGGAGGGTTCCCCTGGGGACGCTTGATCGCCTCGCGCACGGTCCCGGTGGCGACCATGACCTCGGCGGCGAGGGCGAGCCCTGCCGTGTCGGTGCGGGGCAGGAGCCTCTGCGCGACGATCCCGCGCAGCGCATCCGCGAACCGCTCGCGCGTCTCTTCTTCCTTGCTCGCCGGCATCAGCGAGATGACGCGGCCCACGGTCCGGTGGACGTCGGGGGTGTGGAGCGTGGAGAGGACCAGGTGGCCGGTCTCCGCGCCCTTGAGCGCGATGTCCATGGTCTCCTCGTCGCGGATCTCGCCGACGAGGATGACGTCGGGGTCCTGGCGCAGCGCGGCGCGCAGGGCCGTGGCGAACTTGCCCGTGTCGAGCCCGACCTCGCGCTGCGAGATCGAGGCGAGCTGGTCGGCGTGGAGGAACTCGATCGGATCCTCGACGGTCACGATGTGGATCCGCCGGGTCTGGTTCATCTTGCCGATCATCGCCGCCAGGGTCGAGCTCTTGCCGTTCCCGGCCGCGCCGACCACGAGCACCAGGCCCCGGTCCGCCTCCGCGAACGCGGCGCAGGCCGCGGGCGCCCCGAGCTGCTCGAGCGTCGGGATCACGAGCGGTATCGCCCTGAGCACGACCGCGAGCGTGCCGCGCTGCCGGTAGATGTTGACTCGATAGCGCCCGAGCCCTTCGACCGAGTACGAGAGGTCGGCCTCGGTCATCGCGTCGATCTTCGAGCGCCGCTCCTCGTCGCGGAGCAGCACCATCGCCGCCGAGCGAGTGTGCTCGGGGCGAAGCTTCTCTCCCGTCAGGTAGTGCAGCGCCCCCCGGACGCGGTACGCGGGCGGCTGCCCCACCTTCAGGTGCACGTCGCTCGCGCCGCTCTCCACACCCTTGCGCAGGAGCGCCTTGAGTACGTCTTCGTTCACGGGCCCAGAGGATACCGGAATTTCACTTCTTCTTGGGCGTCCGAACGGGCTTGCCGACCGGCTGAATCTTCGCGTCCTTCCCCTTCGGCTTCTTCTTCTTGGCCATCCGCGAAGCGTATCAGTAACGACCGAGAAGCGGGAGCCGCTCCGATTCCCTCACGGTCGCAAGGAGCACGTCGCGGCCAAGGCCCAGCGCGCCGTCCTCGTCCGCGCGAAGGAAGAGCGTGTGCGGGCCACGGCCGAGGCCCAGGACCCTGTGATAGCCGTACACGCGCCCTGCCTGCCACCAGGCCTCGGGAACGCGGGGCCAGAGCTCGCGGTCCGACGCGGCGTCGGGCTGGCCGCTGGCCCACACGATCGGGCGCGCCGCCGAGCCCGGGCCGCGAGCCCGCACCACGAGCCACACCTCCACGCCTCCGTTCGGGCCCGGATCGACGCGGGCGCCCAGGACGTCCGCGATGGCCCCGTGGCCTGCGCGCACCTCGATCGGCAACGCACGCGAGAGCGCGGATGCATCGCCGGCGTTCGCGCGCGCGAGCCGCGCGTCCATGTCGTCGCGGCTCGCCGGGGCCCGTGCGGGCCGCGAGGGCCAGGCGTGGCGCGCGCCCAGCGCTGCGGTGAGGTCGGCCGAGCGCGCCGGGTCGAAGGCGACGCGGTAGGGCGAGTAGGCGAGCGAGCGCAGATACCGCCACGCGAGCGATGCGCCGCGGAAGACGACGCGCCGTGCGTCGACCGCCCCGGGCCCCCTTCCGAGGTCGATCACCCAGTGGTCCTCGAACGCCGTGAGCCGGTGGTGGCGTCCGAGATCGGCCAGCGACTCGCCGTCCGCCGTCTCGGCGGGGATGACGATCATGGAAGCGCCCTCGTCGATCGCCCATTCGCGCAGCCCGAGCTGACCGCGGAACCACACCCACGGTCGATCCAGGTAGTAGCGGGACTGGTGCTGCAGGTAGAGGGCCTCCTCGAAGAGGACGAGCTCCCCTGGTCGCGTGCGGCGGTGCACATGACGCATCACCTGGTTCTCGGCGAAGCGGAAGTCGGGCCACTCCTCGGCGAGCTCGGTGGGAAGCCGCCTGTAGTCCCAGAGCGCGCAGAGCCCCCAGACCAGGCTCGGGACGAGCACTATCGCGCGAAGGACGGCGGGCCGGCGTGCCTCCTCGATCAGCGTTGCGACTCCGAGGCTCGCGCAGGGAGCGAACAGGAAGATCCAGTAGTCGTGGTTTCGCAGGCCCTCGCTGAGGAGGACCGAGTACGCGAGGGCTCCCGACCAGACGGCGCAGACCGCGGCGTCGAGGTAGTCGGCGCGACCTGCCCTCGAGCGCAGGAGCGTCACGACCGGAGCGGCGAGCGCCGCCACGGCGAGGATCGGGCCGAGGAGCATCAGGAAGCGCGGCGGGACGGCTGGATCGGAGATCACCTCGAAGAAACCCACGTTGAGGGTCGATCGCCCTTCGAGGCGCTCGCGGAACAGCTCGAGGCTCTCGCCGGGCAGCGAGAGCGCGTGGGCCGCCACGATCGCGAGCGTCGCGCACGCGGTCAGGGCGATGGCGACGAAGCCCGCGAGGTCGCCGCGCCGGCGCCCGTCGACGAACGCGACGAGCGCGAATGGCCCGAGGGCGAGGTAGAAGGACCAGTCGTCGAGGCCTCCGAGCGCGACGGCGGCGACGAGCGCGGCGAGCGCCCCGCGACCGCCGCCGGTGCGCAGGGCGCCGTACGCCGAGATCATCGCGATCGTGGCGAACGCCACGATCGGCTCGTGGTTCACGAACGAGCCGTAGTAGGTGACGATCGGCATCGCGAGCGTGGCGAGCGCCGCGGTGACGGCGAAGCTCGACCCGCGGTGGCGCCGCGCGAGGTCGTACGAGAGCAGGAACGCGGCGAGCGTGAACAGGATCGGCGGCGTCCTGAGCACCCACTCCGACTGACCGAGGAGCCAGACGGCGAGCGCGACGAGGAGCGAGGTCAGCGCGGGATGGTTGGGGTAGTAGACGAGCTCGCCCGGCGGTGTCCCCGCCGGCGACTCGACGGGCGCGAAGCGCGTGGCGACCAGCCCGCGGCGCACGAAGTTTCGCGCGGCGACGCCCCTTCGCGCGGCCGACCAGCCGTCGTGCCCGAACAGGGCCATCCCCTGCACGCCGGCCGACAGGAGGACCGCCAGGACTACCGCGAGCGATCCTGGAAGGAGCCAGCGCCGCCCTGGCGTCATCCCGCCCGACCGATGCTCGAGCCGAACAGGACGCGGGTCTCCAGGCCGTCGATCGAATGCTCCACGAGGTCGTGGTCGAAGCGGACCCTGCCGCGCTCGAACACGAGGACCATCGTGGAGCCGCCGAAGCAGAAGTAGCCCTTCTCGTCGCCCCGCTCGACGCGCCCCGGCTGGAACGTCTGCACGATGCTCCCCACGCAGAGCGCGCCGACCTCGACGATCGCCACGACGCCGAAGTGATCGCTCGCGAGCCTCGTGACGGCGCGCTTGTTCTCGCCGAAGATGTCGAACCCCGTCCGCAGCGCCAGGGGGCTGACGCTGTGGAGCCTCCCGGGGACGTCGACGGCGGCGTCTGCGGTCCCGCCGTCCGGGAAGTGGAAGCGGTGATAGTCGACCGGGCTCAGCCGCACCACGAGCGCGGAGCCGCGCTCGAAGACCGGTGGATCGACCACACCCGCGAGCAGGCGCCGCACGGAGTACCGCACTCCCTTCAGGGCCAGCTCGAGGTCCGGCGTCAGCTCGGGCACGACCAGCACCCGGCCGTCGGCTGGGCAGACGAGCGCCGCCGGCCGGCGATCGATCGGCCGGCACTCGGGGCGGAGCTTGCGCGTGAAGAAGTCGTTGAAGGTGCGAAACTGCGAGAGCTCCTTCTGCGCCTCGCTCAGGTCGACGTCGAGCTCGCGGACGAAGCCGGCGATCGCCCGCCGGCTGAGCGGCGTGTCGTGCCACAGCCCGACGAGCTTCGAGAGGACGGGGCGGACCAGCCATCGGTCCGTCGCGAAGCGTCCCGCCTGCGTTCCGTAGAGCAGTCGGGCCAGCGCGTCCCCGTAGACGCGCTCGACCCGCGTCGTCCCGTCCGACCGCTCGATGTAGCGAGTCTCGGCCATTTCCTGGGCGCAATCATTATCACAGTCACGGTCGGCGAGCCCGCCCCGCTGCCTGCTATGTTCTGCCCAATGGACCTTCGGCCGCTCCTCCTTCGCCCGGACAACTTCACGCCGCCGACGAGGACCCCCTGGGGCGGTCGCAAGATCCTCGACCGATTCAAGCGAGGCGTCGCGCTCGATCCGGGGCGGGCCGCGTACCCCGTGGTCGGCGAGTCCTGGGAGATCTCCGTCGAGCCCGACTTTCCGAGCCTCGCCGATGACACCGGCCGGAGGCTCGATGCAGTCCTGGCCGCGAGCCCGGTCGAATGGCTCGGCCGCGAGGGCGTCGCCAGGCACGGGCCCTCGACGCCGCTGCTCGTCAAGCTCCTCGACGCGGCCGACGACCTGTCGGTCCAGGTCCACCCGGCGAACGATCACGCAGGCCTGGAGGCGGACGAGAGCGGAAAGCCCGAGGCCTGGTACGTGGTCGACCGCGATCCCGGCGCCGGCATCTACCTCGGGCTGCAGGACGGCGTCGGGCGCGAATCCGCCGCTCGAACGCTGGCCAGCGGAGGGGATCTGGGAGAGATGCTCCACTTCGTCCCGGTGGAGCCCGGCGACTTCTTCGCCATTGGACCTGGCGTGGTGCACGCGGTCGGCAAGGGCGTGACTCTCGTGGAGCCGCAGCTCGTCCTGCCCGGAAAGCGCGGCGTCACCTACCGGGTCTGGGACTGGAACCGCCGCTACGACGCCAGCGGCCGCCTCGACGCCGCCGGCGAGCTCCGGCCGCTTCACTCGAGCAAGGCGCACGCGGTCATCGCCTGGGATGGCCCGCGGGGCGATGACTTCATCGAGTCCGCCCGCCTGTCGCCCGAGCTGGTCGAGTCATCGGGCTCCGCGAAGCGCGAGCGATGGCCATCGTCGCCGTCGGTCCCGATCGCGGTGGAGCGGGTCAGCGGCTCGGGCGCCCTCGCGCTCTCCACCGGCGATCGCCTCTGGGGCCTGACGGTCCTCGCGGGCGAGGTCCGCGTCGCATCGTCGTTGACCGTGGGAATCGGTCGCTCCGCCGTCGTCCCCGCCGCGCTGGGGACGGTCCGCCTCGACCTCGGCGGCGCCGACGCGATCCTCGCGTCCGCGATCTGATTCCTACGCTCCGCGCAGGATCCGAGCGAGCACGCACCTGGCGGTCGTGGACAGGGCGTCCGGATCGAGGGCGGCCTCGATCGCGCGGGCACGGAGCGTCGCGGCGAACGCGATGAGGCGGTCGCCGGGCGGAAGGTCGAGCCACGCGGGGTGGGGTCGGATCGGACCGCCGGGATCCGACGGGCGGTGGGCGCCGATCGCCTCCTCGATGAGCAGCTCGCGCTCGTCCATCACGCCACCTCCAGGCGCACGCCGAGCTTCTCGAGGCACTCCATGAGCGACCGGCGCGCGCGCGAGTAGTTCTGCAAGAAGGTGTTCAGGGTCATCCCGACCGACGCGGCCAGCTCGGCGTCGGACCTCGAGCCCCCCGCGTCGAGCCGCGCGTCGAGCGCCGCGGCCGGGCGATCGGGGAGCCTCTCCTTGCAGCGGTGGATCCTGGCTCGGAGGATCGGGTCGGGGGGCGCCGGCAAGGGCGCGTGCTCGGCGAGGCGCGCCTCCATCGCCTCCATGTCCTCGGGCGAGGTCCTCGCGCGGCGCAGCTCGGACAGGGCGTGGTTCCGCGCGATGCGGATGGCGTAGCGCAGGAGCGCGTCGGGCTTGCCGTCCGGCTTGAACGTCGCGGCGCGGTTCCACACCCTGAGCAGGGTCTCCTGGACGATGGACTCCACGTCCAGACGCTCGGCGAAGTGACGGAGCGAGAGCCGGAGCGGCCGCTCGGCGCGGGCCATCCAGCGCCCGAAGGCGTCCGGGTCGCCCGCGCCGATCGCGGCCAGCTCCTGGGCCTCGTCCATCAGAGGACGACCTCCACGACCTCGGTCCCCGAGGCCAGCTCGATGATCTCGATCTCGGAGCCGAGGGCAGCCTCGAGCGTCAAGACGAGGCGGATGTTCCGGCCCTCGAGCACCTTCCCGGGGCTCGTGCTTGCCGATGCCTCGACCGAGGCCTCGACCATCGTTCCGTCAGCGAGCCGGAGCTGGACCGACCGCGGCGGCGCCCAGTCGAGCCCACCGGGCCCGGCCTCGACCGCGACCGCGATCCTGAGCGGCCGCTTCGAGAGGAAGCGACCCTGCAGGGTGCGGCGCCCGGTCGGCCCAGCGAGCGCCGGTGCCTTGGGCGCGACTCGCCTCCGCTCCTGCGGCTGCGACGGCGGCAGAGGAGCGGGTGCCCCGGTCCGCGCGGGTGGCGAGTACGACGGGGCGGAGCAAGCAAAGACCTCGCGGTCCTCGTCGACCGACGCGAGCCGAGAAGCGATCGCGCCGGCGAAGGCAGGGAGAATGCCCGCCATCGTCCGGCCTGCCGTCGCCGCCGGCCGCAGCCCTAGGCCCTGGGCGGACAGCCCGTACGGAAGCTCGTGCGGCATGGTCACCTGCCGGTACGGGACGCGTGGATCGATGGTCGGCTCGTCGCTCGTCGCGACCCAGGAGGTCGCGCGCGTCGCGATCGCGAACCGGAGCCCTACCTCCTCGATCGCGCGCTCCATCTCGCCGAGATCCGCGCCGGCGGCGAGATCCATCTCGAGGTCCTCCACGCGCTCGCGTCCGAAGAGCGAGCGCACTGCCGCCGAGCCGCTCCCTTCCGAGACCGGCGGCAAGCGGACCTTCTGGACGAACGCTCCACTCGACGTGCGACCGCGGACCCGGATCGTCCCGCCCTCGGCCCGCACGGCGACGGGCATGAGCGCCGGAGCGCCCGCGAGCAGATCGGGCGGCGTCCGGCGCGCGCTCTCGACGACCGCGTCGCCGTCGACGGAGAGCTCCACGACCAGCGGCGCTCGCGTCGCGGCGACGAGGCGCGCCGCCCCGCGCTCGGCGTCCTCCGCGAGATCGAGGATGACCTCGACCCCGCGGCCGGCGCGCGCCACCGGCCGCGTGAGGGCGCGGTTGACGGACGAGCCGACGCCGACGGAGTGCAGGCGCGACCCGGGCGGCAGTCGATCGCGCACCTCCCGCACCACCTCCTCTTCGAACCCGATGTGCCCGTCGGTGACGATCACCACCTGCCGCTGGGACGACGCCGACAAGGGCTGTAGCGCCTCGATCATCGCCTCCCGCATCTCCGTCCCGCCGGACGCGCGCAGGACGCCGATCCACTGCAGAGCGTCTCGACGGGCGGCCTCGTTCGCCTCCACGGCCCGGCGCTTCCAGCGTCGCGACGCCGAGGAGAACTCGACGAGCTCGAGCCGGTCCCGGTCGCTCAGGGAACGGACCAGGGCCGCGGCGAGCGCCTTGGCGCGGGCGAGCGGCGCGCCGTCCATCGAGCCCGACGTGTCGAGGAGCACGACGAGGTCACGAGCCACGGGCTCGATCGACCCTTCCTGAGCCGGGGGAATGACCGTCAGGAGCGCGTACGCGCCGAGGTCCCCCGGCTGGCGGGCGGCCGCGACCTCGAGCCCGGGGCGCAGCCCGGCGACGCGCCAGCGCAGCACGACGTCGCGGTCGAGCGCCGCCGCGCCTTGCGCCAGCGCCACGCGCGTCACGGCTCCTCTCTCGACGACGATCGGGTGCGAGGTCGACTCCGGCAGCGCGCCATCGATCAGGGCGTCCTCGATCGCGAGCGACAGGGCGATCCTGGGCCCACCCTCCGTCGGGCCATCGAGCACGTCGACCGCCACCCGATCGGCGTCCCCGACCCGTCCCTGTGCGCCGAGATAGCGGGGCGGCACGACCGTCGGGAACCTCCACTCCCAGGCGCCCTCGCCGATCCAGCGCAGGGGCTGGTCGATCGAGATCTCGACCGTGACCTCCGCCCCGGCCGGCACGTTGCCGACCTCCTGCTGGAAGAGGTTCGCCCGGTCCTGCTCGAGCAGCACCGCCGCGCGACCCTCGATCATCGCGTCCTCGAAGCGCTCCCTCGCGGCGGCGCGCCGGTCGATCCGGCCCACGATGCGGTGCTCGCCGATCGTGAACGCCGTCCCCGAGATCGCCGCGTCAGCCGGCAAGCCCAGGGCGTACGTCACTCGCAGGGGCTCGGCCGCCGGGTTCGCGAACCGCTGCACGAGGGTCACCCGCGCGATACCCGCGTGCGCGCTCGCCTCCAGGCGCACGTCCCTGAGGGGCAACTCGCGCCCCCCCGCGGCCACGAGCCTCCCCCCTGACCCCTCTTCGCTCATCTCCCTGCGCATCGTCATCCTGGCCTCCTGTGAGGTCAACGCGCGACAGCGCCAGCTCGTGACAGGGGACACGCCCCGGCCATCTAACCCCGCGATATCACGACGTTCCTGGGCCATACCGCGCATTTCGTCTGGAATGCGAGACGGCGTCCGTGGTGTTGTCCAGACGTTGAAGGCGCTCGTCGCGGTTCTGTGCTTCGGGGCCTCGTGCGGCCCGGACGACCTCGACCAACCTCGACCCGAACCGCGCCCGTCGATCGAGCTTCCGAGCACGGCCGCGCCGGACCGCCCTGCCGCTCGCTCCGCTTCCCCGGCGAGCGCCGACGCTTCGGCCGGCGCCTCGCGCGGGCGCAGGCTCTCGGATCGGGACCTCGGACGGCTCATCGTCGAGCTCTCGGAGGAGACCGGCGAGTTTCCCAGCGAGAACCTGGTCTCCAACGAGACGACCTACCTCGACGTCGCGCCGCTGCTCAGGGACGCGGCCCTTCGAGGCAGGGCATATGTCGGCGTCGGGCCAGAGCAGAACCTCACGTACTTCGCGCTCCTCCAGCCCGAGATCGCCTTCGTGGTCGACATAAGGCGCGAGAACCTCCTCGAGCACCTCGTCCTCAGGGCCGCGATCGAGGCGGCCGACACGCCCGGCACGTTCCTGGCTAAGCTGACGGCGCGTCCCGCTCCCGCGTCGTCCGACATCGAGGACGTGGTGGCCTTCCTCGGAGCCGCGCGCTCGGAGCCAGATCTACTCGCCGCGTCGCTCGACCGGACGACGGCGCTCGCCACGCGACTCGGGCTGGACCTCGACGACCCGGACCGCGCCGCGATCCGGGCGATCCATCAGGCTTTCTTCGATCGGGGCCTGGACGCGACCTACTCGATGGAGGGCTCCCGGCGACGCTACCCCACGCTCGCCGAGCTCGTCCTCCAGCGCGACCCGGACGGCCGCCTGGCGAGCTTCGTCGCGGACGCGGAGGCGTACCGCCTCGTTCGGGCCGCCATGCGGGAGAACCGCATCGTCCCGGTCGCCGGCGACTTCGCGGGCACCCGAGCCCTCGCCGGAGTGGCGCGACGGATCCGCGAGATGGGCCTCACGCTCGGCGTGTTCTATGCCTCGAACGTCGAGGAGTACCTGCTGCCCGGCGAGGCGCACGCGCGCTTCCTCGACAACCTGAGGGCGATGCCGATGGACGCGCGAAGCCTCGTCGTTCGCGTCTGGTTCGATCGCTGGCGCCCCCACCCGCGGCAGCGCGAGGGCCACCGGATGACGACACTGGCGGTCCCGCTCCAGGCGTTCCTCGCGCGCGCTGCCGAGCGACCCTTCCGCAGCTACTGGCAGGTCGTCCAGTGGCCCGAGCCCTGAGCCACGGGTGGGTTCGCGCGCGAGGTTGCAGTCGTTCGAAGCGCCGCGATATGTTTCCGCCTTTCCCAGGAGGAGGAACGATGCTCTCTCGTGCTTGTCTGGCGTTCACCGTGTTCTGCGTCGGCTGCGGCGGAGGTGGCGGCGAGGTCACCGACGACGGGGAAGACTGCGAGAACGGACGCGACGACGACGGCGACGGTCTGGCCGACTGCGACGACTCCGAATGCGCCGACGACCCCGTCTGCGAGCCGGCGACCGAGAACTGCGGCGACGGACGGGACGACGACGGTGACGGGTACTCCGACTGCGACGACGACGACTGCGCCGCCGATCCCGCTTGCGCGGGAGGCGAGGGGGACTGCCTCGACGGGATGGACGAAGACGGCGACGGGGATGTCGACTGCGACGACGAGGACTGCGCCGACGACCCCGCCTGCCTCGTGGAGGTATGCGACAACGACCTCGATGACGACGGCGACGGGGACGCCGACTGCGACGACGAGGACTGCGCCGACGACCCCGCCTGCTTCCACGAGACGGATTGCGACGACGACGCAGACGAGGACGGCGACGGCGCGGCCGACTGCGACGACGACGACTGCGCCGCCGATCCCGCCTGCTTCCACGAGACGGACTGCGGCGACGGAGTCGACGAGGACGGCGACGGGACCTCCGACTGCGACGACGAGGACTGTGCCGCCGATCCCGCCTGCCTGCACGAGGCGGACTGCGACGACGATGTCGACGACGACGGCGACGGCGCCACCGACTGCGACGACGACGACTGCGCCGCCGATCCCGCCTGCTTCCACGAGACGGACTGCGACGACGGAGCCGACGACGACGACGACGGCGCCACCGACTGCGACGACGACGACTGCGCCGGCGATCCCGCGTGCGCCACGCCCGAGGACTGCGACAACGAATCGGACGACGACGGCGACGACGACGTCGACTGCGATGACGGCGACTGCGCCGGCGATCCCGCGTGCGTGACCTACGACTGCGGCGCCTTCGACGAGGATCCGGGTTGGGCCGTCGCCGAGGGATTCCGGGCCGTGGTCGTCGCCGGCGGCGACGCGGGACTGAATCAGCCTGTCGCCGCGGCGTTCGCGGGCGGAGGCTACGGGGCCTTCCTCTACGTCGTCGACCAGGGAAACGACACACTCTTCACGCTCGACGTGCTGACCGGGGATGTCGCTCCGTTCACCTCCGGCGCAGACTGGGCGGACGCGCCGGACCTGCTCACGACCATCACCTGGGACGCCGAGGGCGTATTCGACGGCGCGCTTTACGTGGGTGATCAGGGCAGCGATGGTGACTCCGACAGCACTCTGTACCGTGTCGGCACCGACGGCGCCGCGACCGTCTTCGTGACAGGTCCAGGCCCCGGGCTCGACGACATCTACGGTCTCCTCTTCTCGCCGGGCGACCCGTATCCCGAGGGTCTGTTCATCACGGGAGACACCGACGGAGCGGGCGACGACTGGGGCATCTTCGACGAGCTTGGGGCTGGCGTCGTGTTCTCGCAGGTCGAGGGGATCGAGGGGCTCGCCCTCGACGCCAGCGGGCTGTACGGCGGCGGGATCTTCGCATCGCGTCCGCTCGGCGGCGGCTACACGGGAGACGGCTCGATCACTCCCATCGGTGCCGACGGAAACGCCGGCGAGCCGCTCGCCACCGGTCTCGGCGGGATTCACGCGGTCGTCTTCGCGCCCGAGGGACCGTTCGGACAGCAGATGGTCGCCGCGAGCTGGTCGGACGGCCGACTGGTCAGCATCTCGCCCGAGGGAGACGTCTCGGAGCTCGCGACGGGCCTTCAGCTCACCAACTACGACGGCAACATCCTCGCCTTCTCGGCCGACGGCCGGGTCCTCATGGTCGCGGATCGCCTCGCCAGCCAGGTCGTCTGCATCGAGCCCGTCGACTAGATACCAGAGACCTTCCGGCGACGGTGACCCTGGCGGAGCGATGCCCCGACGCCGTATCCTCCGCGGCCAGGAGGTCCGCTCCGCCGCCATGCGCACCGTGATGCCGATCCTCGTTCCTGCCGTGTTCATCCTCTCCGCCTGCGGCCCCGAGAACGCGTCGGAGGCCGAGGCGAACCGTGACGTCTCGTGGCTCGGCGAGCACGCCAAGGCCGGCGAGGCCGAGGCCATGGCGTCCCTTTGCAAGCTGGCGACGGAGGGAGTCGATGGCTCCTCGGCGGCGCTGGTGGCGGCGCGGGCGGGCAAGGACCCGAACCAGCACCTCGAGAGCGTCGCCTGCATGATCGACCTCGCGCTCGCGGGCGACGGTGCCTTCGCCGCACCGGCCCGCGAGCTCATCGCGGCGCCGGCGACGCCGGTGAGGCTCGCGGCGATGAACGCGCTCGCCGCCGCCTCGACGGATGCCGCCCGTCGAGCGAGCCTTCAGCCCTTCCTGGCCGACGTGAAGGCGCGGCTGCGAGACGACGAGGAGGGCATCTGGCGGCGGGCGCTCAACGTCCTGTACAACCAGGGTCCCCTGGGCCGGCGTACGCTCGCGGCGGCGCTCGAGGTGCCCGAGCCAACGCGCCGCCGCGAGCTGACGCGCCGCATCGCCGACTTCACCGAGATCTCGCCGGAGCTCGGACCACCCGCGCTCGCCTGGATCGTCTCCGGCGAGGCCGAGGTCTTCGACAAGCTCGAAGGCATCGTCGTCCGGAGCGGAATGGCGATCGGTTCGGCGAAGTCGGAGCTGCTCACGATGTACGGCTCGAACGCCGATGCCAAGATCGACTCCGCGCTTCACCTGGCGCGCGCCTTCGCCGACGAAGGTCGCTGCGACGCCGAGGTCGTCAGGGCGACGCTCGAGGCGTCGTCTCGAACGACGATGACGCCCCCGGAGGTGCCGCCGGACCAGGAGCTGCCGGAGGAGCGACCGGTGGGGCCGTTCCCCTGGTGCGAGGAGCCGTGCCTCGTGCAAGTGCGCGGCGTGGCCTACAGGTGCCGCCAGGTCGGCGACGCGGTGCTCCGCGAGGTCGCGGCGCGCCCCGCCATCGAGGGTCCCGCGGGCCAGCCCCGCGAGATCGCGCGCGCGACCCTCGGGATCTGACTCGTCAGCCGTAGCGAACGCGCACGGTTCCCAGGACGAGGCGCACGGCCTCGCGAACGACCGCCTCGTCGCGGTGGCGCACGATGATGTAGCCGTCGCCCTCGTACGTGTCGCCCTTGGGCGCTCCCGGCTGCGGCAGGCGCGCTTCCTCGACCAGCGAGCCGAGGCGCCGATGCACCTCGTCGATGCCGTCCACGCGGGCGACCCGACCCGCGCCGACTCCGCGCAGGAAGATGGTCGCGGCGGCGTGGCTCCGGTTCCAGGGACCGTCGAAGGCGCCGTCGACCACGGCCCGTGCCCAGGTCCTGTAGATGTCCGCGTCGTGAACGAGGCCGGTCATCGCCGTCAGTTGCCCTCCCGGCGGCCGCGCGGCGATCTCTCCGATCGCCAGCGTTCCGTCCTCGCGGCGAAACCACTCCATGTGCGCCACGCCGTCCTCGAGACCCAGCACCTGGACCGTGCGCTCGCCCAGGCGAAGAACCTGCTGATGGGCGGGGTCGCCGATGTCCCTGGGCAGAAGGCAGACCCACTGGATCCACTCCGTGCGCATCACCTCGAGCGGGCCGGGCAGGTAGTGCGAGATCGAGTGCGCCCGGACGCGACCGCCCACGACGACCATCTCGCAGCTCCCCTCGTCCCCGTGCAGGTACTCCTCGGCCAGGACCGGCGCGGCGGGTGACGGCCGAAGCTGGCCCAGGGCCCGGCCCAGACTGCCGCGATCGTCGATCCGCCAGGTCGAGCGGCATCCGGCGCCCGCGGGCGGCTTGAGCACGATCGGCAGCCCGACCTGAGCGACGAAGGGCAGCGCCTCCTCGGCCGCGGTGAGCAGCCTGTGGCGGGCGCAGGGCAGGCCGTTCTGCCGCAGCGTGTCCTTCATCAGGGCCTTCTCCCGGAAGCGCTCGGCCGTCTCGGGATCGGGGCCGGGGACGCCGAAGTGGCGGCGGACGATGGCGAGCGGAGTCTGCAGCGGCTCGAGGATGCCCGTGATCCGATACGGCTCGCCATGACGAGCCACCAGCCGGGCGACGCCCGAGGCGATCGCGGCGGGATTCAGGGCGTCCTCGACGACCGCGACGTCCGCGAAGTGAGCGCCTTCCTCCTGGGTCGGCGCCTTCTGGAACACGCCGAGCAGCCGCAGGTCTTCGAGGCGCGTCAGCCCGTGGGAGAAGCGCATCGTGGCATCGAGGGCGAACGGAGCGACGAACACGACGTTGCGCATCTCTTGCCTCCGGGCGTCACCTCGACTCCAGCGATCCCGAGCGCGCTGGGGAGGCTTTGATCGAGGCGCCGATCGCGCCCCCCTGACACCCCGAGTATCGAGGTTCGCCAGCGAAGGGGCAACCGGCAACGGCCGACCCCGCTTGCCCGCCCGTGACCGGGCGTGCTATAGGCTCCCCGCCTCACGGCCGGACCCCTCGGGGCCCGAAATTACACACGCCCTCGCGCAGTACGGGCTCGCGGATCCCCGCTCGAATGGTCGGGCGGCGAACGCGGGACGGCAGGGCGGAGGAGACCTGAGAGAATGAGCACGAACGCGTCCGAAGTCATGGCGGGGCTGATCCCCCAGCCCGGTGAGCCCCCGCTGTCGATCCGGGACCTTCTGGAAGCCGGCGTACACTTCGGCCACCAGACGAACCGCTGGAACCCCAAGATGCGCTCCTTCATCTATGGAGCGCGCAACGGCATCCACATCATCGACCTCGGCAAGACGGCCAAGCTCTTCCGGCAGGCCTACGAGGCCGTCGTCGAGGCGGTCGCTCGCGGAGGGCACGTGCTCTTCGTCGGCACCAAGCGCCAGGCCGTGGACATCGTCGTCGAGGAGGCCCAGCGCTGTGGAATGTTCTACGTCGTCAACCGCTGGCTGGGCGGGACGCTCACGAACTTCCGCACGATCCGGCAGGCCCTCGACCGCCTCAAGCTCCTCGAGCGGATGGCCGAGGACGGAACGTACCAGTCGCTCCCCAAGAAGGAGACGCTGCAGCTCGACAAGGAGCGCGCGCGGCTGGAGAAGTACATCGGCGGCATCAAGAACATGAATGCGCTCCCGTCGGTCATGTTCGTGGTCGACCCGAAGCAGGAGGAGATCGCCGTGTTCGAGGGCCGCCGCCTCGAGATCCCGATCATCGCGATCACCGACACGAACTGCGACCCCGACCTCATCGACTACGTGATCCCGGGCAACGACGACGCCATCCGGGCGATCAAGCTCATCACCGGCCGGATCGCGGACGCGTGCATCGAGGGGCAGCAGCGACGCAAGGACTTCCTCACGGCGCCCGCCAAGCGCGCCGAGAAGGCCGAGCCCGGGCGTCCCTCGCGGCCCGATGACAGGCCCGCGCAGGGAGCGGCACCGATGCCGGCGGTCGACTTCGTTCCGAGGCGGTCCTGAAAGGAACGGCTATGGAAATCTCGGCGAACATGGTGAAGGAGCTCCGCGACCGGACGGGCGCGGGCATGATGGATTGCAAGAAAGCGCTCGTGGAGGCCGAGGGCAGCCTCGACAGGGCCTCCGAGATCATCGTCAAGAAGGGTCTGGCAAAGGCCGCGAAGAAATCGGACCGAGCCGCCTCCGAGGGGCTCGTCCACTCCTACATCCACCAGGGCGGGCGGATCGGCGTCCTCGTCGAGGTAAACTGCGAGACGGACTTCGTCGCGAGGACGGAGGCCTTCAAGGAGTTCGTGGACGACGTGTCCCTTCAGATCGCCGCCAACCCTCCCGTGTGCGTTCGGCGCGAGGAGGTGCCGGCCGAGCTCGTGGCCAAGCAGCGCGAGATCTTCGAGGCCCAGGTGAGGGGCGAGGGCAAGCCCGACAAGATCGTCCCCAAGATCGTCGACGGCAAGATCGACAAGTGGTACTCGGAGGTCTGCTTGCTCGAGCAGCCTTTCGTGAAGGAGCCGGGCCAGACTATCGAGCAGGTACGGACTGCGGTGGTCTCGAAGACGGGGGAGAACGTGCAGATCCGGCGCTTCGTCCGCTTCGAGCTCGGCGAGGGTGTATGAGTCCGGAGCCACAGCGCCCGCGCTACCGCCGCATCCTGCTCAAGCTGTCGGGAGAGGCATTGTCGGGCGCGGACGGCTACGGAATCGACACGAACGTCCTTCATTCCATCGCGTCCGAGGTGCGCGACGTCCACGAGTCGGGCGTCGAGGTCGCGCTCGTCATCGGGGGCGGCAACATCTTCCGCGGGCTCAGGGGCAGCGACCAGGGCCTCGAGCGCTCCACCGCGGACTACATGGGCATGCTGGCCACGGTGATGAACGCCCTCGCCCTGCAGGACTCCCTCGAGCGCCTCGGGACGCCTACCCGCGTCCAGACCGCGCTCGAGATCCGGCAGCTCGCCGAGCCCTACATCCGCCGCCGCGCCATGCGCCACCTCGAGAAGCGGCGGATCGTGATCTTCGGTGCCGGCACGGGCAACCCGTACTTCTCCACGGACACCGCCGCGGCGCTCAGGGCGATGGAGATCCACGCCGAGGTCGTCTGCAAGGCAACCAAGGTGGACGGCGTCTACGACAAGGATCCGTTGAAGCACCCCGACGCGGTGATGTTCAAGCACCTGAGCTACCTCGACGTCATCCAGCGGCGGATCGCCGTGATGGACACGACGGCGATCACCCTCTGCATGGAGAACCACCTTCCGATCCGGGTCTTCAACCTCTTCGAGAAGGGCAACATCCGCAGGGTCACACAGGGAGAGGACATCGGCACGACCGTTTCGGACGACGCGGGCTGACGGGCTTTCGGGGCACGAAGCTTGGAGGAAGAGCCATGGGACTGATCGACGACGTCTTTGCCGACCTTCGCAGCGGGATCCAGAAGGCGCACGACGCGCTGCGACGAGATCTCGCTCGGCTCCGCACGGGCCGGGCGAGCGTGTCGCTGCTCGACGGCATCCGTGTGGACTACTACGGGACGCCGACGCCGCTCAACCAGATGGCGTCGCTGTCGACGCCGGATCCTCGAACGATCTTCGTCAAGCCGTGGGACAAGAGCGTGGTCTCCGCGATCGAGAAGGCCATCCGTCAGAGCGACCTCGGCGTCAACCCGATGTCCGACGGCGAGCTCGTGCGCATCCCCATCCCTCCGCTCACCGAGGAGCGCCGCAAGGACCTCGTCAAGATCGCCCGCAAGAACGGCGAGGAGAGCAAGGTCGCGATCCGCGGCGCGCGCCGTGAGGCCCGCGAGCTCCTCGAGCAGCTCGAGTCCGACGGCGACGTCCCGGCCGACGAGGTCGCTCAGGCGCTCAAGAAGGTCGAGACCGAGATCGAGACCTCGGTCAAGAAGGTCGACGAGATCGTGGCCAACAAGGAAAAGGAGATCATGGAGGTGTGAGCCCCGCGGCCCCAGGCGGCGCATCGGCCGCGGTCGACCCTGAAGGATGCGCGCCCTTCGGCACTCCGGAGCGTGCCGACCGTGCGATGGCGCGCAGTGAGGGAGCGGAGGCGGATTCACTCCGCCGTAGCGACCGACGAA